>JAQGMZ010000115.1 GCA_028292045.1 Polaromonas sp. | reverse complement strand
CCTGCCCGGTGGTGGCATCGACCGTGAGGTCTGAAAACAGCAGGCGCCCCGGCTGCGCATACTCGGTGCCGTCTTCAAGCAAGATGCGCACGCTGGCCGCTTCGGGGCCGCTGGCACGCTTGAACTGGCCACTTTCCATGGCCGAGCGCAGCTTCATGACCTCCGAGGCGGACTGGGTGAAGTTCACATACACCGGGTTGATCTGCTGGATCACCGCCAGCTGGGTTGCATCGCCCTGCCCCACCAGCGCGCCTTCGGTGACCAGCGAACGGCCGATGCGTCCCGAAATGGGTGCCGTGACGGCGGCATAGCCCAGCGTGATGCTGGCCGTCTGCACATTGGCCTTGCCCACGGCCACGTCGGCCGCAGCCTGCTTTTGCGCAGCCACGGCATTGGCATATTCCTGCTTGCTGATCGCATTGGCCTCGACCAGCGGCTTGTACCGGTCAGCCAGCGCCGTCGCCTGCGCCAGGTTGGCTTCGGCGCGTGCCTGTCCGGCGCGCGCACTGGCTGCAGCGGCGGCATAAGGCGCGGCATCGATGGTGAACAAGGCCTGGCCCGCTTTCACATCGCTGCCTTCACGGAACAGGCGCTTTTGCAGGATGCCGGCCGCCCGCGCCCTGACCTGGGCGACCCGCGACGCCTCAAGCCTGCCTGGCAGTTCAGTGATCAAGCCCACATCGCCCAGGGCGACCGTGACAACGCCAACCTGTGCCGGCGGCATTTTCCCGGCTTCGGGCGCGGCCGGGGCGCTGCCGTTACCGCAGCCTGCGAGGAACAGCGCAAGCACAGCGGCCAGGGCGCTGGGCTGATGAAGCCCACCTCTGGCGGGCAAAACCAATGGGTATGAAATTGAAGGTGCAACGCTGTGCAGGGGCATGTCGGTTCCTCGAACTTATTGGAGAGAAGGCGCAAAAAGGATGCAGGCTTGCCGGATATAGCAAGTGCAAATCATAAAAACCGGAACGTGAAGAATAAGGGTTTATACGGATGCTATAGTTTACATACATTTATGAATGTATAAAGACCAACCATTGATACCATTTTTAGGAGACCGCTGATTGGCCCGTCGAACCAAAGAAGAAGCACTAGAAACGCGTTGCCGGCTGCTTGATGCCGCCGAATGCCTGTTTCAGACCCAGGGTGTTTCGCGCACCACGCTTCAGGACATTGCACTTCGCGCGGGCGCCACCCGTGGCGCGGTCTACTGGCACTTCAAGGACAAGTCCGCGCTGTTCAACGCCATGATGGAGCGGGTCGCCCTGCCACTCGAAGCGTATTTCAATTTTGAAAGCCCTCCTGCGGACACAGCGGGCCTGGGTGAAGTCAGTGCGCTGGACCGCACCCGAAACGCCATCCTCATGGCGTTGCACCAGATCGTGAATGACGTGAGAACCCGGCGGGTGCTGGAAGTTGCCACGCAAAAAGTGGAATATGTCGAGGAACACCGCAACATCCGGCTTCGCCACCTGGCCGTCCGCAACGGATTTCTCGCCCGCGTTCAACAAGGGCTGGATGCGGCAGCCCGCCATGACAAGCTGGAGCTTCAGTTGTCCAGCGCCACGGCGGCGCAGGGCCTGCATGCCATGATTGACGGCTTGATCCAGAACTGGCTGCTTGACCCCGAGGCTTTTGACTTGCAGGAAGTTGGGCGGTTCACCCTAGAAATTTACTTCTGCGGCCTCGGATTTCGCAGGCCACGTCAAAAAATGGCAGTGCTTGTTGACGAAAACGAGCAGCCAGGTTTTTCGCCGATTGACAAAATGGACGGCGTTGGGTAAAAAAGTTAAAACTCCTGAAATCGGTTTTTTGAACGATTGCCGGAAACGGTCAATCCGCTCGCATCGTTAGGTCACCAGGTTCGCCATTTTTTTCATATTGCAAGGAGGACGCAGGGTGAAGACAATAGGTTTTATAACGCTGCTGGCCACATTGCCCGTCTTGGCCCACCATGGATGGAGTGAATATGACGCCAGCCAGCCACGCGAACTGGTGGGAACGATTGAAGAATCCGGTTATGTCCATCCGCATGGTTTTACACGCCTGAAGACCGCCGACAAGACATGGACGGTTGTGCTGGCGCCGCCAACGCGCATGCAAAATCGTGGGCTTACCCAGGAAATGCTTGCACCCGGCAACAGGCAAGCCACGGTCTATGGCTTTCCTAACCGCAACAACCCGGATGAACTCCGTGCCGAGCGAATCACCATCGACCGGCAAACAACGGAACTCCGCTGATGCAACAGGGCTCTGGCGCGCTGGGCTGGCTGGAAATGACAGCCTTGGCCCAGGCGATGCGCAGCAGCCTGTGGCTTTATCCGATTGTTGAAATCTTCCATATTCTTGGATTCACGCTGTTGGTGGGCACCGTGATCGCCTTTGACCTGCGCTTGCTGGGCTGGTCGCGGTCTTTGCCCATCAATGCACTGGCCAAATACCTGCTCCCCTGGTCAATGGCAAGCTTGCTATTGATCGTTCCGGCCGGGTTGATGATGTTCACGGCACACCCTCACGATTTTTTGAACAACCGCATATTTCTCATCAAACTGGCCTTGATCGGTACAGCGGGCATCAATGCGGATTTGTTCCATGCCACCATCTACCGCTCAGTGCAACGCTGGAACGTTGAAGCGACTTCCCCGCTGCCGGCGCGTGTGCATGCGCTGATTTCAATTGCCATCTGGACAGCGGTAATTAGCTGCGGTCGTCTTTTGGCTTATACCTGAAGTCATTCATTCAAATGCACGCCTGACAGGACGAGTTCCGCAACCATTGCAGGAATGATTCAATGCAGGCCGAAGTTCTTGGATATTTTGATATTCTTCAACGAGCGCCGATAAAAAGTAGACAAGGCCAGAGTGCGTGATAAAAAAAGCAGGTTTCCATTGACGTACCGTTTGAATAAACGCTGAGGTTCACTGTATAGCCTGAATACCCATTCCATGCCTGTGCGGCGCATCCATGCCGGAGCCCGTGAAATCTTGCCTCCCCAAAAATCAATGATTGCGCCGCCGCAAACAATCAGGCAAGGGTGTTGAAGGCTTGAACGCAAAGCCAGCGCAACCTGCTCCTGCTTCGGCATGCCCATGCCCAACACGATAATGGCGGGAGAATGCTTGTTGGCCAACTCAAGGTAAGCAGGGACATCCAAAAACCCATGGGCTGTGACAACCTTGCTTTGCGGCGCGAGCGATTGCCCAATGAATTTTTTCCCTGACCCCAGGAAAGGTTCCTGGGTGCCAAAAACGGCAATGTCGCGCCCATTGAATTCCCGGATTATCTCGGGAATCATGTCCGTGCCATTAAGGTTGAGACCGGGTGAAATATTGAGATGGTTGAACAGGGTTTCCATACCCGAACCATCTCGGAGGACGATGTCAGCCTGATAAAGAGACTCAAAAAAATCAAGCGACTCGGCCGCAAGATTCAACGCATGCGCATTGGCAAAGGCAAGAATCAGGGGTTTTTGTTGGCGGCCAAGAATCTTTATTAAATTTATCCGCTCTTCCGGGGTTTTTATATTTTCTAATTTTTCAACCAAATATACCCAACGCTGCGGCCAGCTCTTTATAAACTCCATTCAGCTCTCAATTGCTATTTCGTTTAAATAAATGAACCAACCGATCAACTGATAATCATTGACTGTCATTTAAAACCGACCCTACCAGATGAACGCCAAACTCACGCAAGCTGTGGGTGAACCTGGAAAGCTGGCTGACCGAGCTTTTGTTCTGGCGTGCAACCACAAGCGCAGCCCCGGTCCTGACTGCCACCGTATGGGCATCGGCGCACAGGTTCGCCGGCGGTGTGTCGACAATGATCACGTCGAAATCATCGCCCAACGAAAGCAGCAGTTTGGAAAAGCTTTGTCGACCCAGCAACTCCTGGGGATTGGGAGGCGTTGCGCCAGCCGTCAGCACCGACAAATTGGGCAATGCATCGATATCGACGATGGCATCGGATCCAGCACGCCCCACCAAAATATCCGACAGGCCTGCACGCGCGCCCAGGCTGAATATCTTGTGCTGCCGAGGCATGCGCATGTCGGCATCAATCAGCAAGGTGCGTTCTCCCAGCTGAGAAAAAACAATTGCCAGGTTTGCGGCAATATAACTTCGCCCATCGCCTGCAGCTGCGCTGACGACAGCCAGCCCCTTGTTTTCAGAGGCATTGCTGAACCAGCGCAACATCAACTGGCTTCGCAATACCCTCAATTCCTCAACGGCAGGGCTGTCGGGTTGATAAGCAGCAATGAGTTCGGGGCTTAAATTGCTGCCTGACGGTATGTATGAATAATGAAACTGAACCGACAAGGCAAATCGGACATCGTCTTCTGTCAACAAGCCCAAAGCGCGACCGGCCTCACCAAATCGAACACTGTTTTCGCGTTGGTAAGTCAGTATTTTTTCAGCATTACCAACCGACAACCGGCCGGAGTCGATCAATATCGACCCCATGGAACGGCTGTGCCCTGTTTCTACAATGGCATTGCTGCTGGCCTTGACCAGAGGGATGGACCTGACAATCTGCGAACTCTGAATAGTCATGCGGCGCTTCCATTAGGCAATGCAAGACGGCCATGCCCCCTTATCATGCTGCGTTTGATATTGTTCGAAGAAATATTGGCGAGAACCGGCAAGTCCAGCATTTGCAATATGTCATCGCTGGACCTGACCCGGCGATTCATCAATTCGAGCACCAGGGCGCAACCAATTCCGAGAAGTGTTCCCATGAAGGCGGCAATCAGCAGGCTCGTGGAAACCTGCGGCGACGAAGTATCGAGTGGCGCGGTCGCCGTGTTCAAGCGGCTGACGTTGGTCTGGTTGGTCAGACTCTGCAAACGTGTCTGCGATGCGCTCTGGCTGACAGTTTCATACGCCCGCTGGGCCGCTTCGACATCGCGCCGGTAGACGTTCAGTTCATCGCGCTGCTTGTTCAAGGCCAGTACCCTGGCCTTTTGCGCGCCTACAGCGCCTTGCAGTTCGCGTTCCCGGTCTTTTCCAACGCGGTAAGCGGTTTCAATAGACGCGGAAATCCTGCTTGACTCACTGGCAAGCCGACTTCTCAACGAAGCAAGCTCGGCTTCTGCACGCTGGCGCAAGGGATGATTGACGCCCAGGTTAATATTGTTTTCGCTGACCTTCGCTTCAAGTCTTGCGATATCGCCCTTGAGGCTGTTGATCAGCGAACTTTGCATGACCTCGGCAACGGTGTCGCCGCGTGCGTTTCGTTTGCTCTGGCTGTCTGTGGTTTCACCCTGGACCGTTGTAAGCTGCGCGGAAATCTGGGACAACTTGGCGGTTTCATAATCCACTCGTTCGTCGGCTGAAACGATACCGGCTTTTTGCTGATAGTCGGACAATCGCGCCTGAGCTTCTTCAAGTTTGGTGCGCGACAGCTTGGTTTGCTCATCAAACCAGCTGGCGTACAGCCGGGCAGGCTCGGTTTTCAGCAGCAGGTTGGTGTCAAGGTATGCCTGGGCAAATGCGTTGGCAACCTGCGCAACGTTTTCAGGGTTGTCGCCCTTGTAGGTAATGTTGATCACATTGCTTTCGCGTGAGGGCTGAACCAGCAGGCCGCCTTGCAGATTTTTGGCCAGCCAGCCTTCCAGGGTTCCGCGTCCATCCGTGGCTTTAAGCCAGTCGGCCCGCACTTCTTCGCCAACATCGAGCTTGAGCATTTTGACAACCCGCTGCGCCACCAGATCGCCCCCGATGATGTCAACCTGGGTTGCCATGTAACTGGGTGCGATGACGCCTGACATGCCAGCACCGGCCACCGGGTCGGGCGCGCGCACATCAATCAGCAGTGATGTTTGCGCCGTATATTTTCTGGGCAACAACAGGCCGGCCGCGAGTGCTGCCGCAATGGCAAGCGCCAGGACGAGCAAGATAACCTGATACCTGGCCCTGAGTATCAGTAAAAACTGTTTGATAGTCATAAAAATTAAAAGATGCTTTCGCGAACATAAATCACGTCTTCAGCTTGCACAGCATCTGTCAGCCTGGGAGTGGTTTCTACAACATTGCCGGTCATGTCACGGCGGTGCAGGCGCAAACGGTTCTGGCTGCCACGAACAGTGGGGCCACCACCCTGTGCCAGAGCCTGCATCATGGTCATGCCGCGCTCGATGCGGTAAGGGCCGGGTTTTTGAGCTTCGCCGTATATGTAGAAAACAGGCGCCTTGTTGACATACAGCGTGTCGCCACCGGCCAAGACAATGTCATTGTCGGATTTCTCATTCAAAAACAATGCTGGAATATCGATGACTTTGCGAAACGGCTTGTTTTCACGCTGGCCCGTCACGATGAGCACATCGTCACCCAGGGCTGTCGTGCCGCCAGCGGCTGCAAGCATGTCACTGACCCGGGTATTCAAGGTTTCCAGAGGAAAACGGCCTGGCTTGCTAACCTGGCCCAACACTGCCACCTGGCTGCCCCTTACCTGGCGCAGCACAATGTTGACTTGCGGCACCTTGACAAAACCACCAGTGCGCAAGGCATCGGCAATCTTTTTCTCGGCCTCTGAAATGGTTAATCCACCAAGTTGCAGCGTACCGACCAGTGGATAGCTGATTACCCCTGTTTCAGATACACGTGCGTCAACCGAAAGATCCGGGCTTTGATAAACCTGGATACCAATGGCATCGCCGGCACCAAGCCGATAATCCTGCTGGGCTGGCGCCACCGCCGCCCCGCCGGCATTAGAAGGCTGAGCAGTCTGCGAAAAAGCAGATGCGGTTATCACAAATAATATAACTGAAGCAAAAAATCGAATAAAGATATTCATCGCCGAGCCTTTAGATGAACTATTAAGTTAAGGTTACATCTTAGTTTTAAAGGTCCAACTTCAGCAATAGCTATTTCTTCCTAATGCTTCAGCTGCATGTTAAATGCATTTGCCAATATTTATATAAAAACGAGTGGATCAAAAACTGGCAAGAACAAATACGCTCGCACCGTTGCTTTTATAATCCGCACCGGCATCACTCGATTTTCTTCGATCAGTGTAGACAGATGCACCAACCTTGACTGCCCGAATAACATCCCATTCCAGTGTCAATGCAGCCAAATCCGTGGTGTCTTTACGGTTGGTCGACAAGAAGCCGGGCAGCGCCCCTTTATAATTTCGTACGCCATGGTCATAGCGAAACTTAACAGCTGTTTTTTCAGTAGGCTTCCAGGTTGGCGCGATATATATACGGTTGCCCTGGTAATAACTGATCGAATTGGTTTGATAATCTCCCAACTCACGGACCAAACCACCGGCAATAGTTGTTTTCCCTGTGACTTTCCAGGTTGCGTCGAGTTGCCCGATAAATCCTGAAAAATCACGCGCAGCCAGTCCATCATGTGCCCTGTCGACATAAGACAATGTAGACTGCAATGTGGTTTTGCCTGTGATGGGCCAGTTTAATTTGAATTCATGCTCGCGGTCTTTGAATTCGCGTGCTGATAAATTCGATAAGACCCTATTAGGGTATTCACCCCGGCCCTGCTTCAGACGATAAGCCAAAGAAGTGTCTGAAGCGAATACATACCTTACGCCCGCTTCAATCCCCCTGATCTTCGAATCCCCTTCGAAAGTGGATGCCTGGCTGTTGTCGGTACTCCGCTCATAAATTCCTCCCAATACTCGCCAGGGGCCATCGATTGCATACTCGGCATCGAGCAGCGTCAAGCTGTCGGTTCTTCGATTGAGTTGACCTATATTTTGAACGTCCGCTGCATTGTCAGTGTATTCCCGGCGGTCGGTGGTCAGGTTTCCATACAAGGCGGGAGTCACGCTCCATCTCCAGGCTGCGGCGTAATTGACGGCGGTAAAGTCCAGTCTGGAAAAGTTTTTATAGGTGTAGCGGTTTGCGTTGATATCCAGCTCAAATCGCTGCAAGCCATAATTTTTGTCGATTTTGGCCCCGACCGTGGTCACGCCGAACTGATCCGAGCGTGAAGACGAATTCAAGATGGCCTGATTGCTTGCCGCATCAGACAATCTAAACAAATTGCTGTCGTACTGCCAGGTCTGGCCAGCCCTGAATTGCAAGGTATCCAATTCGTCGGCATGGGCATGCAAACCAAAAACGCTGCCAAGCGCAAGATTGATGACGGTGAATTTGCGTAGCAACATTCCTGATCCTTATTTGAAAATATCTAAACACACGAAACACCTGCAGAACTGGAGAACCAGCCTGCATCCGATAAACATCGGGCTTTATAAACCATTGCGGCAAGCTCTACAATAGCTATTTCGCACTACATGGTGAATCAATATGCTGCGCTGTCTTTGAAGACCAGTCGTATTGTTTTCAGGATGATGAAAAAATCAAGCTGCAGCGACCAGTTTCTTAAATAATCAAGGTCAAAGTCAATTCTTGCCTGCATTTTATCCAGCGTATCGGTTTCGCCGCGATAACCATTAACCTGCGCCCAGCCTGTAATGCCGGGTCTGACCTTATGCCTTACCATATAACCCTTGATCAGGGTTCTGTATAATTCGTTATGGGCTACAGCATGCGGCCGCGGGCCGACAATACTCATTCTTCCCTGCAAAACATTAAAAAACTGCGGCAATTCATCCAATGACGTGCGCCTTAAGAATGCACCAAAACTGGTAATGCGCAAGTCGTTTTTTCTTGCCTGCTGAATGTTCAGGCCATCTTCCACAACGGCCATTGACCGAAACTTATAGACGAGAATTTGCTCTCCGTCGAGCCCATACCGCCGTTGCTTGAATATGGCGGGGCCTTTCGAATCCAGTTTCACCATAATTCCGATAAGCAGCAAAATTGGTGAAATCAGGATGAGAATGATCAAGGACACCAAAAAGTCACTTGTCCGTTTCAGAACTCCATTGATTCCTCTGAAGGGCGTATCGCACACCGATATGACGTTAACCCCGCATACCGAATCGCTCCGGCCCTGTATTAGGTCGGTGATAAACATGTCGGGAACAAAATAAATGGACGCTGTCGTGTCTTTCAAGTCATCAAGGATTTGCAATACCCTGGGCCGCGCCATCATGGGCAATGACAGGTAAATGCATTGAATGCGGAATTTCTTGACATAACCGGCCAGGTCGTCGATTTTCCCCAGCAACCTGTATTTGCCTTGATCATGGCGACGTCCATCGCTGCGGTCGTCAAAAAACCCGCTCAATTCCATGCCTGAATAGGCGGACACGGCTATATTTTCAGCCAAGGACACGCCCTGGTTATTCATTCCTACAATGACAACCTTGCGGGGGGGCCCCTGCATTTTCAGGATTTTAGAAGTCGTAGCACGAAGCACAAGATTCCCGCCAATTTGCGCAAGCGGGGCAATCCAGAGCCAGTTAACCGTTACCGATAAAGGGAAGCGAAAAAGATAATCCGTGGCAATGCCCATCAGCACCAGCAGTCCCGCAACCCAGAACCAGTGGAAAACTATGTTGAAAATCATCCGCTCGATCGTCAGGCGCAACCTAGATGTGCCTGGGAAAGTCAGTGAAAAAACAATGACTGAAAGTATCAGGTAGGGCGGGCCTATGGAGCCTTCAAGATTAAAAGCCAACAACCAGAGCGAAAGGACAAGAATCAGGGGATCAAGCACACTTTCAATTATTCTGAAAATATAGTTTCTTCCCAATGAAGATTGTGATTCCCGTTTGTTTTGCCATGCAGCTGCTGATTTGAACCCATCAATCTCAGCCATTAAATGTCACTCCATTTATTTTGGAAACGGCTTGGGCTCGGTTGAATACGTTCAGCTTCTGAAAAATTCTTTGCATATGGTTTTTCACGGTAAAACCGCTGATATTCAGAATACTTCCTATTTCCGAATTGGTTTTACCCATTGCCACCCAGTCCATGATCTGGATTTCGCGGTCGCTCAGGCCAAACGCTTCGTCATGGCCGGCCTTGAGTGATTTGGGAAATGGTTTTTGCTGTTGCGGCAGTTGCGAGACCTGGCGCAAGGCACTGTCTATGACAGGCATCAACAACTTCATGGCTGTGCTGGTAGGGTTTGATGGAATTTTCCGGGAACTCAACAGTACATACAGGCATTCGCATTGGCCACGTTCATCGCGCATGCCATGGATCATTCCGGAGCGCATGCTGCGCAACGCGCTGGTGAACGAACCTGGAAGGCTGGCGTTGCCCAGAATGTATTCAAAATTCTGGAAATCCAGGCTGCTGGGTTGACGCCCACTGAATATCCAGTTTTCGTGGAATTTCCCCATCAGGAAAGGAAGCCCATCCGTTCCAACTGCATAGGAACGGACTCCCGGCAGCCTGGAGACGATGTCATGCCGGATAGAGCCCTCCTGAAAGTTTCCCCATCCAGCCAACAGGATATCGTGGGGCATGACTTCCTGGACATCACCCTGCAACCAGTGCAGCAGGTCAATGTGCCGGCGTATCGCCGAAGCACCCTCGATCAGTTTGAGATAGTTTCCGGATTCACCGGATCCTGTAAGCATGTGACTTTGCATTTTTTCTACTCCCTAATTTGTTTTTGTATTCTTCGATTTGTGCGACATCGAATGAAAACTTGAGCGTTAAAGTAACTTTATATCAATTGCCTTAAATGGCGGCGCAACATTTTTGCTGGCATCAAGAGCATGCCGCAATAAATTTAAAAAGCTTTCCAGAAAAGTCATCGTTAGCTGTCATCCAATGCCTCAATTTCCCTGATATTCAAATACACTTTTTATGAACAATACACAAAATGTTGCATTTTTATCAGCGATTTGTATCAAGCCGGAAAACTTACTTACTTATGGAAAGTTTTAAATATCGGTTTTAAAAATTGTCTTCACGCTGATCCGCTTGCTTTGTTCGCTATATAAAACTTGAGCAGATCCAATGAAGCATGGTTGTTTGATCACTGAATGTCTGTTCTGCTTGCAATGAATGAGTGCAGGAAATATGGTTACACCGCTGGCGCTGGTCCCCAAGCGATGAAACGTTTGATTAATGCAACAAAATTATTTTTACAAGCTCATGGGTGAGCAGTTCTCATCAGGAAACAACTTTTTATGAAATTTGCTTCCACTACACCCAACAGGGCAGGAGTGCGTTTTCATACCCGGAAAATCGCCGAAGGTGAAAATTCACCCTCGTTGAAGTACTGAACGCGATGGCAAAAAAGACTGACCACCTTTCCTGGGAATCAACTGCAATTCGAAGCAGCCTATTGGAAAGAGAAGGCTCACCAGGCGCAGCATCAAAGGCGCAAACCTGCGTCGCCAGTCGAATCTCTCAGGTAAAG
The DNA here is from genome assembly GCA_028292045.1 of Polaromonas sp. Taxonomy (GTDB): domain Bacteria; phylum Pseudomonadota; class Gammaproteobacteria; order Burkholderiales; family Burkholderiaceae_C; genus Polaromonas. The sequence goes on along the minus strand of JAQGMZ010000115.1, from coordinate 11,300 downwards.
TGGACACCAGGAGCAGCCTGTGGCGTAGTGGCCATGGATGATTATTTGCCCCCGGAGAATGCCCATGTCCCCCAACGCCTTTGCGCCGCCAGTTTCCTTGTTATCCACCCCGCTGCACGATCTCCATGTCGAACTTGGTGCGCGCATGGTGCCGTTTGCCGGCTATTCCATGCCGGTCCAGTACCCGGCCGGGTTGATGGCGGAGCACTTGCACACACGGCTTTCGGCGGGTTTGTTCGATGTGTCGCACATGGGCCAGCTTCGACTGGCAGGGCCCGACGCCGCCGCTGCGCTTGAAAGCCTGATGCCGGTCGATGTGCTGGGCCTGGCGTCCGGCAGGCAACGCTACGGATTGCTGTTGAATGAAGAAGGCGGCATTTTGGACGACCTGATGTTTGTCAACCGCGACCATGCCAATGGCGGCGATATCTTCATCATCGTCAATGGGGCCTGCAAGGCTGCCGACCTATCCCACATCCAGCAAAAAATAGGCCACCGCTGCCAGGTTATTCCCATGCCCGAAATGGCGCTGCTGGCGCTGCAGGGCCCTCAGGCCGTCACGGCCCTGCAGCGACTGGCGCCTGGTGTGGAGCAACTCGTATTCATGTCCGGCGGCCGTTTCGGCGTTGCAGGATGCGACTGTTTTGTCACGCGAAGCGGCTACACCGGCGAGGATGGCTTTGAAATTTCCGTTCCTGCGTCGCAAGCTGATGTGCTGGCCCGTGCGCTGCTGTCGCAGCCCGAGGTCAAGCCCGTGGGCCTGGGCGCGCGCAATTCCTTGCGGCTGGAGGCGGGCTTGTGCCTGTATGGGCATGACATTGACGCCACCACCACCCCCGTGGAAGCCAGCCTGCATTGGGCGATTCAAAAAGTCCGCCGCACCGGTGGTGCGCGGGCAGGCGGTTTTCCAGGTGCCGGAAAAATCATGGCCCAGCTCGACGACCCAGGCGCATTGCCGAAAAAACGCGTGGGGCTGATGGCGCTGGAACGCATTCCGGTACGCGATCACACTGCGCTGTACTGCCCCGGCGGCGCATTGACAGGTGAAGTTACCAGCGGGCTGATAGGGCCTTCGCTCAACCAGCCTGTTGCCATGGCTTATGTATTGCCGGAACACGCGGCCCTGGGCACCCTTGTCAATGCCCTGGTGCGCGGCAAGCAGGTGCCGATGCAAGTCACGGCCATGCCTTTTGTACCCGCCCGCTACCACCGCGGCTGATTTATCCTTTCCATTTTTGCCTATCCCTACCGGAGACCCACATGACCGTTAAATTCACCGAAGACCACGAATGGCTCGACACGCAGGGCGACATTGCCACCGTGGGCATCACCGTGCATGCGCAGGATGCGTTGGGGGACGTGGTGTTTGTCGAATTGCCGGAAGTGGGCGCAAGCTTTTCCCAGAAGGACGTAGCCGGCGTGGTGGAGTCGGTCAAGGCGGCGGCCGATGTGTACATGCCCGTCAGCGGCGAAATCACTGAAGTCAATGAAGCCTTGCGCAGCGACCCGTCGCTGGCCAACAGCGACCCGTTGGGTGCGGGCTGGTTTTTCAAGGTGAAATTGTCCGATCCGGCGCAACTCGATGCGCTGATGGACGAAACCAGCTATAACGCTTTTTCTGAAAACGCCTGACCCGGGAATCCTGCCATGCCGATGCCATCCGCCACGCCACTGGGCGCGCTTGAAAACTCCTCAGAATTCATTGCCCGCCACATCGGCATTGAGGAAGCTGACGAAACCCACATGCTGGGCGTCATCGGGTCAAGCTCGCTCAGGGACCTGATCGACGGTATTGTTCCGCGTTCAATTGCCCGCAGCAGCCCCATGGCCATCGCACCGCCGGTCACCGAGGCGGCAGCCCTCAAGCAACTCAAGGCAATGGCGGCCAAGAACCGGGTGTTCAAAAGCTTCATCGGCCAGGGCTACTACGGCACCTACACGCCCGGCGTCATCTTGCGCAATGTGCTGGAAAACCCGGCCTGGTACACCGCCTACACGCCCTACCAGGCAGAGATTTCCCAGGGCCGCATGGAAGCGCTGATCAATTTTCAGACCATGGTCTGCGACCTGACGGGCATGCCGATGGCCAACGCCTCGATGCTCGATGAAGCCACTGCCGCCGCCGAAGCCATGACGCTGGCCAAGCGCAGCGTGAAATCGAAAAGCAATGCCTTCATTGTCTCCGGCGACTGCCACCCGCAAACCATCGAAGTCATCCAGACCCGGGCCAGGCCGCTGGGCATCGAAGTCAAGGTCAGCAGCGCTGCCGGCACTGTGCCGCAGCTCATGGCCCAGGGCGACTACTTCGGCGTGCTGGTGCAGTACCCGGCGACCAGCGGCGCGATTCACGACCTGCGCCCGCTTGCCGGCCAGGCCCATGTCGACGGCGCTGCCCTGTGCGTGGCGGCCGACCTGCTGGCGCTGACCCTGCTCGCGCCTCCCGGCGAATGGGATGCCGACATCGTGCTGGGCAGCACCCAGCGCTTTGGCATGCCCATGGGCAACGGCGGCCCGCATGCGGCCTACCTGGCCTGCCGCGACGATTTCAAGCGCTCGCTGCCAGGCCGCCTGGTGGGCGTCAGCGTCGACAGCCACGGCCATCCCACCTACCGGCTGGCGCTGCAAACCCGCGAACAGCACATCCGCCGGGAAAAAGCCACGTCCAATATCTGCACCGCGCAGGTGCTGCCCGCAGTGATGGCCAGCATGTACGCGGTCTACCACGGCCCGCAAGGCTTGAAGCGCATTGCCGAACGCGTGGCGACCTACACCGCCATTTTTGTCAATGGCCTGCGCTCCATGGGCTACGAAATCACCCACCCGGCCGCTTTTGACTCGGTGACGGTCAAAACAGGCGAGGCGACCAACGCAATCGCTGAACGCGCGCGGCAGTCCAGCGCAAACCTCCGGACCCGCTTGAAAAACCACCTCGGCGTGTCGCTGGACGAGACCACCAGCCGCTCCGACATCGAACTGCTCTGGTCCTTCTTTGCGCAGCCGGGCCAGGCCGTGCCGGTGGTCAGCAGCTTCGAGCAGGGCATCGAGCTGCTGATACCAGCCGGTCTGCGCCGGACCAGCGCGTTTCTGACGCATCCGGTGTTCAACACCCACCACAGCGAGACCGGCATGCTGCGCTACATCCGCATGCTCAGCGACAAGGACCTGGCACTCGACCGCAGCATGATTCCGCTCGGCAGCTGCACCATGAAGCTCAATGCCACCAGCGAGATGATTCCGGTCACCTGGCCCGAGTTCGCCAATATCCATCCGTTTGCGCCGCAGGACCAGTTGCTGGGCTATGCCGAACTTGACCAGCAACTGCGCAACTGGCTTTGCCAGGCCACTGGGTATGCCGGCATCAGCCTGCAGCCTAATGCCGGATCGCAGGGCGAATACGCCGGACTGCTGGTCATCAAAGCCTATCTGGAGGCCCATGGCCAGGGCCACCGCAACATCTGCCTGATTCCTTCGTCGGCCCACGGCACCAACCCGGCCAGCGCCCAGATGGCGGGCATGACGGTGGTTGTCACCGCCTGCGATGCCCAGGGCAATGTCGACATGGCCGACCTGCAGGCGAAATGCGAAAAGCACAGCGACAAGCTGGCCTGCGTGATGATCACCTACCCCAGCACCCACGGCGTGTTTGAAACCCAGGTGAAGGCTCTTTGCCAGCTGGTGCATTCGCACGGCGGGCGGGTCTATGTGGACGGCGCCAACATGAACGCGCTGGTCGGCACGGCCGCGCCGGGCGAATTCGGCGGCGACGTGAGCCACCTGAACCTGCACAAGACATTCTGCATTCCGCACGGCGGCGGCGGCCCGGGCGTGGGGCCGGTGTGCGTGGTGGCCGACCTCGTGCCTTACCTGCCCGGCCATGCCACCGCGGGCATTCGTGTGAACGGGGTGGGCGCCATTTCTGCCGCCCCCCTGGGCAATGCGGCCGTGCTCCCGATCAGCTGGATGTACTGTCGCATGATGGGGCCGGAAGGGTTGAAACGGGCCACGGAAGTGGCGATATTGAGCGCCAACTACATCAGCGCCCGGTTGAAAGACCATTTCCCGACGCTGTACGCCAGTGAAAACGGCCATGTCGCGCACGAATGCATCCTGGATGTGAGGCCGCTCAAGGAGAGCAGCGGCGTGACGGCCGAGGACGTGGCCAAGCGCCTGATGGACTACGGCTTTCACGCGCCGACGCTGAGCTTTCCGGTACCGGGCACGCTGATGGTGGAGCCCACCGAAAGCGAGACCCTGGCCGAACTCGACCGGTTCATCGACGCAATGATGGGCATTCGGGAGGAAATTCGGCAAATTGAAAACGGCCATTGGCCCCAGGACGACAACCCGCTCAAGCATGCGCCGCACACGGCAGCCAGCCTGATGGGCGCCAAGTGGGACCGGCCGTATTCGCGCGAGATCGGCGCCTTTCCCCTGCCCAGCCTGAAGCTGGCGAAATACTGGCCGCCGGTTGGGCGCGTGGACAATGTCTATGGCGACCGCAACTTGTCATGCAGCTGTATTCCGGTGGCGGATTACGCCTGAATCAAGCCTGCCCGCAGAGCACGCCGCAGGCTGTGCCCGGGACGGCGGGCTTTTTTATGGCAGCGCCCGCCAGTCCAAGAACCGGCGCGGGGAGCTCAGGCGGAATTGCTCTTTTCGGCCACTAGCTGCATTTTTGCCTGCGCCTCGCCCATGGGGTCGCCCAGCTGCGAAGGGTCAGCCATGCCAAGTTCGGCGCCGGTCCTGGGGTCAACGGCAGGATTGGAGGTACCGCGCACGGCCATCTGCTGAACCGCCTGAAGCTCAGCCGACTTGAGATCCACGCTGCCCACGCCGCTGCCGCCGTCCACCGCCACCTGCTGGTCGCGTGCGCTGATGTATTCCCACTGGTCGCCCTGGTTCCAAGAGCCCCGCACTTCCGCTGGCGCCATCGGGCCGTCGCTCTGCGACATGTCGAAATACTTGTTGGTGAACCGGGGGTCGCCCGCCAGCTTGCCCGGCGGGAAATTGCCTTCGATGGAATACAGGGCTTTTTCGAACGATTTCTGGTGCGCGATCTCACGGGTCATCAAAAAGGTCAGCGCGTCCTTGACACCCGGGTCGTCGGTCAGGTTGATCAAGCGCTCATAAACGATCTTGGCCCGCGCCTCGGCAGCAATGTTGGACCGCAGGTCGGCAGTGGGCTCGCCGATGGTATCCACATAGGCCGCCGTCCATGGCACGCCGGCCGAATTGACAAGCGGCGGCCCGCCGCCGTAGAGCACCTGGGTGATGTGGCTGTCATTGCCGGCCGCCGTGATCGAGCGGTAGATTTCCGCCTCTGTCTCGGTGCCTTCGGCCAGGCGGCCTTTGGCACCCTTGTTCAGCATGGCGACGATGGTGCCGATGACTTCGAGGTGGCTCAGTTCCTCGGTCGCTATGTCCATCAGCAGGTCCTTGCGGCCTGGGTCCTCTTCGCCAAGGGCCTGCGTGAAATAGCGGCATGCGGCTGCCAGTTCGCCCTGGGGGCCACCAAATTGCTCAAGCATCAGGTTGGCCAGGCCAGGATTGGTCTCGCTCACCCGGACGGTGTATTGAAGTCGTTTGTTGTGGGCAAACATTGAAAATCTCCACAGGTAAAAAATCACACTGCAAAGCCGCGACATGGGGCTTGCAGAACGAAGTTTTCAATCTAGAAAGTTTGAAACCGGTATTTCTTAGGAAGCCAAGCCCAATGCATGTAGTCATTGCCTGACAACTCCGGCCGGTGAAAATCAAGGCCTTCGGGGTTGGCAGTAAAGTGCGAAACTTGGCCTTGACGCTGCAAGCTCGAAACCAACGGCAGACTTCTCTTCATCTTTTATGAAAACGAACAGGATTTCCATGACAAAAGCTACTTTTTCCTGCCTGGCAAAGTCCCTGTGTGCGGGCGTTGCAATTTTTGCCTTGTCCACGGTCGCGCATGCAGTGGCTCCGCCCGAGACCTTGCCGTCGGGGGTGAAAATCGTGCACACGGTTGATGGCGCGGGCGTGCAGCCCAAGGCCTCCGATACGGTCAAGGTTCATTACCGCGGCACGCTGGCCGACGGCAAGGAATTCGACAGTTCCATCAAGCGCGGCACGCCGGCCTCGTTTCCGCTCAACCGCGTGGTGCCCTGCTGGACCGAAGGCATGCAGAAAATCAAGGTCGGCGGCAAAGCCACCCTGACCTGCCCGCCGGCGACAGCCTATGGCGACCGGGGCGCAGGCGGCGTGGTGCCGCCCAATGCGACGCTGACTTTTGAAGTCGAGCTGCTGGCCATTGAGAAGTAAGCCGTTTTAACCGGCCAGCAGTATTTACTGAGTCAACTAGGCATCTTCCGCACGGCTGGCATGCACTATCAGCTATTAAATAGATAGCTGACAAATATCAGGCCGCTGGCCCGCCGCGCAAGGCAACCGAGGCCATGTCACGCTGGTCGGCCGTGTTGAGAGCGGACAGCAGCGCCTTGTTGAAGGCTTCAGCCCGCTCGAACTGCACCCAGTGCCCGGCCCCTTCCACCAGCGTCAGTTCCTTGAAACCGGGTGCCTGGCGCAGTGCCGGTTCCAGCGCCTGCATCCGTCCCTGGTACAGCGCATCTTCAGCGCCGTAAATCGCATTGACCGGAACGTTTACCTGCACGAGCGCCCGCGCCAGAGCATCGGTGCGCGACAGGCTTCGCCCCTTCGTGCGGTCGCGCAGCACATTGGCCACCTGCATGCGCAGGGCCAGTTCGGTGATGGATTCAGGATGCAGCAGCATCAGCGCGGCCAGGTTGCCGCGATGCACCTCGTCACGCTCGGCAGCAATGGCAAGATGGCGCCAGCCGCGCAGCCGGATGGGTTTTTCCGGCGCGATTCCCAGGCCCGGCGCCCCCACCAGCACCAGCCGAGCCACCCGGGCCGCACACTGCGCGGCCAGCATGCCCGCCACCATGCCGCCAAATGAAAAACCGACAAGGTCGCAAGCCCGCTTGCCCAGCAGGCATTGCAGACCCTGCTCCAGCGGGCCGGGGATGGCATCGGCATCGGTGCCGTGCGGGGCCAGCGACGAGTCGCCGAAGCCGGGCAGATCAGGCACCAGTACCCAGCGCCCGGCCTTGACCAGGGCATCGATATTGCGCAGCCAGTGCATCCAGCTGCCGCTGCCTCCATGCAGCAGAACTACCGGCGCCAAGCCAGGCTGAAGGCTTTCCTGGCCCCAGAGATGCCAGGCCATTCGGCCTTCCCCGCACGGGGTTTCGGCGCGGGTGGCGGATGCAAGGAGTGTTTGGGCCTCTGGGGGCAAGGCGTGGGCAGGTTCAGGAGTCATGGCCTGTTTATACCTGCGCGGTCACGGCAGGCTGCCCGATTCATCCATCCATCCATCAATCAAACAGTTTGTCAAAGCCGCCATCGGGCTCAAAGCGCTTGTTGCGGTAGTAAAGCCGCGTCGGTCCAAGCATGGCCGGCTCGCAGACGGAATGGCGCGCGTCACCCGGGTAGCAGATCACCCTGCCCCCGTCCTGGTCGAAAGGTTCGGGTGCAATGACCGGAGGCAAGCGGCTGCGCGCCTGTGCCAGCACACTGGCCACGCTCGCATGGCGCGACAGTTGCGCCAGGCTCATGATCTGCGGCGGCGCCAGCGCGATACGGCCGTCCCAGTAGTGCGCCAGCGCCGCGCGCGGGCTGAGCCAGATGCTGGCCGTGGTTTCATGGTCGTCATGAACCGCCACCTGCCCGGCGGGCACGGCAGCGACAAAAAACCGCGTGTCGAAACGCTTGTTCATGACCGAGGGCGAGGTCGGGGTGATCCAGCGCGTCCAGGGCGCCACGTTGCGGGTTTGCAGGCGCAGCGCCATCTTTGCCAGCACCGCATTGAATTCAAGTCCTTCCCGCAGCAGCGCGGCCGCCCGTACCGCATCAACGGCTTGAGCCAGGTGGGTTTGCGCAAACAGCACGCCGGACTCTTCAAACGCCTCGCGCAGAGCCGCCACATACAGCCCGCCAGCGGTGCATTCCGAGATGTCCGCTTCATTCAGCCCCGCATGCAACACCGCCAAAGGCTGGTCCAGATGCGCCGCCATGTCGAGTTCGGCATCAGCCGCATCGACCTTGCCGCCGGGGAAGACATAGGCGCCTCCCAGCACATCGGACAGGCTGTGGCGTTGCATCAAAAACACCTCCAGCCCGGCAGGCGCGTCGCGCAGCATGACCACCGTGGCGGCTGGGCGCAAGGGCGTGGTGACAATTTCCAGATTCAATTCCATGGACTACCTTCATTGAAATGCCGCGCGGTTCCGTCCGTCAGGCCAGGCTGCACAGGCTATCAGAATTGGCAGGCCATCCCTGCGGGCATGTGCGCCCGCCTGTCAGCCGGCGCGCAGCGTGTCCCTGGCAGGGCGGTGCCACCACCGCGAGACAGCGCCAAAGATCAAATTCAGTTGTGCAACCGGGCGGCGGCGCGGGGCAATGGCATGGGCCATCTGAAAGCTGGCCGACGGCTCGGCGCTCAGCCACACCACGGCATTCACAGCCGGCGCGTTCCAGAGCTTTCGCCGGCCCGCAGCCAGACATCATGCGGCTCGCCCTGCACGGTCAGCCACAGGTGTACGGCCGTCACACGAATGACAGCGCCGGCTTTCGTTTGCAGCCGAGCCGCCAATGTAAGCCCTGCACCAGTACAGTTCGCCAGATAATCTTGGCAACTGGTCGGGTCTTAAAGCCAATAAAATTTTGAAGATTTGACGTCATTTTCCCGGCGCGATACGCCCACAAGCCCTTCTCCAACTCCTGACAACGCAGCAGAGGGCGGGTCAGATTTTGCGCATTGCCGAAGCGCACGACACGGTCGTGGTCGAGGACCACATCTATTCCGACTTTTTTACCCGGCAACGTGCAGGCCGCGCGACTGGCCAGCCTGGACCAGCTCAAGCGCGTGATCTACCTGGGCAGATTTTCCAAGATGCTGCTGCCCAACATCCGGGTCGGCTTCATGGCGGCCACGGCAGAGATTGCCGAAACCTTCGGGACTCAAAAACTGCTGACCTCGCTGGCCACGCCCGAACTCGACGAGTTGCGCGCGCCGGTGTTCAAGCAGTTTGAAGCGTTGGGCATGACCCCGTTTTGCCGGCCGCAGGCGGGGTTTCTCGGATGGTTCGGCACCGGCGTGGACACCATCACGCTGGCCGCGCTGGCGCTGACGCTGGAAGCGGGCTACCTGCTGGCACCGGGCGCGCTGTTCTCTCCGCAGCAAACGCCCGGCACCTGGCTGCGCATGAACATTGCCACCAGCCAGAACCCGGCCATGCTGCGCTGGCTCGATAAGGTGCTGGTGCAGTTGCGCCAGCAAAGTCCGGGCAGCTGATGCCGCGCCGTCAGTGCGCGGACCCAGGGCAAACCACAGACAAAACGGAGAAGGCGGTTGGCCGGTGTGAACCGTCCAGGTGCAAAACCAGCCGCTACAGCTACAAAAGAGGCTGTCTACGAATGCGCAACAGGCATTTGTGGCCATCAATTCAATAGCGATTTGCAATCGCCGAATCTTGTCAAAAAACCTGCCCTTGAAAAACTCGGGTGCGGGCCAGTTGGGTCCGAAACGCCTCATTGCTGAAAAACAATGCGGCAGTTCTGGTTTCAGGCCTTGTCGCTCAAGTCAAAGGTCCAGCACCAGCCGTGCAGACCTGGAGCGCGAGCAGCACGGGGTGAACTGGTCGTTGGCGGCCTGTTCCTCGGGCGTGAGGTACAGGTCCTTGTGGTCGGGTATGCCTTCGATCACGCGGGTCAGGCAGGTGCCGCACACGCCCTGCTCGCACGACATCTGCACCTCCACGCCGGCCTCGGCCAGTGCCTGGACCACGGTCTTGCCCAGGGGCACGACCACTACCTGGCCAGTGCTCGCCAGCTGCACTTCAAAACTGGCATCGGTAGCGGAAGCCATCACCGCGCCGGCAAAGAACTCGTAGTGCAGCTGCGCTTCAGGCCAGCCGTTCTGCCGGGCGGTGCCGAGCACGGCGTCCATGAAACCCTTGGGGCCGCACACATACAGGTGCACGCCGCTTGCTGGCGCGGCCAGCAGCGCCGCCATGTCCAGCTTCTGAGCGGCAGCGCCGTCGTCGAAATGGAAATGCACCCTTGGCGCAAAGCTGGACCCGGTGATTCGCTGGTGAAAGGCTGTCCGGTCCGGCGACCGGGTGCAGTAGTGCATTTCAAAGTCTGCGCCGGTGTTGGCCAGCCGCTCGGCCATGCACAGGATGGGCGTCACGCCAATGCCGCCGGCCAGCAACAGGTGACATTTGGCGTCATGCGCCAGCGCAAAGTGGTTGACCGGCGCGCTGATCTGCAGCTGCTGGCCTTCAGCCACCTGGTCGTGCATGGCGACGGAGCCGCCGCGCGAAGCCGGGTCGCGCAGCACGCCGATCAGGTAGCGGTGGTTTTCACCCGGCGGATTGCACAGCGAATACGGCCGCGTCAGGCCGCCCGGCAGGTGCACATCGACATGCGAGCCGGCTGAAAAAGCCGGCAGCGGCGCGCCGTCCTCGGCCACCAGCTCAAAACTGCAGATGTCCAGCGCCTCTTGCTGCTTGCGGACGACACGCACCGGAATCGTCGGTTGGTGGTTGCTCATGCCAGGCTCCTCATGCGCTGAGCGGAAAGCCGCTGGCGGACGCGACTGCAGGCATGTTGCCAGACGCAGGCGCTGCCCCGGCCGCCTGCTCCTCGGCCATGAGGCGGTCCAGGATCTTGCGCGACTGCACGCCGCCGGCATCGATGTTGAGCTTGAGCAGTGCGCGGCCGGGGTGGTCCAGCAGGTTGCGCTGCTGCAATTGCAGCATTTCGAGATCTTCGCTGAAAATCTTGGCCTGCCCTTCACGGATGCTGGCCGTCAGCGCTGCGTCTTTCGGGTTGAACTTGCGCGCCATGCCCCAGAAGTACCAGATCGAGGTTTCGGTCTCGGGCGTGATGAAGTCGGTCACGATGCTGTAGGCCTTGTGGTCGGCCGGCGCGTCATAGCCGCCATGGCCGGCATGGGCCACGCCGACTTCGATCATCACATGGCTGGGCGGCGTGAAGCGGCAGATCTGCCAGCGGTCCACCGGCACATCGTCGGCCAGGTTGGTGCCGCGCAGCCCCAGTTGCCAGAACGGCGGCGGGGTGATGTTTTCCATGAAGCGGCTGGTGACCACCTCGTCGCCATTGACCACCGTCTTGCACGGCACCTCGTCGATGTCCTTCTGGCCGATGCTGCCGGAATGCACATAGGTTTCGTGCGTCAGGTCCATCAGGTTGTCGATCATCAGGCGGTAGTCGCACCGGATGTGGAA
>JAQGMZ010000081.1 GCA_028292045.1 Polaromonas sp. | reverse complement strand
TGTTCCCGGACAACTTCGTGCCGGTGGCGATGCTGCCGCAGTCGCCGGGCGTCGACCCGAAGACCTGCATCCCGGAACTCGAGAAGTGCGTGAAGGAGTACGGAAACGTCGGCATCAACCTGAACCCCGATCCGTCGGGCGGCCACTGGACCAGCCCGCCGCTGAGCGACCGCAGCTGGTACCCGATCTATGAAAAGATGGTCGAGTACGACATTCCGGCAATGATCCATGTATCCACCAGCTGCAACGCCTGCTTTCACACCACCGGCGCGCATTACCTGAACGCCGACACCACCGCCTTCATGCAATGCCTGACCAGCGACCTGTTCAAGGACTTCCCGACGCTCAAGTTCCTGATACCCCATGGCGGCGGCGCCGTGCCCTACCACTGGGGCCGATTCCGGGGCCTGGCGCAGGAGCTGAAAAAGCCCTTGCTGACCGATCATTTGCTCAACAACATCTACTTCGACACCTGCGTCTACCACCAGCCGGGCATTGACCTGCTGAACACCGTGATTCCGGTGAAAAACGTGTTGTTCGCCAGCGAGATGATCGGCGCGGTGCGCGGCATCGACCCCGAGACCGGCCACTATTACGACGACACCAAGCGCTATATCGAAGCATCCAAAATTTTGAGCAACGAAGACCGCCACCAGATCTATGAAGGCAATGCGCGGCGCGTGTTCAGCCGCCTCGATACCGCCCTGAAACTGAAAGGCCAATGATCATGACCCTCCTCAACCAACTGGGCGTCGTCAAGCGCACTATCCCTCGCGCCGACCCGGCTGCGGTCGAAAAGCTAGGCCAATTCGGCGTCGCCACGATCCATGAGGCCATGGGCCGCGTCGGCCTGATGAAGCCTTACATGCGGCCCATCTACAAGGGCGCCCGCATTTGCGGCACGGCCGTGACGGTCCTGCTGCAGCCCGGCGACAACTGGATGATGCATGTGGCCGCCGAGCAGTTGCAGCCTGGCGACGTGGCCGTGGCCGCCTGCACCACCGATAATTTCGACGGCTTCTTCGGCGACCTGCTGGCAACTTCATTCCAGGCGCGCGGCGCCCGGGGGCTGATCATCGACGCCGGCGTGCGCGACGTGGACGAACTGGAAAAAATGGGTTTTCCGGTGTTCAGCCGCGCCATCCATGCCAAGGGCACGATCAAGGCCACGCTGGGCTCGGTGAACATTCCGGTGATCTGCGCCGGTGCACTGGTCAACCCGGGCGATGTGGTGATAGCCGATGCCGACGGCATTGTCGTGGTACCCGCCGACCGCGCGCAGGAAGTGGCCGATGCGGCCGAAAAGCGCGAGAGCTTCGAAGGCGAAAAGCGCGAAAAGTTTGCCTCCGGCGTGCTGGGGCTCGACATGTACAAGATGCGCGAGCCGCTGGAAAAAGCCGGCCTGAAATACATCGATTGATGATTTTCATGGTTGCCCCGGCAATCATTTCCTCCTTTTTTAGCGAGTTCAGATTCATGTCAAAGAGGCACATCCTCCTGTCCCGACGCTTCGCAGGCCTGGCGCTGGGCCTGGCTGCGCTGGGCGGCTTGCTTCCGTCGGCGGCCATTGCGCAGCAGTTTCCCACCAAGCCGATCCACATCGTGGTGCCTTTCGGGGCCGGCGGCATTGCCGACCTGACGGCCCGCATCGTCGCGAAAAAGCTGGCCGAGAACCTGGGCCAGGGAGTGATCATCGACAACAAGCCAGGCGCTGGCGGCGTGGTTGCCGGCGAACAGGTGGCCAAGTCTGCGCCCGACGGCTACACGCTGCTGCTCATGAGCAATGGCACGGCGGTGAGCGCCGGGTTGTTCCAGAAACTGCCGTTCGACGCGCAAAAAGACTTTGCCCCGGTCGGAACGCTCGGCTTTTTTGACCTGGCCGTGCTCACCACGCCCGGGAGCAGCTTCAAGACCATGCAGGACCTGCTCGCGCACGCCAAGGCCAACCCCGGCAAGCTGAACGTGGCCACCATCAACGTGGGCAGCACGCAGCACCTGGCCGCCGAACTGCTCAAGATCAGCACGGGCGTTGATTTCCAGATCGTGCCCTTTAACGGCTCGCCGGCGGTGGTCACCGCGCTGCGCGGCGGCCAGGTCGAAGCTGCGGTCGAGATCCTCGGCCCCATGCTGCCCCAGATCACGGGCAAGGCGGTGCAGCCGCTGGCCGTGATGGGCGCGCACCGGGCAGCTGCCCTTCCCGAGGTGCCCACCCTGGGGCAAAGCGGCGTGTCCGGCTTTGACGTTGCCTCATGGAATGCGCTGGCCGCGCCGGCGAAAACACCGGTTCCGGTGCTCGCGCTGCTCAACAGTGAAGTGAACAAAGTCCTGGCCGACCCCGGCGTTCGCCAGCAGCTTGCGGGCATCAACGTCACGCCCCGGCTTGGCACGCCCGAGCAGCTGCGCGACCTGCTGGCGGCCGAAACGCGCAGGTGGTCCGACGTGATCGTGCGCGCCAAAGTGCCGCGCCAATAACCCCGACCCTTAACGCAAAGCAAAGTTAACGCAAAGCAAAGGAAACTTCATGGAATTCATCAAAACCCCCGGCTGGCTAGACTGGTATGCCGGCCCGAGCCAGCCCCGCTTCCGGGTGCCTGCCGGCGCAGTCGATGCGCATTGCCACGTCTTTGGCCCCGGCGCCGAATTCCCCTACGCGCCCGAGCGCAAGTACACCCCCTGCGATGCGGGAAAAACCGAGTTGTATGCGCTGCGCGACCACCTGGGCTTTGCCCGCAACGTGGTGGTGCAGGCGACCTGCCACGGCGCCGACAACCGCGCCATGGTCGATGCGCTGCTCAGTTCTGGCGGCAAGGCGCGCGGCGTGGCCACGGTCAGGCGCAGCGTGACCGATGAAGAACTGCAGGCGATGCATGCGGCCGGCGTGCGCGGCGTGCGCTTCAATTTCGTCAAGCGCCTGGTCGATTTCACGCCCAAGGAAGAGCTGATCGAAATCGCCAACCGCATCAAGCCGCTGGGCTGGCATGTGGTGATTTATTTCGAGGCGGTGGACCTGCCCGAGCTGTGGGATTTCTTCACCACGCTGCCGACCGACGTGGTGGTCGACCACATGGGCCGGCCCGACGTGAGCCAGCCGGTCGATGGGCCGGAGTTTCAGCTGTTCGTGAAATTCATGCGCGAGCACCCGAACGTCTGGAGCAAGGTCAGCTGCCCCGAGCGCCTGTCCGTCACCGGCCCCAAGGCGTTGAACGGCGAGCAGAACGCCTATGCCGACGTGATTCCGCTCGCCCGGCGCATCGTCGAGGAATTTCCGGACCGTGTGCTCTGGGGTACCGACTGGCCGCATCCGAACCTGAAGGACCACATGCCCGACGACGGCCTGCTGGTCGATTTCATTCCGCACATCGCCACCTCGGCCGCGCTGCAGCAAAAGCTGCTGGTCGATAACCCGATGCGCCTGTACTGGCCTGAAGTATGAGCCCTCACGCTCCCCGCTTCGCGTGGTTCGCTGCCCCCCGAGGGGGCCGCTGCGCCTGCGGCCCGGCGAAGCCGGTTCCACGGCCCCGGCTGGTATCGAGCTGCCGCAACAATTTCACCCCCAAGGACACCTAACCCATGTCGCTGAAAAAAGACTACCTGGACGTGCCAGGCACCACCATCTTCGATGCTGACCAGTCCCGCAAGGGCTACCACCTGAACCAGTTCTGCATGTCGCTGATGAAGGCCGAGAACCGCGAGCGCTTCAAGGCTGACGAACGGGCGTACCTCAACGAATGGGGCATGACCGAGGATCAGAAGCAGGCCGTGCTCGCCAGGGACCTGAACCGCTGCATCAGCCTGGGCGGCAACATCTACTTTCTTGCCAAGATCGGCGCCACCGACGGCAAGAGCTTTCAGCAGATGGCCGGCTCCATGACCGGCATGACCGAGGAGGAATACCGAAACATGATGATTGCAGGCGGCCGCTCGGCCGAAGGCAACCGGGTGGTGGGCGAGGGCGGCGACGCCCAGGCGCACCGCCAGCCGCAAGGCAACAGCGCCCAAAAGAAAGGAAGCTAACACCATGGCCAAGATCACCGCCAGCGTCTACACCTCGCACATTCCGGCCGTGGGCGCCGCCATCGACCTGGGCAAGACAGGGGAGCCCTACTGGCAGCCTGTGTTCAAGGGTTACGAATTCTCCAAGCAGTGGATCAGGGACAACGCGCCCGATGTGGTTATCCTGGTCTACAACGACCACGCCACCGCTTTCAGCCTGGACATGATTCCAACCTTCGCCATCGGCATGTCAGAGAGTTTCCAGCCCGCCGACGAAGGCTGGGGACCCCGCCCGGTGCCGGTAGTGCAGGGTCATCCGGAACTGGCTGCGCATATCGCGCAATCGGTCATCCAGCAGGACTTCGACCTGACCATCGTCAACACGATGGACGTGGACCATGGCCTCACCGTGCCGCTCAGCCTGATGTTCGGCCAGCCTCCGGCGGACGATTTTCGCTGGCCGTGCAAGGTGATTCCGTTTGCCGTCAACGTGGTGCAGTACCCGGTGCCCAGCGGCCAGCGCTGCTTCAACCTCGGCCAGGCGATCCGCCGGGCGGTCGAGAGTTTTGACGAGGACCTGAACGTGCAGGTCTGGGGCACGGGCGGCATGAGCCACCAGTTGCAGGGCCCGCGCGCCGGCCTGATCAACAGGGAATTCGACAACGCCTTCCTGGACCAGCTGATCGCCGATCCGGCCAGTACCGCAGCGATTCCGCACATCAACTATGTGCGCGAAGCCGGCAGCGAAGGCATCGAACTGGTGATGTGGATGGTCGCCCGTGGCGCCATGGCCGATGTGGCCGGAGGGCAGGCGCCCCGGGTGGCGCACCGCTTCTACCATGTCCCTGCATCCAATACGGCCGTCGGCCACCTGATTATGGAGAACAGCTGAATGAACAAAGTCATCAAAGTCGCGCTGGCCGGTGCCGGCGCCTTCGGCATCAAGCACCTGGACGGCATCAGGAACATCGACGGGGTCGAAGTTGTCTCGCTGATCAGCCGCGACCTGGAAAAAACCCGGGAAGTGGCCAGCCAGTACGGCATTGCGCATGTGTCCACCGAACTGAGCGATGCCCTGGCGTTGCCTGAAGTCGATGCGGTCATTCTCTGCACCCCGACGCAGATGCACGCCGAACAGACGCTGGCCTGCCTGCGGGCCGGCAAGCATGTGCAGGTTGAAATCCCGCTGGCCGACACGCTCAAGGGCGCGGAAGAAGCCGTGGCGCTGGCCAGGAGCAGCGGCCTGGTCGCCATGTGCGGCCACACCCGGCGCTTCAACCCCAGCCACCAGTATGTCCACCAGCAGATCACCGCCGGCAAGTTCAACATCCTGCAGTTGGACGTGCAGACCTATTTCTTCCGCCGCACCAACACCAATGCGCTGGGCCAGGCGCGCAGCTGGACCGATCATTTGCTGTGGCACCATGCCGCGCACACGGTGGACCTGTTTGCCTACCAGGCGGGCAGCCCGATTGTTCAGGCCAACGCCGTGCAGGGGCCGATTCACCCGGTGCTGGGCATTGCCATGGACATGTCCATCCAGCTCAAGGCGGCCAGCGGCGCGATTTGCACGCTGAGCCTGAGCTTCAACAACGAAGGCCCGCTGGGCACCTATTTCCGCTACATCGGCGACACGGCAACCTACCTTGCCCGGTATGACGACCTGTTCACCGGCAAGGAAGAAAAAATCGACGTCAGCCAGGTGGCGGTCAGCATGAACGGCATCGAACTGCAGGACCGCGAGTTCTTTGCCGCCATCCGGGAAGGCCGCGAGCCGAACTCCAGCGTGGGCAAGGTGCTTGCCTGCTACCAGGTGCTGCACCAGCTCGAGCAGCAGCTGAACGCCAAAGGCTGAAGCATGCAGACACGACAATTAGGCCCGTTTGCCGTTTCCGCCCTCGGCCTGGGCTGCATGAACCTCAGCCATGCCTATGGCGCGCCGGTACCAGGCGAGCAGGGGGAGCGCGTGCTGCTGGCCGCGCTGGACGCCGGCGTGACGCTGTTCGACACGGCGGCGCTGTATGGCTTTGGCGCCAATGAAACGCTGGTCGGCAAGGTACTGTCCCGGCACCGCAGCCGCTTCACCCTGGCCAGCAAATGCGGCATGACCGGCGTGGACCTGGCTGCGGACGGCAAGCTGGTCCGGGTCATCGACGGCCGGCCCGAAACGATTCGCGCCACTTGCGAAGCGTCCTTGAAGCGTCTCCAGACCGATGTGATCGACCTCTATTACCTGCACCGCTGGGACAAGCAGGTGCCGATTGAAGACAGCATGGGCGCCCTGGCCGACCTGGTGTCAGCCGGCAAGATCCGAGCCATTGGCCTGAGTGAAGTGTCTGCCGCGACCCTGCGCAAGGCGCATGCCGTGCACCCGGTCGCTGCCGTGCAGACCGAATACTCGCTGTGGACGCGGAACCCTGAAATCGCGGTGCTCGAGGCTTGCCGCGAACTGGGCGTGGCTTTCGTGGCGTTCAGCCCGGTCGGCCGGGGGTTTCTGGGCGGAAAGCTGCTGGATGTCGGTACGCTCGACGACAAGGACATCCGGCGCAGCATGCCCCGGTTTTCGCCCGTGAACTATGCGGCCAATCTCAAGCTGCTGCCCGCCTTTCATGCCATTGCGAAAGAAGCCAACTGCACGCCTGCCCAGCTGGCGCTGGCCTGGCTCCTGCACAAGGGCGGTCACATTATTCCGATACCGGGCACCACCAGCCTGGAACACCTGCACGACAACCTTGGCGCTGTCCATGTTGAGCCCGGTGCAGGAGTCATGAAGCGGCTGGAGGCGCTGATCAACGAAAAAACCGTGACCGGCAACCGCTACAACGCGCAAGCCAACAGTGAAGTGGATACCGAAGCATTTTAAAAAGCCCTGAACTGACATTCAAAAATCAGCAGCCGTTGGCGCGCACTGGCGATGCGTCAAATGCCTTTTCAAAGAGCCCGATTTTTTTGCATGGCATGGCAGAAGTTGCAGTCACCGGTTGGCAAGCTTGATTCAGTGCCAGCAGGGCGCTTGCGTCTTTTTTGCGTCAAAGTGTGACCTGGCCGGCAACGGCCTGCTGCGGCGCGCTATGGTAGTGAAATGAACATCAGCACGCGTCAGGGGACTATTTTGGCAGCAGGCCTTGTGCTTTTCGCCCTGGTTGTGGGAGGCTGGTGGCTGCTCAAGTCGCCATCGCCGGGCCGGGCAGACACGCCACAGTCCGCGCTGCCGAACCAACCCCTGTCCAGCCCGGATTCGCAGTCGTTGATGACCTGCCCGTTGCAGCCCGCCGTAGCGGCAGCGGGCGGCAAAGACGGACAGTTTCCGCTGCAGCCCGACCTGAAGGGGCTGAGTGTCAATGAAATTGCTTCGTTCATGGTCATCGGCAAGGAAGCGGCTTCAGCCGGCCGGCCGCGCGATGCTGAAATCGCCTTCATGATGTCGTGCCGGGTGGCCAGCCAGCTGCGCAGCCCGGCTTCCGTGGAAGCTGCCGATGCCAAATACCAGCTGGGTTCCCATTACGCCATGCTTGCCCAGGAGGGGCAGGCCCGCCCGGCTGATGGCGTTCGTACGGAATTGCTGTGGCGTTCGCAACTTCTGTATTCGGACAGCCTGAACACCTACCACGCCAAATTAGGAGACGCGCATGAAAAATCGCGTTTCGCCGCAGAAGGGCTGGCCGCCGTGCGGCAGATCTTGGCTCAGGCGCAAACGCCTGCACCTGTGCCTCAACAGCCTCCGCCTGCACCTGCACCTGCCTCCAGTCAGGCGCCTGCGCCTCGGGAAGTCGAGGTTGCAACATCCATCCCGCCGATGCCCGCCGTGCGGCCCAAGCCAGCAACAGCCTCCAACCGGCCTGTTTTCCGCACCGCTCCCAGTTTTGATTGCGGCAAGGCGCGTTCAGTGCCTGAAAAGCTGATCTGTTCAGATGCGGAACTGGCCCAGCTGGACCGTGAACTCGGCAGGGTGTACGCCCGCGCCAGGCAGGCCGCACCTGATCGCGCCGCTTTCCGGCGCCAGCAAAACCAGGAATGGGCCTGGCGAGAATCCAATTGCCGCGACCGAGATTGCCTGCTCCGCTGGTACTCGCAACGACGTGATCAGTTGATGAATGACATTGAAGGCCGCCGGCAGTCACCCGCCAAGGGGTAGAAGGGTTCAAGACACGGGCCGGGTGTTTTGCTTGACGCACAACCCTGCAGGCTACCCCACGGGGCTGGATATGAAAAAAGCCTTGTAATTCATGGAATTACAAGGCTTTTTAAACTTTGGCGGAAGAGGCGGGATTCGAACCCGCGGTAGGTATAACCCTACGCACGCTTTCCAGGCGTGTGACTTAAACCGCTCATCCACCCTTCCGCGAAGCTCCCGATTATAGCAGTCGGCCGATGCAGGTTTGCCGGTTTTCCCAGGATATTGACGCTCAGGGCACCTGGCCTTGAAAACGGTGCTTTTCAAGCTGCGCCCTGGTGACAAACTGCAGCGCGTTGGCATGGGTCGATTCCAGGATGACCGGTGGTGCAGTGCCCGCCTCCAGCGCTTCCCGCCACCGAAGGGCGCACAGGCACCAGCGGTCGCCTGGCCGCAGCCCTGCAAAACGGTGTTGCGCAAGCGGCGTCGTCAAGTCATTGCCCCGTGATCGTGAAAATGCAAGGAATTCCGCAGTTACACGGACACAGATCAGGTGCGAGCCCCGGTCGGTCGCGTCGGTGCTGCAGCAGCCGTCACGCAGGTAACCGGTGAGCGGGTCATAGGAGCACGGCGCCAGTTCGGTGCCCAGGATATTGAGTTGAATCATTGGCTTTTTTTCTGAAAGGCCTGTCAGGCCCTGCTTCAAGCCTTGCTGGACTGCACCATTTTCATGGCCGAGGTGATAAGCGTCGCCACTTCGGTCATGTTGCTAGGAACGATCAGGGTGGTGGTCGCGTCGCTGGCCACCTGGGCATAGGCCGCCACCGCTTTTTCTGCCACTTTCAACTGGACGGCCAGCTCGCCGCCAGGCTGTCGGATGGCAAGGGCGACCACTTCGATGGCCCGCGCATTGGCTTCAGCGACGGCCAGGATGGCCGATGCTTCGCCTTGCGCATTGTTGATGGCCGCCTGCTTTTCACCTTCGGACCGGGCGATGAATGCTTCGCGCTCGCCGGTGGCGATGTTGATCTGTTCCTGCTTGCGCCCTTCGGATGCGGCTATCAAGGCGCGTTTTTCGCGTTCAGCCGTGATTTGGGACTGCATGGCGTGCAAAATTTCCTTGGGCGGCGTCAAATCCTTGATTTCATAGCGCAATACCTTCACACCCCAGTTCAATGCGGCTTCGTCAATGGCGGCAACCACCTGCGCATTGATGATGTTGCGCTCTTCAAAGGTCTTGTCCAGCTCCAGCTTGCCAATGACCGAGCGCAGGGACGTTTGCGCCAGTTGCGTGACCGCCACGATGTAATTGGACGATCCGTAGCTGGCCCGCATGGCGTCGGTCACCTGAAAATACAAAATCCCGTCTACCTGCAACTGGGTGTTGTCACGGGTGATGCAGACCTGGCTGGGCACGTCCAGCGGGATTTCCTTCAGGCTGTGCTTGTAGGCCACCCGGTCCACAAAAGGAATCAGGAAATTCAGGCCCGGCGTGAGGGTGCCCAGGTACTTGCCCAGGCGTTCGACCACCCAGGCGTTTTGCTGCGGCACCACCTTGATGCTCTGCACGATGAAGATGCCTGCCAGGATAAGAATGACGATTGCAATTTCCATGAAGTCTCCGTTGCGATGAATGAACAACCTGGCCGTGCGGCCCAGGTTTAACCGAATGGTTTTTACTCTTTTTCAAGCACCAGGCGATTGCCCAGCATTTCCCTGATCCTGAAATTTCCCGGAACCACCGGCTCTGCCGCAGGCGCGGCCACCGCCGTCCACTGGGCGCCCCTAAAATGGACAGTGGCCGTGCTGTCGGCTTGCCACTGTGCTACATAAATCCTTTCGCCAATATCCAGGTGCACATCGGGATTGGCCTGGGCCGCAATTGGCGTTGGTCCCTGCCGGCGCCGCCAGTGCCATGCGGCCACTGCGCCACCGCCCACAGCCGCCGCCGCCAGCATTTGACCCGCCAGCACGAGGCCCATCGTAGCCGCCAGCGCACCGGCAATGAGCCCGCATGCCAGCATCAGTAGATAAAAGGTGCCTGTGACCAGTTCCAGCGCAATGACCGCGCCCGCCAGAAGCCACCAGATGCCTGCATTGCTCATATGTTTCCTTTGTCAATGATTCGCCCTATTTTGGGCCACAAGCATTGCCTCCCGATGCGTCGACACAATACATCCTTACACTTCGCAGTCTGCAAAATGTCTTTGGGCGTTAAATGAAAGCGCTTGAAGGGTGATTGAAGGGATAGGCGAAAATTGGACTTTTCTTTTATTGCCTGTCATTGCGCCGCATTCATGGCCTGCCCATTGGAGCAAAAATTTTCGACAAACCGTTCGGGCTCAACCTGTCTATGCCTTGTGAACGTTCATTTTCAAGCCCTGCGACAGGTTTTGGGCATATTCAACCGCTGCAAACGCCATGAAATTTCGCTTTCCGATTGTCATCATTGACGAGGACTTCCGTTCTGAAAACACTTCGGGGCTGGGTATTCGCGCCCTTGCCCAGGCTATTGAATCTGAAGGCTTCGAGGTGCTGGGCGTGACGGGTTACGGGGACCTGTCGCAGTTTGCGCAGCAGCAAAGCCGGGCCAGCGCCTTTATTTTGTCGATCGACGACGAAGAATTCACGCCCGGTCCGGACCTTGACCCGGCGGTTCTGGACTTGCGCAAGTTCATTGCCGAGGTACGCCGCAAAAACCTGGACGTGCCGATTTATGTCTATGGCGAAACCAAGACCTCGCGGCACATTCCCAACGACATCCTGCGCGAACTGCACGGATTCATCCACATGTTCGAGGACACGCCCGAGTTCGTGGCGCGCCACATCATCCGCGAGGCCAAAAGCTACCTCGAAGGCGTGCAGCCGCCGTTTTTCAAGGCCCTGCTGGACTATGCCGAAGACGGTTCCTACTCCTGGCATTGCCCCGGCCACTCAGGCGGCGTGGCCTTCCTGAAAAGCCCGGTCGGGCAGATGTACCACCAGTTCTACGGCGAGAACATGCTGCGCTCGGACGTCTGCAATGCGGTGGAAGAACTGGGCCAGTTGCTCGACCACAACGGCGCAATTGGCGCCAGTGAACGCAACGCGGCGCGCATCTTCAATGCCGACCATTGCTTTTTCGTGACCAACGGCACGTCTACCTCGAACAAGATGGTATGGCACCACACCGTAGCCCCGGGCGACGTGGTGGTGGTGGACCGCAATTGCCACAAGTCCATCCTGCACGCCATCATCATGACCGGCTCGATCCCGGTGTTTTTGAAACCCACGCGCAACCATTTCGGCATCATCGGCCCGATTCCGCAAAGCGAATTCGAGCCCGACGCCATCCGCGCCAAGATCGTGGCCAACCCGCTGCTGGCGGGCGTTGATGCCGACACGGTCAAGCCGCGCGTGCTGACGCTGACGCAATCGACCTACGACGGCGTGCTGTACAACACCGAAACCATCAAGGGCATGCTCGACGGCTACATCGACAATCTGCATTTCGACGAGGCCTGGCTGCCCCATGCCGCTTTTCATCCGTTCTACGGCACCTACCACTCGATGGGCAAGAACCGCATCCGGCCGAAAAATGCGGTGGTGTACGCCACCCAGTCGATCCACAAGCTGCTGGCCGGCATCAGCCAGGCCAGCCATGTGCTGGTGCAGGACTCGCAGAACGTCAAGCTCGACCGGCACCTTTTCAACGAGGCGTACCTGATGCACACGTCCACCTCGCCGCAGTACAGCATCATTGCCAGCTGCGACGTGGCCGCCGCCATGATGGAGCCGCCCGGCGGCACCGCGCTGGTGGAAGAAAGCATTGCCGAGGCGCTTGATTTCCGCCGCGCCATGCGCAAGATCGACGAGGAATACGGCGCCGACTGGTGGTTCAAGGTCTGGGGGCCGGACAAGCTGGTCGACGAAGGCATTGGCGAGGCGAAAGACTGGATCATCAAGGGCGAATCGCGCAGCGCCAAGACGGCCAAAAACGGCGCCAACAACTGGCACGGTTTTGGCCAGATGGCGACCGGCTTCAACATGCTGGACCCGATCAAATCGACCATCGTGACGCCGGGTCTGGACTTGAACGGCAAGTTCTCCAAGACCGGCATTCCGGCCAGCATCGTCACCAAGTTTCTGGCCGAGCACGGCGTGATTGTTGAAAAGACCGGCCTCTACAGCTTCTTCATCCTGTTCACCATCGGCATCACCAAGGGCCGCTGGAACACGCTGCTGACCGCGCTGCAGCAGTTCAAGGACGACTACGACAAGAACCAGCCGATGTGGCGCATACTGCCCGAGTTTTGCCAGAAGTTTCCGAAGTACGAGCGAATGGGCCTGGCCGACCTGTGCCAGCATATTCATGCGCTGTACGCCAGGTACGACATTGCGCGGCTGACGACCGATGTGTACCAGAGCGACCTGGCGCCCGCGATGAAGCCGAGCGATGCTTATGCCCACATTGCGCACCGCACGACCGAGCGGGTAGAGATTGACCACCTGGAGGGCCGCATCACCGTGGGTCTGGTCACGCCTTACCCGCCGGGCATTCCGCTGCTGATTCCCGGCGAGGTGTTCAACAAGAAAATTGTCGACTACCTGAAGTTTTCGCGTGAATTCAATGCGCAGTGCCCGGGGTTTGAAACCGATATCCACGGACTGGTGGAACAGGTCGATGCCAAAGGAAAAACCCGCTACTACGCGGACTGCGTCAAGCAGTGAAAGAAAAACCGCGGGGCGGGGCTTGCAAGGTCAGTCCCCGCGAACCCGCATGAAGCTGGCAAAGCGTGGCAGGCCGCTGTCGTTCAGGCCCATGAAACGGTAGGTGACGCGCGAACCGATGGCGGGCGGGCTGATTCGCTGGGCATCGCTGAAGCCGGTGCCGAGCTTGAAGCGCTGCGCGGGCTTGCCCGCATCAGGCGGCATTTCGACCAGCAATGCGCCCATCCTGCCGGTGTGCCTGCCCTGGCCTGGAATGTGCGCCACAACCAGCGCGTCGCTGTCGTCGTGTTTTTTCAGCTTGAGCAGGTCGTCGCTGCGCACGCCCCTGTACGCAGAAGCCCCGCGATGCAGCATCAGCCCTTCACCGCCATTTTTCACGGTTTTGTCCAGCAGCGCCTGCAGCGCCTGCGAACTGGCCACTTTTGACTGCGCCACAGCCTGAACCCAGGGCAGGTCGATCCGGCTGACCACGCCATGCAGTGCCGGAATCCGTTCGGTGAACGTACCGCCGTGCTCTGGCAGGTCAAACACCATGAAACGCAGGGTGCGCCACGCAGCATCGTTGGGCGTGTGATGGCGCACTGTTGAAACGGCACGGGCAAACCGCCCATGCCCTGCCCACAGTTCGCCGTCCAGCGGCTCTTTCGGCCATCCAGCCGTGAACCAGGCTGGCGCGGCAATCCGCTCGCCGCCCCGGGTCCACAGGGCTTGCCCGTTCCAGTAGCCGCGCACGCCGTCGTATTTTTCACTGACCCAGTAGTCGGCCAGCGGCAGATCGTCGCGGTAAACATTGGCCAGCATCAAGGCGGGCGCTGACGATGCCGAAAGCGGGTTGGCGGACGCGGTTGCCGCAGGCAGCGCCCAAACCGCTACGGGCAGGCTGGTCAGGGACAGAAAAAGTCGTCGCCGCATGAAATTACACCTACATTGTTGCCATGCAATCCATAGCTGCCTGTCGCGCCAGCATTTGGCGCGACAGGCTGATTTATTTAAATTCAGGCGACAGATTCACTGTCCCGGCTGGCGCCCGCCGTGGCATTGAAGCCGCAGTCCACATAGGTGATTTCAGCCGTCATGCCTGAAGCCAGGTCACTAAGCAAGAAGGCGGCCACGTTGCCTACATCGTCGATCGTCACGTTGCGCCGCATCGGCGAAGCCGCTGCCACCATGCCCAGCAGTTTGCCGAAGTCCTTGATGCCGCTGGCGGCCAGCGTCTTGATCGGGCCGGCGCTCAGGCCGTTGACGCGCATGCCCCTCGGGCCCAGCGATTCAGCCAGGTAACGTACCGAGGCTTCCAGGCTGGCTTTGGCCAGGCCCATGGTGTTGTAGTGCGGAATGATGCGCTCGGCGCCCAGGTAGCTCAGCGTCAGCACGGCGGATTTCGGGTTCAGGTAGGGCAGGGCGGCTTTGGTCATGGCCGGAAAGCTGTAGGCGCTGATGTCATGGGCGATGCGGTAGTTCTCACGGGTCAGGCCATCGAGGAAGTCGCCGGCTATCGCTTCTCGTGGTGCATAGCCGATGCTGTGCACGAAACCGTCGAAGGTCGGCCAGGTCAGGGCCAGGTCGGCAAACAGCTTGTCGATCTGCTCGTCGGAGCCGACGTCGCAGTCAAAAATCAGCGTGGAGTCAAAGTCCGCTGCGAATTCAGTGATCCGGTCCTTGAAGCGTTCGCCCACGTAGCTGAAGGCCAGCTCGGCGCCTTGTGCATGGCAGGCCTTGGCAATGCCATAGGCAATGGACCGGGTGGACAGCACGCCCGTGATCAACAGTTTTTTGCCGACAAGAAAACCCATTTTTTATGCTCCAGTGTGTGCGTGTGATTCGGCAGCTGTCTGCGCAATCCCGTCTCAAGCGTCTGCCCGGGCTGCGGAATTTGACCGAATTAAGTAGTGCAGAATTGTCGCATGCGGAAATTCAACTTTTTACGCGCCGCAGGGGCGGCCTGCATGCTGTGCCTTGCGCCGGGCAGCTGGGCAGGCCATGCCTATGCCCAGTTCGGCGACATCAAGTACCCGGCCGGGTTCACGCATTTCGACTATGTGAACCCCGATGCCCCGAAAGGCGGTGAAATCCGCATGGTGCCGCCGACCCGGCCGACCAATTTCGACAAGTTCAACCCCTTCACCTTGCGCGGCACCGCGCCCTATGGGCTTGGCATTTTGCTATTGGAAAGCCTGCTGACCGGCAATTCCCAGGAACCCACGACCGCCTATGGCCTGCTGGCCGACGACGTGGCGGTGGCGCCCGACAAGTTGTCTGCAACATTTCGCATTCACGGGCAAGCCCGTTTTCACAATGGCACGCCGGTCACGGCAGCCGACGTGCTGCATTCGTACACTCAGCTCACCAGCAAGCTCGCCGCGCCGCAGTACCGCACGATCTACGCCGAGGTCAAGGGCGTCACGGTGCTGTCGGACCGGCTGCTGCGTTTTGACTTTTTGACGCCCAACCCCGAATTGCCGCTCGTGGTGGGCGGCATGCCCGTGTTCAGCCGCGACTGGGGCCTGGTCAACGGCCAGCCCAAACCGTTCGACAAGATCGTGTCCGAAGTGCCCATCGGCTCGGGGCCCTACAAGATCGCCAACCCGGCCATGGGGCGCGACATCACCTACGCAAGGGATGCGAACTACTGGGGAATCAACCTGCCCAGCCGCAAGGGCATGTTCAACTTCGACCGGATCACCTTCAAGATCTATCTGGACGAAACCTCGCGATTCGAGGGGCTGAAAGCTGGCGAATTCGACTTTTTGCGCGAATTCATCTCCCGCAAATGGGCTCGGCAGTACACGGGCCAGGCATTCACGACGGGCGAGATCGTCAAGCGCGCCTTTGAAAACCGCAACCCCGGCGATTTCCAGGGCTATGTGTTCAATCTGCGCCATCCCAAGTTTCAGGACGTGCGGGTGCGCAAGGCGATTGGCCTGGCCATGGACTTCGAATGGATGAACCGGCAGTTGTTCTACGGCCTGTACAAACGGGTCAACGGTTATTTTCCGAACAGCGAGTTCCACGCAGAAGGCCTGCCCAAGCCCGATGAACTGGCTTTGCTGAACCCCCTGCGCGCCCAACTGCAGCACGAAGTGTTCGGCCAGGTGCCCGTGTCCCCCAGCACCACGCCGCCTGGCAGCCTGCGCGACAACCTTCGCCAGGCCCAGGCGCTGCTGAAGGATGCCGGCTGGACCTACCGCGACGGCGCCTTGCGCAACAGCCAGGGCGAAGCCTTCACCATGGAATTCTTGAACGACCAGCCCTCCGTGGTGCGCGTTGTCGGGCCATTTCAGAAGGCGCTGGAAAAGCTGGGCATCGCCATGACCTACCGCTTTGTCGATTTTTCACTGGGCAAGCAGAAAATGGATGCGTTTGATTTTGAGATCACCACCCTGCGCCTGCCCGGCAGCACGGCGCCGGGGGGCGAGTTGCTCGAGTTGTTCGGCTCCGGTGCAGCCAACACGCCGGGCTCGTCCAATATCTGGGGCATCGCCGATCCAGCGGTCGATGCCCTGCTGCAAAAAGTGGTGACCGCCAAAACCCGGCCGGAACTCGGGGCCGCCATGCGGGCGCTGGACCGGGTGCTGACCCATGGGCATTATTCGGTGCCGCAGTACTACGGCGATGCCTTCCTGATCGGCTACCGGCCGCGCCCTTTCGTGCTGCCCGCCACCGTTCCTCCGTACTATCAGCCAGACACCTGGGCCATGAGCACCTGGTGGGCGCGATGATGGCCCCCGCGCTCCCCGCTTCGCGTGGTTCGCTGCCCCCCGAGGGGGCCACTGCGCCTATGGCCCGGCGAAGCCGGTTCCATGGCCCATGTTTGGGCGGAAGGGAGTTCACCTGACCATGGCCAGTTACATCCTCAAGCGACTGCTGCTGATGATTCCGACCTTGTTCGGCGTGCTGCTGCTGACCTTCGCCATGGTGCAGTTCGTGCCGGGCGGGCCGGTCGAGCAGATGGTGGCACAGTTGCAGGGGCGTGATTCGGGCGGCGAGCGTGCGGCCAGCAGTGGCGCCGGCTACCGTGGCCGCCAGGGGGTCGATGCGGAGCGCATCGAGGAAATCAAGGCGCTCTATGGTTTTGACAAACCGGTGCATGAACGCTTTTTCCAGATGCTTGGCCGCTTTGCCCGGTTTGACCTGGGCAACAGCTTTTACCAGCACAAGGATGTGTGGCAACTGGTGAAGGAAAAGCTGCCGGTGTCGATCAGCCTTGGCCTCTGGACCTTTTTCATCAGTTACCTGATCGCCGTGCCGCTCGGCGTGGCGAAGGCGGTGCGGGCGGGTTCGCGCTTCGACTTCGTGACGACGCTGATCGTGCTGATCGGCTATGCGATTCCCGGCTTCGTGCTCGGCGTGGCGCTGTTGGTGGTCTTCGGCGGGCAGCTGCAGTGGTTTCCGCTGCGCGGGCTCACGTCTCCGAACTGGGACTCGCTGAGCTGGGGCGCGAAGGTGGTCGATTACCTCTGGCACATCGCGCTGCCGGTGACGGC
>JAQGMZ010000052.1 GCA_028292045.1 Polaromonas sp. | reverse complement strand
CCTTGTAGGGGTCGCCCACCGTGTCGCCGGTCACCGCCGCCTTGTGCGCCTCGCTTCCCTTGCCGCCGTGGTGGCCGTCCTCGATGTACTTCTTGGCGTTGTCCCAGGCGCCGCCGCCGGTGCACATTGAAATTGCCACGAACAGGCCGGTGACGATGGTGCCCATCAAGAGGCCGCCCAGCGCCTTGGGGCCGAGCAGCAGGCCGACCAGGAGCGGCACGATCACCGGCAGCAGCGAGGGAATGATCATTTCCTTGATGGCCGAGGTCGTCAGCATGTCAACGGCGGCGCTGTAGTCGGGCTTGCGCTTGCCGGCCATGATCTCGCCATCGGCAAACTGGCGGCGCACCTCGACGACCACCGAACCGGCGGCGCGGCCCACGGCTTCCATGGCCATGGCGCCGAACAGGTAGGGAATCAAGCCGCCGATGAACAGGCCGACGATGACCATCGGGTCGCTCAGGTCAAAACTGATGGCCCGGCCGTAGCTTTCCAGCTTGTGGGTGTAGTCGGCGAACAGCACCAGCGCGGCCAGCCCGGCCGAGCCGATGGCGTAGCCCTTGGTCACGGCCTTGGTGGTGTTGCCCACGGCGTCCAGCGGGTCGGTCACGGCGCGTACCTCGGGCGGCATGTCGGCCATTTCGGCAATGCCGCCGGCGTTGTCGGTGATCGGGCCGTAGGCGTCCAGCGCCACCACGATGCCGGCCATGCTGAGCATGGCGGTCGCGGCAATCGCAATACCGTACAGGCCGGCCAGGTGGTAGGACACCAGAATCGCGATGCAGACAAAGATCACCGGCCAGGCGGTCGAGCGCATCGACACGCCCAGGCCGGCAATGATGTTGGTGCCGTGGCCGGTGGTCGATGCCTGGGCGATGTGCTTGACCGGGGCGTACTGCGTCCCGGTGTAGTACTCGGTCACCCAGACCAGCGCGGCCGTCAGCACCAGGCCGACGGCGCAGGCGCCGAACAGCTTCATCTGGCTGCCGGTGGCCTGGATCGAGTTGTCCGGCATGAGCCAGATCGTGACAAAGTAAAAAGCCACCAGCGACAGCAAGCCGGCCACTGCCAAGCCCTTGTACAGCGCGGGCATCACGTTGGTCATGCCGGGCGAAGCCGTGACGAAAAAGCAGCCGATGATCGATGCAATGATCGACACGGCGCCCAGCGCCAGCGGGTACAGCACCGCGTTCATGGGGCTGGCGGCTACCAGCAGCGCGCCCAGCACCATGGTGGCAATCAGCGTGACCGCATAGGTTTCAAACAGGTCGGCCGCCATGCCGGCGCAATCGCCCACGTTGTCGCCCACGTTGTCGGCAATGACGGCCGGGTTGCGCGGGTCGTCCTCCGGAATGCCGGCCTCGACCTTGCCCACCAGGTCGGCGCCCACGTCGGCGCCCTTGGTGAAGATGCCGCCGCCCAGCCGCGCGAAAATCGAGATCAGCGACGAGCCAAAGGCAAAGCCGATCAGCGGGTTGAGCAGGTCGGCCAGTTTCACGGTGGGCGTGTAGTTTCCGTTGCCGACCAGGAACCAGAAAAACGCCGTCACGCCCAGCAGGCCCAGGCCCACCACAAGCATGCCGGTGATGGCGCCGCCGCGAAAGGCGACGTCCAGCGCGGGGCCAATGCCGCGCGTGGCCGCCTGCGCGGTGCGCACGTTGGCCCGCACCGACACATTCATGCCGATGAAGCCGCAAGCGCCCGACAAAAGCGCTCCCACCACAAAGCCGGCAGCGGTCTTGCCGTCCAGAAACACGCCGATCAGCACGGCCAGGATCACGCCGACCACGGTGATCGTGGCGTACTGCCGGGCCAGATAGGCGGCGGCGCCAGTCTGGATGGCGGCCGAGATTTCCTGCATTCGGGCATTGCCCGCGTCCTGCGAAAGTATCCACTTGCGCGCCCAGAAACCGTAACCCACGGCAATGAGCCCGCATGCCAGCGCCAGCATGAGCGCGCCTGAGTGACCATTCATAAATGTCTCCTGTGTTGTTGCCTTGATGGGTGCCACGCAAGCGGACCCCCGCTGCGTTGCTTCCTCGAGGCTCGCGTGCAAGGCGAGGGGACGATTGGCCAACTCATGGAAATTAAACGCGAAAACACGCGCCGTTGGCAACCCGTAAGGTCTGGTTTAGTAAAATGAACCATGAAACCCCCGGCTTGACCGCTGTGCTCCCGCATGTGCTTGATTTTTTCTTACCCTCTTTTTTCACCAACTTAAAGCGACTATGGCCTTAGACAAAGTTACACCAGGCAAAAACGCCCCCGATGCCTTCAACGTCATCATTGAAATTCCGATGAACTCCGACCCGGTGAAGTACGAGGTGGACAAGGAGTCCGGCGCGATTTTCGTGGACCGCTTCATGAGCACATCCATGCACTATCCGTGCAACTACGGCTACGTGCCGCAGACCCTGAGCGGCGACGGCGATCCGGTCGATGTGCTGGTGATCACCCCGGTGCCGCTGATTTCCGGCGTGGTGGTGACGTGCCGCGTCATCGGCATTCTGAAGATGACCGACGAAGCCGGCGAAGACGGCAAGGTGCTGGCCGTTCCGATCGACAAGAAGTGCTCGCTTTACAGCCATTGGCAAAAGCCGGAGGACATGAACCCGCTACGCCTGAAAACCATCGCCCATTTCTTTGAACACTACAAAGACCTGGAAGAGGGCAAATGGGTAAAAATTTCGGGCTGGGAAGGCCCTGAAGCGGCGAAGAAGGAAATTTCGGACGGCATCGCCAACTATGCCAACGCCGAAAAGTAAAAGTATGGTTTCCAGCGTCTATCACGGCATTGCCCGGCAACTGAAAACATCGCGGTAGTTGCACGGCCTGCATGCAGGGAAGACACAAAAAAGCGCCTTCGGTTTCGACTGAGGCGCTTTTTTTATGCACTCGAAGCAGGCAAGTCTGCAACCCGTTTGCACATGCAGTGAAACGATCAAATTGCTGGACTGCTTTTGGCGGTTTTAAATACCCTGACCATCTTGTCAAACCTGGCTTTGCAAGCGGCGGTCAATGGGTATCGCGCGGCGCCGGGTGGTCAGCACTGTCTGAGTTCCCATCCTGGCGTTTTTCAGCCATTTTTTCTAACGGTGCAGGCGCCACATCATCAGGCCCCGACTTCTTTCCGGGGGTGAAGCTGTGCGCCGCACCAATATTGTCCGCGCCCCCGCTGGTGGTCGGGCGAGAGCCGTCTCCACTGGTATTGCCGTTTCCCATGCTCTGATTCCTTGAAGGTAGGTGGTCAAGACTGAAAAAATTGAAACGCCATTCTGGTGTTGCCGGCAAGCTTCGGCTGTAAGCGGTTTTCCACAAGCCCTGTGCGCTGCATCCGGCGGAATTTGCTCGAAAGTACGAGCCCGGTCTTGGCTGTTGCGGCGCTTGGCAAAACACGAAATTCAAGAGAAAATTGTTAACAGTCAGACACAAAAGGAGGTAAACGTTTCATTGCTTTTTGATAGCACCCCAGCTATACAAATCAAGCTCGTTGGCTAAGCAGGGCTAATAAAAACAGCTGTGATCGCGCTGCATTTCAGGATGTTTTTGTGTCAGCATTGAACAGTGTTAACAAAATCCCATTCACCTTACCGGTTTCTAGAATGACAGATCAGCATGAAGCTTCCACAGGCACAGCCAACACGGGTGAATTGATTAAAAGTACGCTTAACTTTCCTGTGGTCGGCATGGGCGCTTCCGCAGGTGGCCTGCAAGCCCTGAAGCATTTTTTTGAGGACATGCCTGCTGGCAATGGCATGGCCTTCGTGATCATTCTCCATTTGTCGCCAGAGCATGAAAGCAGCGTGGCTGCAATCCTGCAGCAAGTGTGCCGCATGCCGGTTGTCCAGGTCGACGGCCTGACCGAGATCGAAACCAACCACGTCTACGTGATACCGCCCACTCACGACCTGACGATGAATGGTAAGCAGTTGCAACTGTCTAGCCAGGCTCGCACCAAGGGCTCGCACCTGGCCATCGACCTGTTTTTTCGCTCGATGGCCGAGGTGCACCAGGAAAGGTCTATTGCCATCATGATGTCGGGCACGGGCACGGATGGCGCCGCGGGGCTGGCCCGGGTCAAGGAAGCAGGCGGTATCACGCTGGCGCAGGAACCCAAGGACGCCGAATTCGACGGCATGCCCAAAGCCGCAATTGCCACCGGCATGGTTGATTTCATCCTGACGGCGCCTGCCATGGCGCAGCGACTGGTGGAGTTGTGGGCCAATGCGTGCCGCATCAGCATGCCGGTTAGCCCCGGATTTTCCATGAGCAGCGTGATGTCAGAAAGTGCGGAGGTGTCCCGGCACGCCGAGGAAGCCCTGCGCGACATCATGGGCGTGTTGCGCACGCATTCGCAAAACGATTTTCGCCAGTACAAGCGGGCCACGGTGTTGCGCCGCATCGAGCGAAGGCTGCAGGTCAACGGATTGCCCGATTTGCCGGCCTACCGGGACTTTCTCAAGACGCATCCTGAAGAAGCCGCGCCCTTGCTGCAGGATATGCTGATCAGCGTGACCAATTTTTTCCGCGATCCGGATGCTTTCGAAGCGCTTGAACGCGATGTGTTGCCCGCCTTGCTGGCCAATCGCCCGCCGGACGAGCCCGTTCGGGTCTGGGTGGCGGGTTGCGCTACCGGCGAAGAAGCTTATTCAGTCACCATGCTGCTCAAGGAGCAGATGGAGTTGCACAACTGCATGTCCGAACTGCAGGTTTTTGCCACAGACATTGATGAACGCGCGATCAGCGTCGGACGCAACGGCCTGTACCCGGCATCGATCACTGCCGATGTGCCGCCGGCACGGTTGAAAAAGTTTTTCATGGCTGAAAAAGACCAGTTCAGGGTCATCAAGACGGTGCGCGAAAAGGTGCTGTTCGCCAACCACAATGTGTTGCGCGATCCGCCTTTTTCCCGCATCGACCTGATTTGCTGCCGCAACGTGCTGATCTACCTGGACAAGACCGCCCAGGCCCGTGTCTTGGGAACCTTCCGGTTTTCCCTTAAGCCCGGGGGCATCCTTTTTCTGGGCAACACGGAGTCTGCCGAAGCAGCGCCCAAGCTGTACACGGTGATTGACAAGAAAAACCGGTTTTTCAAGACCAATCCCAATGTCAACGCCATGCGCCATTTGCTGCTTGCCAATGACACGCCACGGCAACCTTCGGTATTCAACCAGCGCGGACCGGACCGGCGAGCGCCCAAACCGACGTCATTTGCTGAAATGCACCGCAAGTTCATCGACCAGGTTGCCCTGCCAAGCGTGTTGATCGATGCGCGCCACAATATCTTGCACCTGTCTGAAAATGTTGGAAAATTTCTGCTGCCCAGCAGCGGCACGCCTTCAGTCAACCTGCTGGACAACACCCAGGCGGAGTTGCGTACCGAATTGCGCACCGCGATTTACCAGGCCACGCACACCGGCAAGGTGGTAAAGACGCAGGCCATTCCCGTGCGCCGCGGGGACAGCCAGCTGCTGGTGGTCATGACGGTCCGGTTTTTTGGCGATGAGGGATTGGATTCCGCGTTGACGATGGTGATGTTCGACGAGGTACCTGAGCCCCCCCCCACCCAGGCGACGGGCACAGTGGATCAGTTGCACTTGATGCAGATCGAGCAGCTTGAAACCGAGATCAGGCAGCTCAAGGAAAATCTGCAGCAGACGATCGAACAGACCGAAGTCTCCACCGAAGAACTCAAGTCGTCGAACGAGGAGCATCAGGCGGTGAACGAGGAGCTTCGGTCTGCCACCGAAGAGCTGGAAACCAGCAAGGAAGAACTGCAGTCGATCAATGAAGAGCTGACGACAGTTAATTTCGAACTGAAATTCAAGGTTGACGAAACAAGCATGATGAACGACGACCTGCAAAACCTGATTGCTTCGTCAGACATCGCCACGGTCTTCGTTGACAAGAGCCTGCACATCAAGCGCTACACGCCGCAGGCAGCGCGCATCTTCAACCTGATCGAGTCCGACATCAACCGTTCCTTGATGGACATTACCCACAAGCTTGACTATGAATCTCTGGCCAACGATGCCGTTAGCATGCTCAAGACGCTCAACCCGATCGAGCGGCCGGTCACCGGCAGCGACGGCAGGCACTACCTGGCCCGCCTGCGCCCGTACCGCACCACCGACGACCGTATCGATGGCGTTGTCCTGACTTTCGTGGATGTGACCGCGCTGCGCAAGGCAGAAGAAAGGCTGCGCGCCGGCGAGGAGCAGCTGCGCATTGCCGCCGAGACGACCCGCGACTATGCCATTCTGACCATCGATGAGGAAGCCTGCATCACCAGCTGGAACATTGGCGCCCAGCGGCTCTTCGGCCATGCCGCGCAAGACATCGTGGGCAAGCCATACTCCACTCTTTTCAGCCTTGAAGACCGAGGTGCCGGCGCACCCGAGGACGAGTTGCGCCGTGCACGCGACGAAGGCCGCAGCCTGGACGAACGCTGGCATCTTCGCAAGGACGGGAGCACCTTTTTCTGCAGCGGCATTGTGACCCGTCTGGAAGGAAAGTCCGGCGGCTATGCCAA
The DNA here is from genome assembly GCA_028292045.1 of Polaromonas sp. Lineage (GTDB taxonomy): Bacteria > Pseudomonadota > Gammaproteobacteria > Burkholderiales > Burkholderiaceae_C > Polaromonas. The sequence continues at coordinate 12,646 of JAQGMZ010000052.1, read as the reverse complement.
GATAGCCCGTGACATGACGGAAAGCCGGTCGCAGGAGATGAGCCGCGACGAAATGCTGGCCATGGAGAAGCAGGCCAACGAACTCAAGGACCAGTTTCTGGCCGTCATGTCGCATGAGCTCAAGCATCCGCTGAACCTGATCCAGGTCAATACCGAACTGCTGCTGAGCCAACCGGAGGTGCGCACGCTGCCCGAGGTGGTGCGGGCCGGCGAAACCATTCGCAGTGCCGTGGTCAGCCAGACCAAAATCATTGATGACCTGCTGGACCTGTCGCGTGCCCGAACCGGCAAACTGACCCTGCGCCTGGCCCCGGTCAACCTGGCTGAAATGGCCGCATCGATTGCCAGCGCCGCGCGCGAATCTTCCAGCAGGAAAAGCCTGACGCTGCTGTACGAAACCAGCGACGAAGAAGTGATTGCACTGTGCGACCGCGTCCGCACGGAGCAGGTGTTGTGGAACCTGATCAACAATGCCATCAAGTTCACGCCTTCCGGCGGAAACATCACGGTGCGGCTGGGGCGCGACGGCGCATTTGCAACTTTTTCCGTGATCGATACCGGCCAGGGCATCGATGCGGCGTTCCTGCCCCATATTTTCGGCATGTTCGTCCAGGCGCCGGACTTGAAAATCACCAATGCCAATTCAGGCCTGGGTGTGGGCCTGACGCTGGTCCATGACCTGACGGTGGCCCAGGGCGGCAAGGTGCTGGCCGAGTCGGACGGCATTGGCCAAGGCTCTGCCTTCACGGTGTGGCTGCCGCTGGCGCAGGCCAGGGTGCAAAGCAAAAAAGCGGCGCCAGCCCCTGGAAATCTCAAGGGGCTCAAGATTTTGGCTGTGGATGACATGATCGACCTGCTTGAGCCTTTTTCCGCCCTGCTCAGGCTGGAGGGCGCCCAGGTGGACATTGCCACCAGCGGCCAGCAAGCGCTTGAACTGCTTGAAACCAATGCCTATGACCTGCTGATTTCAGACCTCGGCATGCCTTACATGGACGGCTACGAGCTGATGCGCAATATTCGAAAGCGCCCTGACTGGCGACAACTTAAAACGATTGCGCTGAGCGGATACGGCCGGCAGGTTGACACGGTTCGCGCTCTGCAAAGCGGCTTCAATGCGCACTTGTCCAAGCCTGCGACGGTTGCGCATATTTGCCAGTGCATTGCCCAGCTGGTTCCCGGCAACCCGGCGTAAACACCGGCGAGGCGTTCTGGCGCACGATGAAATGATGTTCACCAGCCGCTTGTTACATATTTAGTGCCTTTAATCGACCGATGCGGGTCCGATTTGGATACAAGTGCCTCAAAAGGTTTTTTATAATAAATTTTCAAATTAACTGCTTTCACCACTTTGCCACGTGTCTGGCCGTCATCACGGTGTAGCCCGATAAAGCCGCTTTTCCCCTTTGTAGAGAGCAGAAACAATGACATCTTCTGATACTCATCCAGTGCCGAACGCCACATCGTTGACTGACGAAATGGGCTTCCAGCAAGTCGAGGCCGCCCGCTACGCGGTCCTCAGGCGCCTGGCGCCCTGTTTGCGTCATCACATGGTGCGCCCGCTGCAGCCCATTGGCCTTATTTACGGCGTCTTGCACCACAAGTTGTCGGTTGCAGAGCCTGATTTGCAATCGGTGCGGCATGAAGCCGAGAAGATCAATGATTTTGCCAAGTCTGCGCTTGAAGAATGCATGGACATGGGCACCTGGCTGGCACCCGAGGCAGGCGTCCTGGTTGCGGTGGATTCGGGTGTGCAGGCCAGCGTGGGCCTGATGGCCAGCATGCTGCATTTTTGCGGCTATCGGCTGGTCAATGCGGTCGAGGATTTGCCGGTGCAGGTTCAGCGCGATGCCCTGCGAATGGTGCTGGGTGCAACCCTTTTTGCGCTGACCGATGCCATGGACGAGCCTGCCACCTTGACCCTCAGTGCTGAAGCCGGCCCGACGCATGTCACCATTGCCGTGCAGATCGAGCGGGAAGCGCAAGGCCAGGTTGACAGCTACGACGATGGCTACCGAAAGCTGGTATGGGGCGATGTCCAGGCACTGGCCCGTGCAGACCAGGTCGGGCTATCCCGGCAAGACAATCAGGTCACCCTGCGCTTTGCTATTGGAGAAGCGCCGGCTTCCTGAGCGTTCAGGTCAGCCTGCATACAATTGCGGGCAGCTTTCAAGCCTGAGCCTTAAAAAACGCCAGGTGGTCCGGGCAGCTCAATCCTGTTCGCCAAGCAGGCCCTGCACCTCACCCATCAAACCCGTCACCGGCGTGGCCTTGGCCAGGGCCATCCAGACGCCAAGCGGCAGGTTTTGCCGCAAGCTCCTGGGCGCTGCGCGGGCCACCACGAGCTGATTTTTTTCCATGAGCATCACGCCGCATTCGGCCGGAACTTCATCGGCTGCGCCAATCGGACGACCCTTTGCATCACAGCCCAGCACATACCAGCATTCACCCCCCAGGTCGAGATAAGCCGCTCGCTTGTCAGGGCGCCGCAGGTCGCCCAGCAGGTCGGAACGCTTGACCTTGATCTCGTGAACTATCGGGTCCAGGTAGGCTTCGACCGTGGTGTTGCGAATAGAAAAAACGTCGGGCCGGACCATGCACCATCGTCCTTTTACGCCCGGGGCGGTGGCTGGCAGTTGCGCACGCAGGCTCAGGGCTCGCCAGGTGATGCGGCCGGCCCGCGCCATTTCGGTGGCCACTTGCTCCACCAGCGCTTCATGCGCTGACAGGGCCAGGCGGTTGACTGCCAGGGTGGCCGCAAGCCAGGCAATGCCGGCATCACTCACGCGCAGCGTTTCGTGGCCCGCCGGGCAGGCGACACGCTCGAGCATGCCGCCTGCCAGCAATTCGACTTCCAGCATGTCCTGGCAGGGCCAGCCGGCTGAGCGGTAAATTTCGCGCAACCGCCGGGCATGGGCGCGGCCCAGCGCAACAGCCGCTGCGGGCGCCTCTGTCTTGCCGTGGGCTGGCCTTGATGCAAGCTGTGTTTCATCCATGGTCATGGGGCTAGTGGGTTGTGGGCGGGTTGCGATTTGAAAGGGCTGCGCTGCTCCAGCTCGGTCATGTAGTCGTCAATGCCTGCGCCTTCCCGCTCGAGGAAGCGCTCGATCGCATCGGCAAAGGATGGATGCGCCAGCCAGTGCGCGCTGGTGGTCTTGACCGGAAGCAGGGCGCGCGCCATCTTGTGCTCACCCTGGGCGCCTCCTTCGAACTTGTCGAAGCCGTGCGCAATGCACCACTCGAGCGGCTGGTAATAGCAAGCCTCGAAATGCAGGCAGTCCACCCGCGCCAGCGCCCCCCAGTAGCGGCCGTAGGCGCTCATGCCCCGGACCGGCTGGCCTGCGCCTTGCACTTGCCGTGCTTCATCATCAAATCCCCCGCTTGCGCCTACTGGGGACGCGCTTACGGCTATCAAGCTGGCGGCAATCGCTTGCTGGCCATGCTCGGCCACAAACAGCAGCCAGTTCTCGGGCATGGCGGACTGCATGCACTGAAAGAAATCGCGGCTCAGGTACGGCGCATTGCCGTGTTCCAGGTAGGTGCGTTCGTAGCAGCGGTAAAAAAAATCCCAGTCCGCCTGGCTGATGTCCCGGCCTTGCGACCAGCGAAAAGCGATGCCCGCATCGGCCACCTTGCGGCGTTCCTGCCGGATTTTCTTGCGCTTTTCCTGGTTCAGCGACATCAGGAAGTCATTGAAATCGCCGTAGCCTGCGGGCGGGCCATTCCAGTGAAACTGCACCGTGTGGCGCAGCATCAGCCCGGCTTGCTCGCAGGCTGTGACATCCTCTCCATCGGCAAACAGCAAATGCAGCGACGAGAGCTTTTCTGCCTCGCACCAGGCCACCAGCGCCTGGACCAGCAGCAGCCGTTCACCGGCATTGCGCGCCAACAGGCGGGCTCCGGGGACGGGCGTGAAGGGAACGGCGGCCACGGCCTTGGGGTAATAGTTAAGCCCGTGCTGCTGGTAGGCATTGGCCCAGGCCCAGTCAAACACGTATTCGCCGTAGGAGTGGGCTTTGAGGTACAAGGCGCAAGCCCCGGCCAGCGTGCTGCCCTGCCACAGCGTGACGAAGCAGGGCGTCCAGCCGGTGGCGGGCGTGGCGCTGCCGCTGGTGTGCAGCGCCGCGAGGTATTCGTGGCGCATGAAAGGGTTCAGGATGCCGTTGGGGCTTTGCGCCGCCAGCAGGCCATTCCATGCCGCCGCGTCGATGGCAAGGGGCGAGTCCAGAATGCGGATGACATAATCGTTTGCGGTATTTTTCACGAGTTTTTCGGGGTCAATTTCTACATGTCACTCAAAATTTGCGTCGCCCAGCTGAACTACTGCGTGGGCGACATGCCGGGCAATGCACAAAAAATCATCGATGCCGCACGAACCGCCTACCAGGCAGGCGCCCGGCTGGTGCTGACGCCCGAAATGGCCATCTGCGGCTATGCGGCTGAAGATCTTTTTCTGCGGACCTCATTCATCGAAGCCTGTGATGATGCCGTGAATCGGGTGGCCCGTGAGCTGGCCGGGTTAAAGGGCCTGACGGTGGTGGTGGGCACGCCGACCAGCGGCGACAACGGCCCCGGCCTGCGTACCAAGAGCGTGGCCGTCCAGCAGCGACACAATGCGGCCCGGGTGCTGCGCGAGGGCCGCATCATTGAAAGCTATGCCAAGCGCGAATTGCCCAATTACCAGGTGTTCGACGAGCGCCGTTATTTCACTCCCGGGCAAGGTACCTGCGTTTTTCAGATGGACGGCGACGGGGTGGGCGACAGCGCCATCAGCATCGGCCTGCTGATCTGTGAAGACGCCTGGTTTGATGAACCGGCCCGGCAGGCCAGGCAGGCCGGCGCCGAACTGCTGGTGGTTATCAATGCGTCGCCCTTTCATGTCGGCAAAGGCGGCGAGCGCGAACTGATGATGCAGGCGCGCTGCCAGGCGACCGGCTTGCCGCTGGTCTATGCGCATCTGGTGGGTGGCCAGGATGAAATTGTTTTCGAAGGGCATTCGTTTGCCTTGCAGGCAGACGGCACGCTGGCCGGCCGGGCTGAAAGCTTCAAGGAAAATCTGTTTTTCGTGCAGGCCGGGCATGCGCAGGGGGTTGTTGCCTTGAGCGCCACCAGTGTGCCGCTGCGCAGCCCCGAGGCAGACCTCTGGGACGCGCTGGTGCTGGGGGTGCGCGACTATCTGGGCAAAAACGGCTTTCCCAGCGCGCTTCTTGGCTTGTCGGGCGGCATTGATTCCGCCCTGGTGCTGGCCATTGCGGTCGATGCCCTGGGCGCTGACAAAATCCGCACGGTCATGATGCCTTCGCCCTACACGGCTGATATTTCATGGATTGACGCACGGGAAATGGCCCAACGCATGGGCGTTCGCTATGACGAAATATCGATCGTGCCCGAGTTCAAGGCGTTCAAGGCTTCGCTGGCGGGCGAATTCAAGGGGCTGGGCGAAGACACCACCGAAGAAAACATCCAGGCCCGCATCCGGGGCGTGCTGTTGATGGCGCTTTCCAACAAGTTCGGCTCGATCGTCCTGACCACTGGCAACAAAAGCGAAATGGCGACCGGCTATTGCACGCTGTACGGCGACATGGCGGGCGGCTTTGCGGTCATCAAGGACCTGCTCAAGACCACGGTGTTTCGCCTGGCCCGCTGGCGCAATGAAAACGATCCCTACGGCACCGGGACCTGTCCGATTCCCGAACGCATCATTACCCGGCCGCCAAGCGCCGAACTGCGTGCCGACCAGACCGACCAGGACAGTTTGCCGCCTTACGAAGTGCTCGATGCCATTTTGAAACGCTACATGGAAAATGACCAGAGCATCGAAGCCATCGTTGCCGCCGGTTTCGAGCGCGCCGTCGTTGAACGGGTGGCCCGCCTCATCCGGATCAATGAATACAAGCGTCGCCAGGCGCCCGTGGGCATCCGGGTGAGCCACCGGAGTTTCGGCAAGGATTGGCGTTATCCTATTACCAGCAAGTTTGGCGTCTGAAGGCGGGCCGCTTTCCACAACCATTGCCTTGCCAACGGCTGCCCGGCTTCAGCATTCATTCAACAGAACCTAGCGAGATACCAGTGAAACAAATTACCGCCGTCCTCAAACCCTTCAAACTTGAAGAAGTCCGCGAGGCCTTAGCCGAATGCGGCGTTACCGGACTGACCGTGACCGAGGTCAAGGGATTTGGCCGCCAAAAAGGCCATACCGAGCTCTACCGCGGGGCCGAGTACGTGGTGGACTTTTTGCCCAAGGTGAAGGTTGAGGTGGTTGTCAAGACGGAAGATGTTGACCGGTGCGTCGAAGCCATCGTGCGTGCGGCGCGCACCGGCAAGATTGGCGATGGCAAGATATTCATCACCAGCGTGGAGCGGGTAATTCGCATCCGTACCGGCGAAGAAGACGAATCGGCGATTTGAATCGGCTTAAATCTGGTCGAGCTGCGTTACTGACCCGGCGCTGCCAGCGGCCTTGACCAGTTCAGCCATCAGCGCTGGCGCGTCGTTGCCCGTGCGGATCAGCGACATTTGCCATTCATTCATGAACCCGCTGGACACCGCCGAGTCTAGAAACGTGAGCAGGCTGTCGTAAAAGCCGTTCATGTTGAGCAAGCCGACCGGCTTGTCGTGGTAGCCCAGTTGGCGCCAGGTCCAGACTTCAAAAAACTCTTCCAATGTGCCAATGCCGCCCGGCAGGGCCATAAACGCATCGGCCTGCTCGGCCATGATGCGTTTGCGGTCGTGCATGTTCTCCACGACATGCAATTCGGTGCAGCCGGTGTGGGCCCATTCCTTTTCAACCAGCGCTTTCGGAATCACGCCAATCACGCGCGCACCAGCAGCCAGCGCCGCATCGGCCAGAATGCCCATGAGCCCGTTGTGGCCGCCGCCATACACCAGCTGGCCGCCTTGACGGCCTATCCAGGTGCCGACTTCGTGCGCCAGCGCTGCAAATTCAGTTTGGTTGCCGGCCCGCGAGCCGCAATAAACGCACAGGGAAAAAACAGGTTTGTTCATGGAGGTTGTATTCATGGTCATGCGCTGAAACGATGAACCAGCGCCAGCGTCCAGGTCATTGCGCACAGCAGCAGGCAGAGCAGGACCGCGGCGCTGCCCATGTCCTTGGCGCGCTTGGACAGGTCATGCCATTCAGGCCCGATGCGGTCGATGGCGGCCTCGATGCCGGTGTTCAGCAATTCGACAATCAGCACCAGCACGACAGTGCCTGCCAGCACCGCCATTTCCATCCAGTTGCGGCCCAGCCAGAATGCCGCTGGAATCAGCACCATGGATGCAAGCGCCTCCTGCCGAAAAGCGGCTTCGTTCCAGCCTGCGCGCAGGCCGGCGAGCGAATAGCCTGCAGCATGCCAGACGCGGTTCAGCCCGGTGCGGGTTTTCTGCGGGTTGGCGGGGGCGCTGGAGAGCAACGGGTCAGGCATGCAGCGTATTTTCATGCATTGCCGTGACAGTCGCCTTTCACAGGGCGCGTGAACCCGGGGACCTGGCCGGTTTCTGGGCTTTGACCTTGACAGGAGGAACCTGCGTGATCAGCCGGGTGCCTGACCACGCGTCATGCCAGAACTGCCGCTCCGGGTGAAAGCGTGCCAGTATGGCCCAGATGGCAACCCAGCCGAGGGACAGTACAGCGCCTTTTGCAGCAGGCATGTCCAGCAGCCAGGTGGCTGCCAGGGGCGGCAAAAACCACATCCAGCTGTACAGGTAGCGAAGCAGGGCACGTTGCTGGCTAAGCGGCTTGCCCTGCACGTCAACAATGCGTATGTGCCAGGTTTTCATGGCCAGCGTCTGGCCTTTTGCCCAAAACCAGACAAAGTAAATGCCAAAAACGACAAATACGAAAGCTTGCAGTGGATGGCGGTTGTCGAGTGCATTGCGCGTCTGGCTCAATGTGCTGAACAGGTAGCCGGCAATGAACACCACGCCGAACATCAACAGGCCTTCATACATCCAGCAGGCCATGCGCCTTGGAATAGACGGCGTTGGAAAATCTTTTGAGATCAAGTCAGTAGCTCACGGTGAAGACGGACGCAAACGCAGCGGTTATTGCCAGCTGTGCGGTTTTTATCGTTGCGGTGCGGGAATGGTGGCAGGCCCGGGCAGTGCGGCCGGCGCAGGCGCCACGGTCGAAGGGCTGATTTTAGTCGCAGCCCTGGGCACCGGCTGGCTTGCAGAAAGTGCGGGAACCGTTGCCAGTTTTTGCGGCGGAACCGGCTTGACCGCAATGGCCGCACCGGCGGGCCTGGGCGCACCTTTGGCGGCAAGCTTGTTCTTTTCTTCAGGACTGAGGGCTTGGTAGGCCTCCCACTTCGCCTTTTTTTCTTCCGGTGTCAATTGGGTAGACAACTCCTGGGTCCTGCCAAAGTTCAACCGCGCCTGGGCCCGCTGCTGCGGACTCAGGGCAACCCACTCATTCATGCGGCTGGTCAGTGTGGCTTGGGCCTGGGGTGTGAGGGTGCCGTAATTCCGCGATATCTCCAGCCACTTGCGCTTGTGCGCCTCGCTCATGCCGGTATTCCAGCTGGAAGCGAGCGGCGCCAGAGCTTTCTGCTGGGACGGGGTCAACTGATCCCAAGCCGGCCCGGTTGCGACCATCTTGCCAGTCCCCGCAGCGCTGGCAGGCAACGCGGAAGGCTGTTGTTGGGCAAAAGCCGAGAACGCCAGGCCCAGCAAAACGAATACAGCAAAACCCGACGAAATCAAACGCCTCGCGCTGAAGGAACGGTTTGCATGCCGGTCAGGTTTTGCCCGTGAAATGGCAGCTGCTTGAATCATTGTTCGCTGTCAGGCTGGCGCGCTGCTTTCAGAAATTGGACAAATCCAGGATCAGCAAATGCAGCAGGCGGCAGGTCATCGGTCAGCAATGCAGAATCCACTTCCGCCAGTTCCAGGGTGCGGTTGTCGCCTTGAAACGAATTGATGGCCAAAAGCCCTGCGACCAATGCAATCAGCGGCAATACCGCGCCAACGCGGTCCCACCAGCTCAACCCCTCGCCAGTTCCCCACGTCAGCGCTGCGCTGCTGCCAGAACGCACCGCTGCGCCGGCAGTCTGGGTTTGGGCAATCTTGCGTTGGGAAATCGCCTGAAGGCGGGCTACCCGCAGGCGTTCCGAAATGTCATGCGGCAGAGTGGCGATGCCAGCGGACAGGTAAGACGCGTTCTTGAGGCCAAACTGGTCCTGGCGCATGGCCGCTTCTTTCTGGGTTGAGATATTCATAGTTTTATTCCTTTTGCGCTCAATGCTTTACTGAGTGCGTGGACTGCGCGGGAACAGTGTGTTTTGACGCTGCCCTCTGAGCAACCCATGGCCGCAGCCGTTTCGGCCACATCCATTTCCTCCCAGTAACGCATCAGAAAGGCTTCCCGTTGACGGTCTGGCAACTCTTGAATCTGAAGTTCAATGGCATGCAAAATCTGGGCCCGTTCAGTGGCGTCCTGCGCACTTTCAGTGCCTTCTGAGTGGCTCAGGCTTTCCAAAGTTTCCAGAATGTCGAAATCTCCATCACTTTCGTTGACGGAAAACTCGCTCATGTTGGAAAAAATTGCATTGCGCGTCTTGCGGCGCCGAAACCAGTCGAGGGTGGTGTTTGACAAAATCCGCTGAAACAGCATGGGCAATTCCGCCGCAGGCTTGTCGCCATACGAATGTGCGAGTTTCATCATGCTGTCCTGAACAATATCGAGCGCAGCTTCTTCATCGCGAACGTGATAAATGCTGCGTTTGAAAGCCCGTTTTTCAATGCTTTTCAGAAAGTCGGAAAGTTCTTGTTCAGTTGCCAACTTTGTGGATTCCCGCTTGTCTGGTGTTTTTAGGATGTTTTGGCTGCATGCAGCGGTGCACCGGCTTTAAATTATCGCATTGCACAGTGTCATAATGCTGGTTGCACATCAAATGGCAAACGGGTCATGGCTCGGTGGATTATGTTTCCGCCTATGGTCTTGGCCTCAAGTCTCGAAGCAGCTCCACAAGAGCAGGCCAAGAGGCACCCAAGGTATTTCGTCAGAGAAATTCACAAAGGTTCATCATGGAAATCACAAAAGCGGAAATTGCTTCCGCAACGGCAGCTTCCCTTGCGTCCGGCGCTCAAGATCTTCGGGGCGCTGAAATCCTCGTCAAGTGTCTTCAGGCAGAAGGTGTCAAGTACATCTGGGGCTATCCAGGCGGCGCAGTTCTTCATATTTACGACGCTTTCTACAAGCAGGACACCATCCAGCATGTGCTGGTGCGCCATGAGCAGGCGGCGGTTCATGCCGCAGACGGCTATGCCCGGGCCACGGGCGACGTGGGTGTCGCGCTGGTCACATCCGGCCCCGGCCTGACCAATGCGGTCACCGGCATTGCCACGGCCTACATGGACAGCATTCCCATGGTCATCATCAGCGGACAGGTGCCTACCGCCGCGATTGGCCTGGACGCCTTCCAGGAGTGCGATACCGTCGGCATCACCCGCCCCATCGTCAAGCACAATTTCCTGGTCAAGGATGTGCGGGACATGGCGGCGACCATGAAAAAAGCCTTCCATATTGCCCGGACCGGCCGCCCCGGCCCGGTGGTGGTGGACGTGCCCAAGGATGTTTCCTTCAACAAAACGCTTTTTGCCGGCTACCCGAAGACGGTCGAGATGCGCTCGTACAACCCGGTGAGAAAAGGCCACGCCGGCCAGATCCGCAAGGCCCTGCACCTGCTGCTGGCCGCCAAGCGGCCTTATATCTACACCGGCGGCGGCGTCCTGCTGAGCAATGCCTCGCAAGAGTTGCGCACGCTGGTGGACATGCTCGGCTATCCGTGCACCAACACGCTGATGGGTCTGGGCGCCTACCCGGCCAGCGATAGAAAATTTCTCGGCATGCTGGGCATGCATGGCACCCTGGAAGCCAACAATGCCATGCAGAACTGCGATGTGCTGCTGGCCGTTGGCGCGCGCTTTGACGACCGCGTGATTGGCAATACCAAGCATTTTGCCCAGAACGAACGCAAGATCATCCACATCGACATTGACCCGTCCAGCATTTCCAAGCGCGTCAAGGTGGACATTCCCATTGTTGGCGATGTCAAGGACGTGTTGACCGAACTGATCGCCATGATTCGCGAATCCGGTCTCAAGCCTGACGCTGACGCCCTGGGCGGCTGGTGGAGCACGATTGAGGAATGGCGCAAGCGCGACTGCATGAAGTACAGCCTGGGCTCGGGCGACGTGATCAAGCCGCAGTATGTGGTCGAGACGCTCTGGAATATGACCAAGGACGCCGACACCTACATCACGTCCGATGTCGGCCAGCACCAGATGTGGGCCGCGCAGTACTACAAATTCGACGAACCGCGCCGCTGGATCAATTCCGGCGGGCTGGGCACCATGGGCGTGGGCATTCCCTATGCCATGGGCATCAAGCTGGCTCGGCCTGACAGCGAGGTGTATTGCGTCACCGGCGAGGGCTCGGTGCAGATGTGCATCCAGGAACTGTCGACCTGCCTGCAGTACAAGACCCCGATCAAGATCGTGTCGCTCAACAACCGCTACCTGGGCATGGTGCGCCAGTGGCAGGAGATCGACTACGAGGGCCGCTACAGCCACAGCTACATGGACGCGCTGCCCGACTTCGTGAAGCTGGCCGAGGCCTATGGCCACGTGGGCATGCTGATCGAGCATGCGCGCGATGTCGAACCGGCGCTGCGCGAAGCCCGCAAGCTCAAGGACCGCACCGTGTTCATGGACTTCCGCACCGACCCGACCGAGAACGTCTTCCCGATGGTCAAGGCCGGCAAGGGCATCACCGAGATGCTGCTGGGGTCGGAAGACCTGTAACTCCACGCTCCGTCGTGGCGGGCTCCACCCGCAATGCACGTCCCACGACGCCTCGCGCGGCGGGGACTGGATGCCGGATCGAGTCCGGCATGACGGAGAACGAAGAATCTATTGGCTTGCCGAGCCCGCCGCTTACCGGCGACGGGGGAGGGCACCGAAAAGAGGAATCGAGAAAGACATGAAACACATCATCGCCGTGCTGCTGGAAAACGAACCCGGCGCACTGTCCCGCGTGGTGGGCCTGTTCTCGGCCCGCGGCTACAACATCGAGTCGCTGACCGTGGCCCCGACGGAGGATGCGTCCCTGTCCCGCATGACCATCCAGACCACCGGCTCGGACGACGTCATCGAGCAGATCACCAAGCACCTGAACCGCCTGATCGAGGTGGTCAAGGTGGTCGACCTGACCGAGGGGGCCTACACCGAGCGCGAGCTCATGATGGTGAAGGTGCGCGCGGTCGGCAAGGAACGCGAGGAGATGAAGCGCATGGCCGACATCTTCCGCGGCCGCATCATCGACGTCACCGAGAAGAGCTACACCATCGAGCTGACCGGCGACCAGGGCAAGAACGACGCCTTCCTCGAGGCCATCGACCGCACGGCCATCCTCGAGACCGTGCGCACCGGCGCCAGCGGCATCGGCCGCGGCGAACGCGTTCTGCGCGTGTGACCCTTTCACAACCAAGAGACATCAACAGGAGAGAACCATGAAGGTTTACTACGACAAGGACTGCGACCTGAGCCTGATCAAGGGCAAGACCGTCGCCATCATCGGATACGGATCGCAGGGCCATGCGCACGCGCAGAACCTCAACGACAGCGGCGTCAAGGTCGTGGTCGG
>JAQGMZ010000263.1 GCA_028292045.1 Polaromonas sp. | reverse complement strand
CCGGCCGGGTCTTCCAGGCCCTGGGGCGCTGCTCTTCGACCTGGTGGATCTGGTTCATGGCGGCTTCATACTCGCGCAGCGCCAGCGCGGTGTGCGACGTGGGATGCTCGCGCACCACTTCGGGCGGCCCTTCGGCCACCAGCAGGCCGCCGCCCTCGCCGCCTTCGGGCCCCAGGTCGATCAGCCAGTCGGCCGAGCGGATCACGTCCAGGTTGTGCTCGATGACGATGATCGAATGGCCGGCCTCCAGCAGCCGGCGCAGGGCGCGCATCAGTTTGGCGATGTCGTCGAAATGCAGGCCGGTGGTCGGCTCGTCGAACAAAAACAGCGTGCCGCGGTTCGGGTATTTCAGGGCCAGCGCCTGTCCGCTGGCGCTCTTGCGCTGGCTGGCGGCCTTGCTCGCGCCAGCCAGAAACCCTGCCAGCTTGAGCCGCTGCGCCTCGCCGCCCGACAGCGTGGGCACCGGCTGGCCGAGCTTGACGTACTCCAGCCCCACATCGACGATGGGCTGCAGCGCGCGCATCACCTCGCGGTCTTGCGCAAACAGCTGCGCCGCCTCGCTGACGGTCAAATCCAGCACATCGGCCACATTGAGCAACCGGGGTTTGAGTTGGCCAATGGCCTTGCGTTCGATAGTCACTTCCAGGATTTCGGGCCGGTAGCGCTTGCCGTCGCAGTCGGGACAGCGCAGGTAGACGTCGCTCAGGAACTGCATCTCGACATGCTCGAAACCCGAGCCGCCACAGGTTGGGCAGCGGCCGTCGCCGTTGTTGAAGCTGAATTTGCTGGCGGTGTAGCTGCGCTGCTGCGCCAGCGGCGACACGGCAAACAGCTCGCGCACCGCGTCCCAGGCGCCGACATAGCTGGCCGGGTTGGACCGCGCCGTCTTGCCGATGGGCGACTGGTCGACGAACACCACGTCCGTCAAATGGTCGGCGCCCATCAGCCGGTCGTGCAGGCCGGGCATTTCGGTCGCCTTGCCGAACTGGCGCAGCAGCGCGGGCGCGACGATGTCCTGCATCAGGGTGGACTTGCCCGAGCCACTGACGCCGGTCACGCAGACCAGGCGCTGCAAGGGAAATTCGACCGTCAGGTACTTCAGGTTATGGTCGCGCGCGCCTTCCAGGATCAGGCGCGGGGTGCTGTCAGTCACGGCGCGCTTGAAGCCCATGCCGACCTGCCTGCGCCCGCCCAGGTAGGCGCCGGTCAGGGTGTCGGCATGCTTGAGTTCCTCGGGCGTGCCGTCGAAAACGATCTGGCCGCCTTTCTCGCCCGGCCCCGGCCCCATGTCGATCATGCGGTCGGCGGCCAGCATCACCGCCGGGTCGTGCTCGACCACGACCAGCGTGTTGCCCGCGTCCACCAGCCGCCGCATGGCCTGCGTGATGCGGTGCATGTCGCGCGGGTGCAGGCCGATGGACGGCTCGTCGAGCACGAACAAGGTGTTGACCAGCGAGGTGCCCAGCGCCGTGGTGAGGTTGATGCGCTGCACCTCGCCGCCCGACAGGGTGCGGCTCTGGCGGTCGAGCGTGAGGTAGCCGATGCCGACGTCGCACAGGTATTTGACGCGGGTGCGGATTTCCTCGAACAGCGATTTCAGGGCCTGGAGTTCGGGGTTGGCAACTCCGTCCGCAGGTATGGCTCCCTCCACCGCCGGCCCCCACCCCGGCCCGCCGCCGATGGGGGAGGGAGTAAAGCCGGGCGCGGCGAAAAATGCGCTCAAGCGGTCCACCGGCAGGCGCATCAAATCATGCAGGCACAGCCCCGGCATGGCTTCGAGCTGGCCGCGTGTCCATTGCACACCCACGGGCAAGAAACGCTCCGCCGCTGGCAACACCGCGTCAGCGGCGTCTTTGGTGCCGAGCCGCCACTGCAGCGACTCCAGCTTGAGCCGCGCGCCGCCACAGGCATCGCAGGTGGTGTAGCTGCGGTACTTGGACAGCAGCACCCGGATGTGCATCTTGTAGGCCTTGCTTTCCAGGTAGGCGAAAAAACGCTTGATGCCGAACCAGTGGGCGCTCCATTTGCCTTTCCATCCCGGCGAGCCGTTGATGACCCAGGCCTGCTGCGCGGGCGTGAGCTTGTACCAGGGCGTGTCGCGCGGAATGCCTTCGGCCTCGGCATGGCGCATCAGGTCATCCTGCGCCTCCTTCCAGGCGGGCGTCTGCATCACCTTGATGGCCCCGGCGCGCAGCGTGAGCTTGTCGTTCGGAATCACCAGGCCGTAATCGACGCCGATGACCCGGCCGAAGCCTTTGCAGGTTTCACAGGCGCCCATGGCCGAGTTGAAGGAAAACAGCGACGGCGTTGGCTCGGTGTAGCGCAGGTCGCTTTCGGGGCAATGCAGGCCCGTGGAGTACCGCCACATGTCTTCGGCCTTTCCTTCCTCGGCATGCAGGACATACACGTTCAGCCGCCCGCCGCGCTTCAGTGCGGTTTCAATCGCCTCGATGGCCCGGACTTTTTCGGTGATATGCAGGCGGAAGCGGTCGGCCACCACATCAAGCAGCTTGTGCGGCCCGGCCGGCGTGCCGATGTCCCGCTCGGCATGCACACGGGTGAAACCGCTGGCCGACAGCCATTGCTCGACCTCTGCCGCGCTGGTGTTGCCGGGCAGTTCCACCGGAAAGGTCATGACCACGCGCGGGTCATCGGTTGCCGTGCGGGCCATCAACTCGGCGTAGATCGACTCGGGTGTGTCGTGCCGCACCGGCTGCGCCGTCTGCCGGTCGAACAGCTGCGCGGCCCGGGCATAGAGCAGTTTCAGGTGGTCGTTCAGCTCGGTCATGGTGCCGACGGTCGAGCGCGACGAGCGCACCGGGTTGGTCTGGTCGATGGCAATGGCCGGCGGCACGCCTTCGACCTTGTCGACGGCCGGCTTGTCCATGCGGTCCAGAAACTGCCGGGCATAGGCCGAGAACGTTTCCACGTAGCGGCGCTGGCCTTCGGCGAACAGGGTGTCGAACACCAGGCTGGACTTGCCCGAGCCGCTCGGGCCGGTCACCACGGTCAGCTCGTTGGTGCGAATGTCGAGGTCGATGTTTTTAAGGTTGTGCTGGCGCGCACCGCGAATGCGGATGGTTCCCTGGGACATGGGTGGAAGTCTTTCCTGAAGAGGTCGGACATTCTAGGCAGTGCCCAAGCGCCTGCCGGACTTGAAGGTTAAAGGCCTTGAACGGCCTCCAGTGAATTCGGCAAACAGGCGGCGGGCACAAATCCGGCCGCAAGCCCGGGATCAGTCGTACAGGGCGGCCTCAAGTTCCTGGAACTTTTCCGGGCCAATGGCGCTTTTGATCTTGGGCGCCAATTCCCTGAGTTTATCCAGGTCGCCGGCAGCCTCTACCGCCAGGTTGAGCCTGAAGCCGCGCAAACCCAGACGGGCGGTCAGCCGGGTGGCAATGGGATACGCTTTGGAATAGTGAGCCTGGGCGTTGGCAGTGGGCAAACCGTCAGCAGCAACCGAGGGCGGAGCCATTGAAAAGCCTTCGATGGGAGCGCTTTTTCCTTCAGGTGCCCCTTGCCCTTTTTGCGCCACCGAGGCATCCGGAAGCACTGCGGCAATCGGCGGGACAAAGCCGGGCGCCAAAAATCCCAGGGCGACCAGGTGGTCGATGTCACCGGGCGTCACGCCCAGCCCGGACATGGTACTCATGATCTGGTCGAGGGCCCGTTTTCCATCGAACTGGATAAACGCCGAACGTTGGCGCTGCGTGAGCGGCACGGAGCGATTCTGGAATGCCAATTGACCCATTGGCGTTTTTAAGTAAATCACCAAACACATCCCTTCAAACAGTGCCGTGGTAGGCGCAGGAAACAGCAGGATTCCATTAAATTACTTTTTTGTGACTTTTTGCAGTTTTTGAACAAATTTATTTCTGAATCAATTACCGAAGTGCCAGGAATGCCTGTTGACTTGCACATCACATCTGCCCTTGCCGCCCGCCCCGCTTCCCGTTAAACACAACGGTCAGTCAGTCATTTTCAGGCTGACGCCCTGGCCTGGCTGGCGGTCAGGCCGTGCTTTTCGCCGCTGATGTCAATGTCGCCGCCCTTGTTCAGCAAATAGATGGCCAAACCGGCAAACACAATAAAACCGACCACAATTTTCCACATACCCATTCCTTTTTAAAAAAGGCCCTTGTCCATCGACAAGAGCCTTTCACGATTCACAAGCGGCCGGTGTCCCTGCAGGCCCGGCCGCACACGTCCAACATGCTCAGTCGTTGGCGTAGATGTCAACGTCTTTCGTTTCCTTGATGAACAGCGTGCCGATCACGAAGGTTGCCCCTGCAATGATGATCGGGTACCACAAGCCGTTGTACATGTTGCCGGTCTGCGCCACGATGGCAAAGGCGGTGGTGGGCAGCAAGCCGCCGAACCAGCCATTGCCGATGTGATAAGGCAGGCTCATGGAGGTGTAGCGAATGCGCGTCGGGAACATTTCCACCAGCATGGCGGCAATGGGGCCGTACACCATGGTGACCAGCAGCACCAGGTAGAACAGGATCATGGTGACCTTGAACTTGTCCACCTTGGCCGGGTCGGCCTTGGTCGGGTAGCCTGCCGTTTTCAGGGCATCGGCCACCGACTTCTTGAATTCGGCGTCTTTTCTTTTCACTTCATCAGCCGGCAGGCCTTTGGCGGTGTAGCTGTTGATTTGCGTTTCGCCGATCTTGATGATGGCCGGCGCGCCAGGCGCACCGGCGGCGTTTTCATAGCTGACCGAAGCGCCTGCCAGCACCTGCTTGGCAATGTCGCAGGAACTGGTGAACTTGACGGTGCCGGTCGGGTTGAACTGGAACGAGCATTCCGATGCGTCGGCCGTGACCACCACCTTGTTGGCGGCTTGCGCGGCGGCCAGGTCCGGATTGGCGGCTTTTGTCAGCGCGGTGAACACCGGGAAGTAGGTCAGCACAGCCAGCAGGCAGCCCGCCATGATGATGGGCTTGCGGCCAATCTTGTCTGACAGCGTGCCGAAAATCACGAAGAACGGCGTTCCCAGGATCAGCGAATAGGCCACCAGGATGTTGGCCGTGGGTCCATCGACCTTCAGCGCCTGCGTCAGGAAGAACAGTGCGTAGAACTGGCCCGAGTACCAGACCACGGCCTGGCCGGCGGTCAGTCCGACGAGCGCCAGAATCACGATTTTCAGGTTTTTCCATTGGCCGAAAGACTCGGACAAAGGCGCTTTGGAGGTCTTGCCTTCGGCTTTCATTTTCTGGAAGGCCGGCGACTCGTTCATGGACAGGCGGATATACACCGACACTGCCAGCAAAAGAATCGAAACGAGGAACGGAACGCGCCAGCCCCAGTCGGCAAAGGCCGCTTCGCCGATGGCCGTCCGCACGCCCAGAATCACCATCAGCGACAGGAACAGGCCCAGCGTGGCGGTGGTCTGGATCCAGGAGGTGTAGGCGCCGCGCTTGTCATGCGGCGCGTGTTCGGCCACATAAACCGCCGCACCGCCGTACTCGCCGCCCAGTGCCAGACCCTGCAACATGCGCAGCGCAATCAGGATGACCGGCGCTGCAACGCCGATGGAGGCATAGCTGGGCAGCAAGCCGACGATGAAAGTCGACAGGCCCATGATGACGATGGTGACCAGGAACGTGTATTTGCGGCCAATCATGTCGCCCAGGCGGCCGAACACCAGCGCACCGAACGGCCGCACGATGAAACCCGCGGCAAACGCCAGCAGCGCAAAGATGAAGGCCGAGCCCGCATCCAGCCCGCTGAAGAACTGCTTGGCGATGATCGCCGCCAGTGAGCCGTAGAGGTAAAAGTCGTACCACTCGAAAACCGTGCCCAGCGACGAAGCGAAGATGACTTTCTTCTGCTCTGCCGACATGACACTATTGCTTACCGTTGTTGCCATTTTTTGTCTCCGTTGTTCATGCCAATTGATGCTGCCCGTCGAGGCAGTCCTGCCGACTATCTGGACATTAGCTGACCCGACTCTGACAGCAGCCCAACAGGGCCTGACAACAATTCCGGTAAAAATCAGTTTTTAAGTGTTAACCCTTACTTACTATTTTTCAATGTGATAAATCTGGCAAAAACAGCTTGTCACCATTCGGCAGGGCTTCTTCAACCAAGGGAAATACCTTAGTAAATTTTCCATGTGCCGCGTAAGGACTTGGTCAGCCCTCCCCAACAGAATCCACGTCTTCCAACGCCCGTCCGGGGCTGTTGCCATTACCGTGTTCACAAGTCGGAGGAAATATATGAGTGATCCTGTCAAGGTTGATCCCATGGTGGCCAAGGTTGAGGCCAACCCCAAATACCACGAGCTTCGCAGAAAGCGCAATGGTTTCGGATGGTCGATGACCATCCTGATGATGGTGGTGTACTACGGCTACATTGCGCTGATCGCGTTCAACAAGCCGTTTCTGGCGCAGCCCATTGGCTCGGGCGTCACTTCCCTGGGTATTCCCATTGCCATCGGCGTGATTATTTTCACCATCGTCATTACCGGCATCTATGTCAGCCGGGCCAATGGCGAGTACGACAGGCTGACCGCCGAAATTTTGAAGGATGCCGCCAAATGAAGACTGGAATTCAACACCTGGTCGCTCTGGCGACGCTTTTCGCTGCGGCTGCCGTGCAGGCGGCCGGCGGCGACCTCGGGCAGGTCGACAAGCAGCCCACCAACTGGGTGGCCATCAGCATGTTTGCCGTTTTTGTCGTCGGCACCCTGTTCATCACCAAATGGGCTGCGTCCAAAACCAAGTCGGCGGCTGACTTCTACACGGGCGGCGGCGGCATCACCGGGTTTCAAAATGGTCTGGCGATTGCCGGCGACTACATGTCGGCGGCCTCGTTCCTGGGCATTTCCGCCGCTGTGATGGCCTCGGGCTATGACGGCCTGATCTATTCCATCGGTTTTCTGGTCGGCTGGCCGGTCATCACCTTCCTGATGGCCGAGCGGCTGCGCAACCTGGGCAAGTTCACCTTTGCCGACGTGGCCGGCTACCGTTTCCAGCAGGCGCCCATCCGGATTTTTGCGGCCTCGGGCACGCTGGTGGTGGTGGCGTTCTACCTGATTGCCCAGATGGTGGGCGCAGGCTCCCTGATCAAGCTGCTGTTTGGCCTGGACTACTGGCTGGCGGTCGTCATCGTTGGCTCGCTGATGATGATTTATGTGCTGTTCGGCGGCATGACGGCGACCACCTGGGTGCAGATCATCAAGGCCGTCCTGCTGCTGTCCGGCGTGACCTTCATGGCGTTCATGGTCATGGCGCAGTACGGTTTCAGCTTCGAGGCGTTGTTCGCCAAGGGTGTCGAGGTCAAGACCCAACTGGCCATCAACGGCGGCAAGACTTCGGAAGATGCGGCAAAAATCGGGCTGGCCATCATGGGCCCGGGCGGTTTCGTGAAAGACCCGATCTCGGCCATTTCCTTCGGCATGGCGCTGATGTTCGGCACGGCCGGGCTGCCGCACATCCTGATGCGCTTCTTCACCGTCCCCGATGCCAAGGAAGCCCGCAAATCGGTCTTTTGGGCGACCACCTGGATTGGCTACTTCTATGTGCTGATCTTCATCATCGGCTTTGGCGCCATCACCCTGGTGCTGACCAATCCGGAGTTTGCCGATACCGCCACGGGCATCATCAAGGGCGGCGGCGGTTCAGCCAACATGGCTGCCGTGCTGGTGGCCAAGGCCGTCGGCGGCAACGTGTTCTACGGCTTTATCTCGGCCGTGGCTTTTGCCACCATTTTGGCGGTGGTGGCCGGCCTGACCCTGTCCGGCGCCTCTGCCGTGTCGCATGACCTGTATGCCACCGTGATCAAAAAAGGCAAGGCCGACAGCGCTTCAGAGCTGCGGGTGTCCCGCATGACCACGCTGGCGCTGGGTGTGGTGGCAGTCATTCTGGGCATTGCCTTTGAAAAGCAGAACATCGCATTCATGGTGTCGCTGGCCTTTGCGATTGCCGCTTCGGCCAATTTCCCGGTGCTCTTCATGTCGGTGCTGTGGAAAGACTGCACCACCAAGGGCGCCGTGATTGGCGGCTTTCTGGGGTTGATTTCTTCCGTCGGCCTGACTGTGGTGTCGCCTGCGGTTTGGGAAGCGGTGCTGAACAATCCGAAAGGCTCCGCTCTGTTCCCTTATTCGTCGCCGGCCTTGTTCTCGGTCACCATCGGCTTCGTAGGCGTGTGGCTGTTCTCGGTGCTGGACCGCAGCCCGCAAGCAGCCAAGGAGCGCGCCGCGTTCAAATCGCAGCAGGTCCGGTCTGAAACCGGCCTGGGTGCCTCGGGGGCTTCCGGCCACTGAGCCCGCGGGTGCCGGGCAAGCTGACGGTTTCAACAGGCATTGATACCGTCGGGCCCAGCCCAGGATTGGCCACAAAATGCCAAGGCGGCGCAGCGCCTGGCGGCTCAGGCCACCGGCGACACAAACGAAATCAGGCGCCCCATGCGGCTGATGAAGTTTGCGGTGGTGATGAACTCGGGCTTGGCGCGCTTGACATAGGGCGCGATGTCCGGCGGCACATCGGCCGGGTAGGGCGAGGTGTCGTACACGTCGCCCACATGGCGGCTGCGGTAGGCGGTGCCGGTGTAGGCCGCTGCCGGGCCGTTGCCGCGGTAGGGGTTGACGATCTCGGGCACGGGTGCGGTCCAGTACTTGCCCTCCACCAGCGCGTCGACAATGGTTCTAACCTCGGTTTGCGGCACCACCGGGGTCTTCATCACCGCGCCTTCGAACAGGTCCGGGAAGTCCACTTCGCGGATGGCGGTGAAATACTTAGGCAGGGCGCGGGTCGCGGTGACCTTCAGTGGCGACTTGGCAACCATGGCGTCGATCTGCGCGGGTGTCATGGCATTGAACTCGTCCAGCCGCTTTTGCAGCGCGGCGGCATCGACCGTGCGGCCCGATGAGTAGTGGCTGACCGTGTTGGTGATGTCCTTGTCGAAAAAGTAGGCGCCGTTGTGAATGTTGGAGCCGTAGCGGTGGATGTACAGCGGCTCGTTCGTGTCCAGCTCGATGAAGGTCGCCACATTGCGGCCGGCCAGCAGCGGGTTGACAGCGGCGACATTGGCGGGCAGCTGGATGGAAGGAGACTTCAGCCAGTTGATGGCTTTTTGCAGCTGCGACAGGTATTTTTTGTCCCCGGTCAGCGTGAAGTAGCCAAACAGCTGCTGGATGTTGGTCTGCGTCGTGTGCGTGGCGAGCGAGCGCGGCTCGTACGAGCGCGCACCGGCCGGCGCGCCTGCGGGGCGGCCATTGGTTTCGCGCGACAGGTGCTGAAGGCTCCAGCCGGACTGCAGCGGGTTGGCGCTTGAAGTCCATTGCATGCGCTGCATGCAGTCCATCGCGCGGATGATGGCGGGCACCAGGTCCTTGCGGCCCAGCGTCATGACGCACATGGTCAGGAACTTGATGTTCTCGCCCATCACGTCGTCGTTGAAGGTCACATGCAGCGTGTAGTCGCCGTCTTCCATGCCGGCGCGGGCGCCCGCCGGAAGCTGCCCGGCATTGGGCAGGGGCATGGCGGTGATCGAGTTCGGGTTGTGCGGAAAACGCTGCGGCCAGCCGCCGTCTGCCACGGTGAATTGCGGCCCGAACTGCGCATCGACGATGAACTTGATCGCTTTTTCAGTGGCGGCCAGGTACACCGGGTCTTTCTTTTCCAGGTACATGCGCAACATCAGCTGCGCCGCCACGGCGGTGGTCGCGTCGTCGAAGGTCGCATTGCCGTAGTAATGCTGGAATTCTTCCAGGCGCCAGCCGTTCATGCCGATGGTGTCGTACCAGTGCTTGAGCGATTCCTCGCCGGCAAAGTCGTAGATATAGTTCCAGCCGCCCGAGGGGTGCTGGGCGGCGGCGACGGCCTTGCCGGTGCGGTCCGAAGCCTGGTAGAACCGCTCGTCCGCCGTGGCATGGAAGGCATCGAGGTATGTGTGGCCGACCGAGGAGGTGCCGGGCGGCTGCAGCCAGAGCATGGTGCGCTTGGCTTCCATTTCGCCGAAAGTCTGGGTCAGGTCGGGCGAATAAGACCAGACATAGCCGCCTCTGTAGGAAACGACTTCGTCCATGTAGCTGGCAGCCCGCTTGAGCGCAGCGGAAGCCTCGGCCTGAGGCGTTGCGGGCAAAGGCGCTGGCGCGGTTGCCGGCGTGTCGTCACCGCCGCCGCATGCGGCCAGGGCGATGGGCGAAAGCATTGAAATGGCAAACAGTCTGCGTTTCATGTGAATCCTTGGTTGATTAAATCCCAGGGGATTCTGAACCCAATCATCAGTTGTCGTACAACTGAATTTCGTAAATTATTGTAGAACTCAATTATTTTGTTAATTTTCTCAACCAATGCAGATGATCCATCCCGCCTGTCGGATTGATGTCGCCCTGGCAGGCAAACCACCGCCTGTTGCGCAAGGTCACTTCCCCCGCAGCGCCTGCAGCTTCAAAAATGCCAGCGCCGCCATGACCGCATCGTTCAAGGCGTCATGGGCCGGCCAGACGGGCAGGTCCAGATCTTTCATCAAGCTGTCGAAGCGCAGGTCGATGGCGGCATTGCCCCGCGCATGGGACGGCAGCTGATTGAACTTGTAGTCGTAGTACAGCGAAGAGACTTCGATTTTCGGCTGGGGCAGGCCCATGCCGAGCATGGGAAAAAGAACCCGGTTGATCATGGCGACGTCAAACTCCAGGTAATAGCCCACCAGCGGCCGGCTGCCGATGAAATGCATGAGCTGCCTCATGGCATCGTCGGCGCCAATGCCCTGCGCCACATCCTGCTCCCGCAGACGGTGCACCCGGACGCTCTCCGCTGAAAACCGCCGTTTCTCAGGCCGCACCAGGAGTTCCAGGCATTCGCTGGTCATGATGCGGTTGCCCCGGATGCGCACCGCGCCCAGGGCGATGATGTCGTCGGTCCTGACATTCAGCCCGGTGGTTTCGCAGTCCAGCGCCACCCATTCGTCGCTTGGTGCCGCGTCCCACATGAAGCGAAAACGCGGATCGCCCAGGTGGTAGAGCAGCCATTCGCGCTTGAGCGAGCGGGCCCAGCGCACCGGCGGCAGGCGGTGCGCGTTCACAGGGCGTCCAGGTGAAAGCGCTGGCCGAGCAGCGCCTTGAACTGCCTGACGATGCCAAGGGTGTCCTTGAGCAGGTCGCGGTCCAGGCTGCTGAGCTGTTCCAGCTGGATCTCATCGGTTGCCGCATGCCCGGTGTCGAGCTGCTGCAGGCCGATTTTCAGTTTCAGGCCCATGAAGAAATGCAGGCTGTCGATCAGGTCGTTCGCCAGCTTTTCGGGCAGTGCGCCTGCGGCCACCAGCGCCTCGGCCCGCCCCACCGTGGAGGTGGCGCCAATGCCGTGCGCCAGCGCCAGGCTGCGCAGGCCATGCACCAGCGGAAATATGCCGGCTTTCTTGATGTCCAGCGCCTGCTTGTCATGGTCGCCCAGAAAAGGCAGCCGCATCCACCAGACGCCGCCCTGGCCGAATGCGTTGGCCGCGGCGGCAAAGCGGGCCAGCATAGCGTCGTTGTCGGCCGCCGTCTCATCGATGGCGGCGCGCACCTGTTCCAGCAGGGCTCGGTCGCCGCAGACCGCGTGGGCATCCAGAAAAATGGCCAGCGCCATCAGCCCGTCGGGGGTAGCGGCCAGGAGCCACAGGCGCGCGGCCTGGCTGAAGCTGCTCACGCTCTGGCACCACTGGGGGTTGCTGACCATGACGTGGCCCGGGCATGGCGGATAGCCGAAGCCGGCCAGCGCGGCTGAAAACTCCCGGCACACCGCCGCCACATCGGCCGTGGGCTGGTAGCCGTCGCGCAGCACCAGTCCGTTGTCCTGGTCGGTCTTGAGCAATTGCTCGCCCCGCCCTTCGCTGCCCATGACAAACAGGCAGCTGTTGGCCACCAGGTCCGGGGGCGCAACGAGCTGCCAGGCGCGCTCGAACAACTTGGCGTTCAACTCCTGGACCAGCCGGGCAATCATGTGGATGTGCGTGCCGCTGCGGTGCAGCAGCGCCATCAGCCGCGAAATTTGCCGGCTGGCCAGCTGGAGCGCCGGCAGGTCCCGGGCGTCCAGTATCTGGAGGTTGATCAGGTAGGAGTGGTTGGACAGGAAACTGAACAGGTCCAGCGCTTCCAGCACGCCCACGATGGCTTCGCCTTCGGCCACCACCACCCGGTGCACCTTGTGCCGGATCATGACGGCCAGGGCATCGCCGAGCTGGTCGCCGGGCCGCACCTTGATCAGGGAAAAGTTGGTGAGGCCCCTGACCGCCAGGCGGTCCAGCGGCGTGCCGTCCAGAATGGCGCGCTGCAGCCCGGTGACGGTGAAAATCCCGATGGCCGGCGGCGACGTCCGGCTGTCGCGCACCAGCAAGGTGGCGGTGCGCAAGGCATGGAACTGCCGGGTCACTTCCAGCACCGACAGGTCCGCGTCCACGAAATGCGCGGCGCGCACAAACGCCTCGTCCACCCGCGCCATGGTCAGCGACTGCAGCTCATGGCGGCTTTGCCTTTCGGACAAGGCGCTGAGCTTGTTGGACAGGTTGGAAAACAGCAAGGCGCCAAAGGTGGCGTTCGCGGCGATCAGGTCGCTGACCGCCTGCCGCGCCAGCTGGTACGCCACGACTTCTTCCGCCGCCATGAAGCGGCTGCTGACCTTGCCGGCCATCAGCCCCCGGCCGTCGAAGCAGTCGTCCGGTCCGTAGGTGGCCGCCACCTCATGGCCGTCGAACTGCTGGACAAAGCCCTTGATGATGACAAACAGGTGGGTAGGCTGCGCGCCCGGCGCCAAGATGGCGGCGCCCTGGGGGAAATAGGCAATGTCCACGCTGCTTTGCACCAGCTGCTGCTGGTCTGTCGTGAGGCAGTCAAACGGCGAGGCCTGGAAATTGAAAGCGCTTGGCATGGCGTACTTCCGAAGTTGCGGGTTTCACCCCGATTTTCCCATCCCCAGGCAGCCGGTTTCCCTATGCTTTCTACCGACGCCGCACGCCCGCCGCCACGCTGGCCCCGGCGTTCCAGCCAGGGCCGTCGAACCAGGCATCGCCCGCCAGACAGGCCTGCAGCATGGGCAACGCATCCAGCCCCCAGAACAGCTTGTCGTCCACCACGAAAGCCGGCACGCCGAACACGCCCAGGGCCACGGCTTCGTCGGTATTGCGCTTGAGCTGGGTCTTGACGGCTTCGCCGTTGACGTCGCGCCGGGGCGCCATCGCAAGGCTCAAGGTTTGCAGGCGCGCCGGGTCGGCGGCCTCGGCGCCGCCCTGCCAGACATGGCGAAAAATGGTTTCACAGACATAGCGGCTGGGCGAGGCGGGGTCGGCTTCGGGGCTGCAGGCCAGCGCCAGGCGCAACAGCGGCAGCGGGTTGAAGGGATGGCTGGCCGGCATGTGCAGGGCAACGCCCTGGCGGTGCGCCAGCCACAGCACCTGGCGGTAGGTCCAGTCGCGCTTGGGCGGAATTTCTGCCGGGCCCAGCTGGCCGTGGTGCTTGAGCATGGCGCCGAACAGCACCGGCTTGTAGCTGAACCGGTAGCTCAGGCCGCGCAAGGCCTCCGGCAGGGCCTCGAACGCCAGGTAAGCGTAGGGCGAGATGAAATCCAGGTAGCAGGTGATGTGCCTGGGTTCGCCGCCTGGCGCTTGAATATCGGGTTGCAGGGGCGCCGTCATGCGTGCAAGGCCGCCATGCGCTGCCGGATGGCGTTCCAGGTTGCCCGCTTGCCCGCTTGCGTGGCAGCGCTCCAGCCGGCAATCTCGTCACCGGTGCGAAAGCAGCCTTCGCACAGGCCTGAATCGGCATGCATGCGGCACACCGAAATGCAGGGCGACAGCACATCGGCTGACGCATCCGGCGTAGGCGCGCGCAGGCTGACCAGGCGGATGGCATGCTGCCGGTCCCGGTTGTTCTCGCCCTCGTCCACCGCCAGGTCGGCCACGGGCGCGCCTGTCAGGGCCTGCAATTGCCCGGGCGACAGCTGGAAAACCGCATGCGGGTGGCCGGCCGCGGCCCATATTTCGTCAAAGCGGAACAGCGACTGGTCTATGAGGGTGATGGAAGGCAGGGCATGCGCCAGCGGGGACACGCCACCGATGGAAAAACCGGTGCGGGCCTTGACAAATTCGGCATCGGCGCGCCCAAGCCGCCTGCCGTCGGGGCACACCAGGGCCTCGACCTTTTTTTCATCGACGCGCCGGTCGCCCGAGGTCACCACCAGCACGGCGGCATCGTCGGATTTGCGCCGAAAAATAATGCTTTTGGCAATCTGCCCGACGGCCACACCCAGCGCATCCGCCGCCTGCTGCGCGGTGCGGGCTGCGCCGTTGAGCATGACAGCGGCATGAACGTGGCCTTTGGATTGCAATACAGAGGCGACGCGCTGAACGCCTTCAGGAAGCACCTTCAGTTCGGCTCCGCACATCAAGCGACCCTCTTGTTCAGCAAGGCCGTTGCGGCCCGGGAGTTGGGCTGGCGCCCCAGGAAATCGCTGATGAACTTGCCCGCGTCGATCAGCTTGTCCAGGTCGATGCCGGTGTCGATGCCCATGCCGTGCAGCAAATACACCACGTCTTCCGTCGCCACATTGCCGGTCGCGCCCTTGGCGTAAGGGCAGCCGCCCAGCCCAGCCACCGAGGTGTCGAACTGCCAGACGCCCATCTGCAGGGAGGCCAGCGTGTTCGCCAGCGCCATGCCATAGGTGTCGTGGAAATGACCCGACACGCCGTCCAGGCCGTAATGCCGGAGCGCCGCCTCCAGAGCGCGCTGCACCTTGCGCGGCGTGCCCACGCCGATGGTGTCGGCCACGCCGACATGCTGCACGCCGATGTCCTTCATCAGCCGGGCCACCATCTCGACCCGCTCCGGCGCAATCTCGCCCTCGTAGGGACAGCCGACAGTGCATGAAATAGCGCCGCGCACGTAAATTCCCTGGGCCCGGGCACGGGCTGCCACCGGCCGGAAGCGCTCGATGCTTTCGGCAATCGAGCAGTTGATGTTGCGCTGGCTAAAGGCTTCGCTGGCGGCGCCGAACACCACGATCTCGTCGGGCCAGAGTTCCGGCGCGGATGACAGGGCGGCTTCCAGCCCCTGCAGGTTGGGGGTGAGCACCGAATAGCGCACGCCCGGCTTGCGGCCAATGCCGGCCATGACCTCGGCGTTGTCGGCCATCTGCGGCACCCACTTGGGCGACACGTAGCTGGTGACTTCGATCTCTGTCAAGCCGGCGTCTTGCAGGCGGTGCACGAGTTCGACCTTGACACTGGCGGGAACGGGTGATTTTTCGTTCTGCAGGCCGTCGCGGGGGCCGACATCAACAATTTTGACTTTGGAAGGTAATTGCATGGCTTCAGTATCCTTTGTTCGGGTCCACCACGCCGGCCAGGCTGGCAATGAGCGCGCCGCTTTCCAGCGCACGGATTTTTCCGGCGATCTGCGCAATGCTTTCGTCCCGCAGCGTGCGCGCCGAGGTGTGCGGCGTCACGGTGATTTTCGGGTGTTTCCAGAACGGGTGCGCCGGCGGCAGCGGTTCGGTGCGAAACACATCGAGCGTGGCGCCGGCCAGGTGGCCGCTGCCCAGCAGCGCGATCAGGTCGTCATCGACCAAATGGCTGCCGCGCGCCACATTGATGACATAGCCGCCCGGCTGCAGGCGGGCCAGCGTGTCTTGCCGCATGATGTTGTCGGTGTCCGGCGTGAGCGGCAGCAGGCACACCAGGATGCGGCTGGCCGCCAGAAAATCGTTGAAGCCGGCTTCGCCCGAAAAGCATTGCACGCCGGGAATGGTTTTGGCTGAACGGCTCCAGCCCCTGACCGGAAAGTCAAACTGCGCCAGCGCCCGGCTGACGCGCTCGCCCAGCACGCCCAGGCCCATCACGCCGACCGGAAAATCGGCGCGCAGGCGCGGCTTGCGGTAGGACCATCTGCCCTCGGCCGCGTCCGCTTCGTAACCGTCGAATTCCCGGAAATGCCGGATCACCGCATGGCACACGTACTCGGCCATCTGCACCGACATGCCGGCATCGTCGAGCCGCACCACGGGCACGCCGGGCGGCAGGCGCAGCTTGAGCAAGGCGTCGACGCCGGCGCCGATGTTGAAAATGCCCTTGAGCCCGGCCTGCTCGTCCAGGAAGGACTGCGGCGGCGCCCAGACCACGGCGTAGTCGGCAGGTCGTGCGCCGTCACTCCACACCTCGACTTCAGCGTCGGGAAAGGCGGCGCGCAGGCCGTCCAGCCAGGGCTGGGCCTTGGTATCGGTACAGCAAAAACTGATGCGCATGCAGGGCTCCGGGAAGGTCAGACCGTGATTTTCAACAACGCCGATCCTTCGGTCACCTGGTCGCCGGGCGCGTACATCAGCTCCTCCACCACGCCGTCGGCGGGCGCGGCAATCGTGTGCTCCATCTTCATGGCTTCCATCACCGCCAGCGGCTGGCCCTTGCTCACCTGGTCGCCGGCCTTGACCAGGAACGACAGGATCTTGCCCGGCATGGGCGCGGTCAGGCGCCCGCCTTCGGAGGGGCTTTCGCCGGCGTGGGCCAGCAGGTCGATGGCCGTGATCTGCGTCGCGCCGTTCGCGGTGAAGACATGGTCCACCTCGCCCTGGGTGTAGACCGTTGCGCTCAGGCGCTGGCCGGCGAACTGGAGGTCGATGCCTTTTTCGCCAGGGGCAAACACCAGCGGCGCCGACAGGTCGCCCACCGCCAGGTGCAGGCCGCCACCGTGCAGGTAGGTCAAGGCAGCCTTCGAATGCTCGCCGTGGAAGTCGAACTCAAAAGGCCGCACCGTCACGCCATGCGTCTGCCAGCCATCGCGGCGGCTGAACGGGTCGCTGCCTTCGGCGGCTTTCTCGGTCAGCAGCGTCTGGGCAATGGCCGCCGCCGCCGCCATGGCCAGCCCGACCGGCTCCTGCCTGAACAGCACGGCCTCTTCGCGAGGAATCAAGGCAGTGTCCAGGTTGGCCTGGGCGAACGACGGGCTGCGCACGACGTAGCGCAGGAACTGCACATTGGTGTTCAGCCCGACGATGCGGGTCTGCGCCAGCGCCTCGTCCAGGCGCGCCAAGGCTTCCTCACGCGTCTGGCCGTGCACGATCAGCTTGGCGACCATCGAGTCGTAGAACGGCGAGATGGTGTCGCCCTGGCGCACACCGTCGTCGATACGGACCGTGCCGCGCTCGAACGCAGTACAAGCCGGCTTGTCGTATACCTGCAGCGTGCCGGTGGTCGGCAAGAAATTGTTGTCCGGGTTCTCGGCGCAGATGCGCGCCTCGATGGCGTGGCCGTTGATCTTGAGCTGGTCCTGCGCCAGCGGCAGTTTGTCGCCCGAGGCGACGCGCAGTTGCCACTCCACCAGGTCCAGCCCGGTGATGGCTTCGGTCACCGGATGCTCGACCTGCAGGCGGGTGTTCATTTCCATGAAGAAGAAGTTCATCGAACCGTCGGCGCGCTGCTCGACGATGAATTCCA
>JAQGMZ010000207.1 GCA_028292045.1 Polaromonas sp. | reverse complement strand
GCGCCCGGCCCCGTCACCGCCGGTTGCAGCGGCCTCCGCTTCCAGGGCAGCGCCTCCGGCACGCGCGGTTGCGGTCCAGCCGCAGCCCCGGCCCAGGCCCGATCCGGCCGCCAAGGCAGCGGCCGGCCAGCCTGCGCCGCCCGCCGTGCGGCTGCTCGGTGACCTGCCCGAAAGCATGCGGCGCCAAATTCCGCCGCTGGCGATCACCGGCACGGTCTATTCGAAAAATCCGGACAAGCGGCTGCTGCTGGTGAACAACCAGGTGCTCACGCAGGGCAGCCCGGCCGCACCCGAGGTGACGCTGGAGGAAATCCAGGCCAAGAGTTCAGTGTTCAGTTTCCGGGGTACGCGTTTTCGGGTGGCGCACTGAATTTGTAGGCTGCCCGCGTCCAGGCGGCACAGTCCGGCATAGGGCGCGGCCCACGCAGCGTCAATTTTCTGGCGGCACCGGGAGTGGCGGTGACGACCGCTTTTGGTTTTGCGCTATTTCCGTGCCGGCAGGTCGAACACCAGGCAGGTGGTCGTGGCATGCGCATAGAGCTTGCCGTCGGGGCCGACGATCCGGCCTTCTGCCGTAGCCAGCTGCCTGCCGCAGTGGATCACCGTGCCGATGGCGCGCAGCGGTCCGGTTTCATGCGATGCGGCCCGCACGATGTTGACGCTCAGCTCGGCGGTGGTGTAGCCCCGGCCGGCCGGCATCAATGAGTGCACCGCGCAACCCACCGCCGAATCGAGCAGCGTGGCATACCAGCCGCCGTGAACCGTGCCCAGCGGGTTGTAGTGCTTGAACTGCGGCGTGCCCTGGAAAGTGGCCTTGCCCGGTTCGACCGCAATCAGCGCGAAGTCCATGGTGTCGGCGATGTGCGAGTAGGGCAACTCGCCTGCCAACATGGCCTGCATGATTTCCAGCCCAGACTTGTCCGCCACATGCTCAGGCAGCGCCAGCCCCGGCTTGCCGCCGCCGGCCAGCAGCTTGACGCGCACCGCCGCGCTTTCTTCCATCCATTGCGTCAATGTGTCGTTTTTTGGGACCATGGTTATTCTCCTGATTTAAGTTGCATATACAAAAGTTGCAGATACAATTAATTATGAACGAAATGCCTCCACCTTTACAAGACCCTTGCGAAGCCGACCTGAACGCCATGCTGAAAACCATGGGCTGCACCAACTTCAAGCTGCGCCAGTTGATGCGCCGCGTGGCCCAGCACTACGATCTGGAGATGGCGGGCGCCGGGCTCAAGACCACCCAGTATTCGTTGCTCAGCTATGTGCTCAGGCTCGGTCCGCTGCGGCCGGGCGAACTGGCGCAAAGCATGAAGATGAGCGCCTCGACCCTGACGCGCAACCTCAGGCCGCTGGTCGATGCCGGCTGGCTTAAACTGGCCGCCGGCAGCGATGCGCGCAGCCGCAGCGTGTCCATCACGCAGGCCGGCCGCGCCAAGCGCAACGAGGCGCTGGGCTACTGGAGGCAGGCGCAGGAAAGCCTGAACCGGCAACTGGGCGCCGGCCGGGTGGTGGCGCTGCACGCCCTGATCAATGAATCGCTGGAGCGCCTGTCGCCTGCCCACGCCAATGCAGGCGGCGAAGATGAGTAAGCCCGCCGCGCTGCCTTCCGGCAAAAGCATGGCCGCCTGGCTGGTCCTGCTGGCCGCCGGCGGCGCCTTTGCCCTGACCATGGGCGTGCGCCAGACCATGGGGCTGTTTTTGTCGGTGCTCAACACCTCGACCGGGCTGGGGGTGGGCAGCATCAGCCTGGCGTTTGCCTTTGGCCAGCTCTGGTGGGGGCTGACCCAGCCCTTCGCCGGCGCGGTGGCCGATCGCGTGGGCACCGGGCGGGTGATTGCGCTGGGCCTGCTGCTGGTGGCTGTGGGCACTTTCATCACCCCCCTGATGACCACGACGGCAGGGCTGATCTTTGCCATTGGCGTGCTGGCGGCGGGCGGTGCGGGCATGGCCGGGCCTTCGGTGCTCATGGCCGCCAGCACCCGCCTGGTGGCGCCTGAAAAGCGCGGGCTGGCCACCGGCATCGTCAACGCAGGCGGCTCGTTCGGGCAGTTCGCCATGGCGCCGGTCGCCATGGGCCTGAGCGCTGCCGTTGGCTGGGCCAGCGCCATGCAGTGGCTGGGCGCGCTGGTGCTGCTGGCGCTGCCCGCCGTGTGGCTGCTCAGGGGCAATTCCAACGCCATGAACGCGCAGGCCGCCGCCATGTCCGGCAAACAGCCGCTCAGCGCCCGTCAGGCCATTGGGCAGGCGCTGGCAACGCCCAGCTACCGTTACCTGAGCCTGGGTTTTCTGGTATGCGGATTCCATGTCGCCTTTCTGGCAACGCATTTGCCGGGCGTGGTGGCCGCCTGCGGGCTGCCGCCCGCCGTCGGCGGCTGGGCGCTGGCGTTGATCGGGCTGTTCAATATTGCCGGCAGCCTGGCGATGGGCTGGGCGGTGGGCCGCTGGCGCATGAAATCGCTGCTGGCGCTGCTCTACGCCACGCGCAGCCTGGCGGTGCTGGTGTTTTTGCTGGCGCCCAAGACGCCCGCCGTGATGCTGGTGTTTGCCGCTGTCATGGGCATCACCTTTTTGTCGGCAGTGCCGCCCACCGTGGGGCTGGTGGCCAAGATGTTCGGCACGGCGAACATGGCGATGCTGTTCGGCATAGTGATGCTGGCGCACCAAATCGGCGGCTTTCTGGGCGCGTACCTGGGCGGCTATGTCTTCCAGGCGACCGGCAGCTACGACCTGGTCTGGTACATCGACATCGTGCTGGCCGCAGGCGCGGCGCTGGTGAACCTGCCGATCCGGGAGGCGCGGCTGCCGGGGGCTGCCCAAGCGGCCTGATGGCCGGCAAGACAATGAGCACCGCTGGACGCGCGGACCCGCCCACGGCAGGAAGCGCCGATTGAACCCATTCCCGCACACTGAAGGCAAGCCCCATGAACGACACGACCTTACCAGCCACCGCCGCGCCCCTGCGCTATCTGGACGACCTGCATGCCGGCGACAGTTTCACCAGCGCGTCGCATCTGCTGGACGAGGCGCAGATCAGGGCTTTTGCGCTGCAGTTCGATCCGCAACCTTTCCACCTGGACCACGAGGCGGCCAAATCAACCCTGTTTGGCGGGCTGGCCGCCAGCGGCTGGCATACCGCGGCCCTCACCATGCGCCTTCTGGTCGGCGGCGGGTTGCCTCTGGCGGGCGGGATCATCGGCGCCGGCGGCGAAATCAGCTGGCCCAAGCCAACCCGGCCCGGCGACATGCTGCGCGTGATCACGCAAGTCGTCAGCGTCACGCCTTCGCGCTCCCGCCCGGAGAGGGGCCTGGTGGTGGTGCGCAGCGAAACAAGCAACCAGCACGGCGACCTGCTCCAGCGGTCGGTCTACAGGCTGGTGGTTCCGCGCAAGCCGTAACAGCAGAAACGGCAGAAATGGCAGTAACGGGCTCCGCTAGATGCCGCCGGCCCTGACGTGGCGCACGATTCGCTGGGGCGGCTCATCCTGCGCATCGTGCTTGAGCTTTTCCTGCATGTCGCGGTATTCATTGCGAAGGACCAGCGCCCCCGCCGCCAGCCCGGCAGCCAGCCCGACATGCACCGCCAGCAGCGCCTCGGTCGAGAGCCGGTGCTCGTAGCCCGGGGTGAACCGGCGCGGCGTGAGCTTGAAGTCGACCAGGTAGGCGGCAGCGCTGGTGGCGGCTGCGCCCAGCAGCACGCCCGGCGTGGTGCGTGAAACCGGCTGCCTGGTGGCCAGGGCCGCGTACAGGGTCGCCCAGAAGGTGGCTGCTGCGTGATGGGTCAGGTAGCCTGTCACCGTGTGCGCCAGGTCCGCCTGCTGCTGGTCAAAGGCCTGGTCGCCCCAGTACCAGTGGCTGACGGCATTGGTCGGCGCCACTGCGCTGCCCGTTTCGCGCCGCCCCGCAACCGCCAGCACCGCCGTTGAAAAAATGCTGGCCAGACTGCCGGCAAGCAAGCCCTGCGTGAGTACCAGTTTCCATTTTTTCACGGCCAGCCTCCTTAAAAAATGGACTATGCCCCAGTTCATGCCGTGATGCTGTAGGTGCCGGCCCAAGGACCGGATAAGGCGCCGTCCTGCAAGTGCCGGCGCTGGGCTGTCGGGCGAAAACCCTTTCCCGCAAAAACCCATTCCCGCGCTAAATCCGAAG
Organism: Polaromonas sp.; assembly: GCA_028292045.1. Classification (GTDB taxonomy): domain Bacteria; phylum Pseudomonadota; class Gammaproteobacteria; order Burkholderiales; family Burkholderiaceae_C; genus Polaromonas. The sequence continues at coordinate 7,104 of JAQGMZ010000207.1, read as the reverse complement.
CGTAAGTGTTGTGCCGGATCAACATCGCTTACATGCGGCACTAGCCGGGGGGCTGATCTTCAGCGCTGATCGGCAGTCGCTGGAAATGCCGGCGAAACAGGGGAGGCGCGGCGTGTTTGACGCCTGTCCAGACTGAACGGGAGGGTGGCGAAACGGCAAAAGCTGCTGGGTAACCAGGGCGCCCGGTTTGCGGGTTTTAGGGTCATTTGGACTATTGGCGGCTTTGGCACCAGCCGAGACACTTGTCCGACCTGCTTGCAAACCCTGAGCCATGTCTCCACCCCCTGATGAATTTTTCACGAATTGTTCGCGCTACCCGGCTACCGCCTGCGGCCATTGCGGCTATTGCGGCTGTGGCGCCGTCCTGGCTCAAGCATAAAGCGCGCTTGAAAAAATGCGCGGGCCTTTTGCCGAGGCAATGGGCATGAACAATATCCGCCGCTCAGCTTCATGGGTCCGCCATGCAGGTCTGCTTCTCATCCTTGCACTGCTTTTGTGCCTGACCGCGCTCTGGAACGGCCAGCCATTTTTCTACCCTGACACGCCCACCTACCTGCGCGGCGCCGAAATGGGAGCCAGCCGCCTGCTGGGCCCGGCTGCCCCGAAGCCGTGGCTGCCCGCCGCGCCGCAAGCCGCCAATGCGCCAGCGGCGGCAGATGCCGCCGCTGGCGAGCCGCCCAAGCGCATGAAGGCCCTGACCTCGATCGAGGACAAGGTCGTGCTGGCCGGGCGTTCGGTTTATTACGGCTTGCTGCTCTACGCCGGCTACCTGGCCGGAAACATGTGGCTGGCCATTGCAATTCAGGCGCTGGCCGTGGCCTTTGTGCTGCAACTGCTGATGCAGCGCTTGTGGAAACTGCCGACCGGCGTGGCCGTTGGCGTCGTGGCCGCGCTGAGCCTGCTGACACCGCTGGGCGTGTACACCGGCTTCCTGATGCCCGATGTGTTCGCGCCGCTGGTGATCCTGTGCATGGGCGCGCTGGCTTTTTACTGGCGGGAGCTGTCGCGCGGGCACCGCTGGGCGCTGGCATTGCTGCTGCTCTACGGGCTGAGCGCCCATGCCAGCCATGTGGCGCTGGCGGCAGCGCTGCTGGGCTTGCTGATGCTGGCGCGCTGGCTGGTCGCCCGCTGGCGGGGAGTTTCAAAAATTGCGTTGCTGGTGGTGGCCGCCTGCATTGGCGGCGCGGTGGCGGCCGAGTGGGTTTTCAGCAAGGCGGTCACCCTGGCGGTCGGCGCGCCGCCCATGCGGCTGCCGCACCCGATGGCGCGGTTGATCGATCTGGGGCCGGGTACGGCTTACCTCAAGCAGCACTGCCCGGACGCCGGATTCGCAGCCTGTGCCTACCTGCAGAACTACCCGACGCGGTGGGACGAATTCCTGTTTTCCGTCGATCCGGCGAAAGGCGCTTTCGCGCTGGCCGACGTTGCCGCCAAGCGCCGCATGTCGGACGAGCAGCTGCGGTTTGTGGGTGAAGTGATCCGGTTCGATCCGGCAGGCGTGGCCAGGGGCATCGGCCTTGACGTGCTGCGCCAACTGGTTGATTTCCGGGTGGACATCACACGCTACGGCAGTCGTGGCCTGGCGATGTTCGAAGGCAGGGTGCCCGATGCGGTGTTCGCCGACATGCGGAACAGCCCTGCGGGGCAGGACTCGCCGCTCAACGAGTGGCTCACGATGGCGACTTACGCCCTGGTGCTGGCTTCGCTGCTTGCGCTGGCCGGCTGGCAGGCTATCTCCGGCAAAAAAGCGGGCGACCCGGCGCAACCGCAGCAGCGGACTTTTGCGGACTTTGCCTGGTTCGTGGTGGCCGGGGTGCTGGCCAACGGCGTGATCTGCGCCACGCTGGCGTCGTCGCTCGACCGTTTTCAATCGCGCGTCATCTGGCTGGTGCCGTTTCTGGCCCTGGCAGCGCTGGCGCAAGCCCGCCTCGGCCGGCCGGTTCCCGTCGCAATCAACGGCAACCCCCTGCCTTCGGCCATGTCATCCGCCCGGTAAGCCAACCACCACCCTTTGCAAACTCGCAGCGGCGCGGCCCCATGCCGTCCGCTGTGCCTTTTCAACTTTCACTTTAAAGAGGTCACCCATGAGCATCGCCCAGCCGTTTCCAGAAAACACGCCTGCGCCGGAAAATCCGGTCCGCTGGACGGATTATTTACAGATGGCCCGCCTGGACCACATGACCAAGCACATCTTCATCGTGCCAGGACTGGTGCTGGCCTACGTGCTGCGCAGCCCGCCCCTGACCGATGCCTGGTGGTCCATCCTGCTGGGCTTTATCAGTGCCGTGCTGATCGCATCGTCCAACTACCTGATCAATGAATGGCTGGACCGCGAATTCGACGCCTTCCACCCCGACAAATCGGGCCGGCCGGCGGCGCACATGAAAATGTCGCCGGTGCCGGTGTACACCGCCTACGCCGCCTGCAGCGTGATCGGCCTGGGCCTGGCCTACCTGATCGGGCCGGTGTTCCTGGTCGTCAGCCTGCTGTTCTGGATTTCGGGCATCGTGTACAACGTCAAGCCGATCCGGTCGAAAGACAAGGCCTACCTGGATGTGCTGTCCGAATCGATCAACAACCCGATCCGGCTGATGCTGGGTTGGGCCATGATCGACCAGACCACCGTGGCGCCGGTCTCGCTGCTGCTGGCCTACTGGATGGGCGGCGCGTTCCTGATGGGCGCCAAGCGCCTGTCCGAGTACCGCGAAATTTCAGCCGGCCCGGGCGTGTCGGTGCTGCACCGCTACCGCCGGTCGTTCCAGCATTACACCGAAGAGCGCCTGACCATTTCCTGCTTTGCCTATGCGCTGTCGGCAACCTTCCTGATGGGTATTTTCCTCATCAAGTACCGTATCGAATACGTGCTGGCGTTTCCGTTCATCATCATGCTTTTTGCCCATTACCTGCGGCTGTCGCTGCGCAGCGGCTCGGTGGCGCAAAAGCCTGAAAAGCTGTTCCGTGAGAAAAGCCTCATGGGCATCAGCTCGGCAACCGTGCTGGCCCTTGCGGTGCTGAGCTTTGTGGATGTGCCGGTATTGCATGGCCTGAGCGAGCCGCATTTCCTGACCGTGCAGAACACGTCGGGTGTCAATCCGGTGCGCTGATGCCCGCTTCCGCACAGATTCAGGAAAATTTGCAACGCCTGCATGAGGCCGGCCCGCTGGAATTGATGGCAGGGCAGCTGAAAAATTCCCTGGGTGTGTTTACCCTGGCCGAGATGGTGCTGGCCGCCATCCTGGTCGCCGTGGCATTTGCCAGGCCGCGCACAGGCAGCGCCGTATTCGCCTGGGCAGAGCGCCGGCTCGGTTGGCTGGCGCATCACCGCGCGCGGCAAATTCTGGCGGTTGGCTTGCTGGCCGTGGCCCTGCGCGCAATCATGCTGTTCTGGCTGGGCGTTCCTGAGCCGGCCGTGTTCGACGAAACCAGCATCGTGTTGCAAGGCCAGACCCTCGCGCTGGGCCGCCTGGCCAACCCGCCGCATGCTTTCTGGCAGCATTTCGAAACCTTTTACGTCAACCAGCTGCCGGCGTATGCCTCGATGTATTTTCCGGGACGGGGCGCACCGCTGGCCCTGGGCCTGCTGATCGCCGACAACGCCTGGATCGGCGTGTGGATGACCATGGTGCTGATGTGCATGGCCGCCACCTGGATGCTGCAGGGCTGGGTGGTCCTGCCCATGGCACTGCTGGGCGGCGTGCTGGTCACGCTTCGACTGGCGGTCTTCAGCGGCTGGATCAACACCTATTACGGCGGCGCCTTCACCGCGCTTGGCGCAATGCTGGTCGTCGGCGCCATGCCGCGCATTCTGCGCGAACCACGCTGGCGCCATGGCGTGCTGATGGGCCTTGGCGTGTTCATCTTGATGATCACCCGGCCGTACGAAGGCATGCTGCTGTGCATTCCGGTGGGCGTTGCCATGCTCATCCGCTTGATGCAAGGCCGGTGGCACGGCGCAGGGGCCACGCTGGGCCGGGTGGCGCTTCCTGTCATGCTGATGGTGGGGGCGGGCGGCGCCCTGCTGCTGCAATACAACCAGGCCACCACCGGCGACCGCTTCAAGGCCGCCTACGAGCTAAACCGCCAGACCTATGCCAGCGCGCCCGCGTTCCTGATTTCGCCGCCCCTGAAATCGCTCAACCAGGGGCCTGAGTACTTCAGGAATTATTTTGAAGTAGAGGGCTCCAAGTACCGGTACCGGGAGTCGCCCGTCCTGTGGCTGCGCAGCGCGCTGCCCAAGGTGTTCTACACCTGGAACTTCTACATCGGGGCGATTTTGTCGGTTGCCTTTTTTGCCGGCGTCTGGTCAGTCCGGCGCAATTATTTCCTGTGGGGGACACCCGTCTTTTTCTTTGCCGGCTACTTTCTGGAAACCTGGAACTTCCCGCAGTACACCGCGCCGCTGTTTCCGCTGCTGCTGATCCTGACAATGCGCGGCTTCCAATGGCTGCGCAGCCGTGACCGGGCCACACTGCCGGCGGCGCTTTTTCTGGCCCGCGCCATGCCGGCGGCCACCCTGGCCATGCTGGCCTTGCCGGTGGCTTCTTTAGTAACAGGAAAACATTTCCTGGAGAGCAATGCGGTGCAGACCACTTGCTGCACGCTGGAGATCGACAAATTGCGCCCGCGCGTGAGAGATCAACTGCTGAAAACCCCGGGGCGGGACCTGGTGTTGGTGAAAGACGGACCGCACAATCCGACCGGCTACGAGATGGTGCACAACGAGCCGGACATCGACCATGCCGAAATCGTCTGGGCGCACAGGCTGGACGCCGTGAAGGACGCACAACTACAAGCCTATTTCGCCGACCGCCGCGTCTGGGAATTCGAATGGCTTGCACCGTCCGGCAACGTTGGCGACGACGACAGGCCGCAAGAAGTGCCTTACCGTTTCGAGCCCTTGCCCCTTGCGGCGGCAAAATGACATCCAGTGCTGGGCACCCGTCAAAGTGCCGCTGAAGATTCCCTTGGAGAAAAACAATTGAGCCCCTTGCTGAACTGGAATGACATCGACCTGGTCGTGTTCGATGTGGACGGAACGCTGTACGACCAGCGCCGCCTGCGCCTGGCCATGCTGCGCCGCCTGCTGGCGGCCACCTGGCGCACGCGCAGCCTGGACACGCTGCAGACCCTGCGCACCTTTCGCCATGTGCGTGAAGCGCTCGGCGACCGGCCTGAAGCCGACTTCATGCGCTTGCAATATGCCCGCACGGCCGCGCAGCACCGCAAGACGGAAGACGAGGTGCGCGCCCTGACCCACGAATGGATGGAGCGCCAGCCCCTGCCATTTTTGGCCGCCTGCCGCTATCCGCACCTGGATGCGCTGTTTGCCGGCCTGCGCGGCGCTGGCAAGCAGATTGCCGTGTTTTCCGACTATCCCGCCACCGACAAGCTGGCTGCCCTGGGCTTGCAGGCCTCGCCGGTTGTCTGCGCCACCGATCCGGACATCGCCCGGCTCAAGCCCGACCCGTTCGGCCTGCTGGAAATTCTCCGCCGCACCGGCATGGCTGCGCAGCGCACGCTGATGGTGGGCGACCGGTTTGACCGCGATGCCCTGGCCGCCAGCCAGGCCGGCGTGCGCGCGTTGATCCGCTCGGCCAGGCCGCATCCGGGCCATGCCACCTTCCGCGCCTACGACGACCCGGTGTTCCAGCCCATGCTGGCCCGCGCGGCGAGCACGGCCGCCGCATGACGGCCGTGCGGATGCCCGTGCTGGCCCGGCAGGCGCTGGGCTACCTGGTGGTCGGGGGGCTGGCGGCGGTGGTCGATATCGGCCTGTTTCACCTGCTGGCCGGCCGCGCCGAAGGCGTGCTGTTGCCGGCGGCGGCCAGTTTCATGGTGGCCGCCGTGGTGAATTACTCGCTGTCGTCGCTGTGGGTGTACCGGCGGCAGTGGCGATCGGTGCGCCGCGCCATGACGTTCTTGCTGTTCGCCCTGGTCGGCCTGTGCATCAATGCCGGGGCGACCTGGTGGCTGGTCCATGCGCTGCCCATCCACGCTACGCTGGCCAAGGTCGGCGGGGTCGGCATTGCCTTCGTCGCAAACTTCCTGATGAACACCTTCATCGTGTTTCGCACCGAGGATTAAGGCGCCACCGTGTAGTTCAGCGCCATGCGCCCGCCATCGGCCACGACGATCTCGCCGGTGATGTAGCTGGCCGCGTCGCTGGCCAGGTAAGCCACCGTGTCGGCAATTTCGTGCGGCTCGCCCAGGCGGCGCATGGGCGTGCGGTTCAGGATGCGGGCCTTGGCGTCTTCGCTGGTCAGCACCGCCTTGGCGGCCAGTTCGGTGGCAATGGTGCCGGGCGCCACCGCATTGACCCGGATGCCCTTGTCGGCCAGCGCCAGCGCCATCACCCGCGTCAGCTGGTTGATGCCGCCCTTGCTGACGTTGTAGCTGGCAATCGTCGGGATGGCCAGGACGCCGTTGACCGAACTCATGTTCACGATGCTGCCCCGGCCCGCCTTGGCCATTTCGCGCGCCACTGCCTGTCCCATCAGAAAGGCGCCTTTCAGGTTGACGCGCAGCACGTCATCGAAATCGGCCTCGGTCATGTCCAGGAATTCGGCGGCCCGGAATATGCCGGCGTTGTTCACCAGCACGTCAATGCGGCCGTGGGAGGCCAGCGTGCGCGCCACCAGCGCATCGACCTGCGCTTTGTCGCCGACATCGCAGCGCACATACAGCGCGCCCAGCTCAGCAGCCAGCGTCATGCCGCGCGCGTCGTCCACGTCGGCAATGACCAGGTGCGCGCCTTCCCGCGCAAAGCGGCGAATGCAGGCTTCCCCGATGCCTTGCGCGCCGCCGGTGACGAGGCAGACGCGGCCGGCAAGACCAAAGCACACGGTTGATGGTTGAGTGTTCATGCGCTGATGGTAGTTGCGGTTCGGGCTGTCGATTCGATGATTTTGCAAACCATGGCGTTTGAATGCAAATCGCCCGGCAACTGTAAAAAGTTGCCGGGCGATCTGGGCCCCAGGGGCAGGGTCAGTTCAAGCTAACAAACGGCCGCCAGGGGTTGCACATGCAACAGATGCGGGTCAGCGGCCAGTGAACGAACCGGGGCCGCCCGGGCGGCGGGGTCCGCCGCTGCGCCCGCCTGCGCCA
>JAQGMZ010000197.1 GCA_028292045.1 Polaromonas sp. | reverse complement strand
ATCAACGTTCACGGCGGCGGCGAGTCCGGCCAGGCCGGCGCAGTGCGCCACGGCATCACCCGCGCCCTGATCGACTATGACGCAACGCTCAAGCCAGCGTTGAGCCAGGCCGGTTTTGTGACCCGCGATGCCCGCGAAGTCGAGCGCAAGAAGGTTGGTTTCCGCTCAGCGCGCCGCCGCAAGCAGTTCAGCAAGCGTTAATTTTCGCTTTCCTGCCTTGCAAAAAAGCCGCCTGGTTCGCCTGGCGGCTTTTTTCATGGAAACGGCTTGCCCGTGCTAAGACACGCAGGCGGTATGGTTGATTGATTTACTGTACTATTTACCCATTGCCTATAGATTAACGGAGTTCTTATGAGCGCAGTTGCCGAAAACATCCAGACTGAAATGCCTTCCCCCTTTGTGTTCACTGACAGCGCAGCCTCTAAGGTGGCCGAACTGATTGCCGAAGAGGGCAATCCCGACCTTAAGCTGCGCGTGTTTGTGCAGGGTGGCGGCTGTTCGGGCTTCCAGTATGGTTTCACTTTTGACGAAATCACCAACGAAGACGACACCACCATGACCAAGAACGGCGTGTCGCTGTTGATCGACGCCATGAGCTACCAGTACCTGGTCGGGGCCGAAATCGACTATAAGGACGACCTGGAAGGTGCGCAGTTCGTGATCAAGAACCCAAACGCCAGCAGTTCCTGCGGCTGCGGTTCGAGCTTCTCGGTCTGAAGCGCAAAATAATCACAGGGGGCGGCCTTGCTGCCTTTTTGCTCAAGCCGCCTGAAGGGCGGCTTTTTCATGGCCTGCGCTTTGCACACCCTGGCAAGCCGCTCAAGCTGGGTAAAGTGCACCCAGCACGCGGGGCCCGGCAGCACCGGTCACGGCTGGCAAACTGCCTGGCTGGCGCCTGAGCATCTGGCGGGCGAGCCAGGCAAAAGCTGCGGCCTCGACCTGTAGCGGCGGCAGTCCATGCTGTTCAGAGGTGCTGACATGCAGCCAGGGCAGTGCCGCCTGAAGACGCTCGAGCAGGTATAGGTTAAAAGCGCCGCCGCCGCAGACAATCAACTCAGCGCTCCCTTTTCCATAGCTGTTCACGCTTTCGGCACATGCGCAAACCGTCAATTCTGTTAGGGTATTTTGAATATCTTCAGCACGTTCGCCGTCAAAGGGCTGGATTTTTCCGGCTAGCCACGCCAGGCTGAAAAGATCGCGGCCGGTGCTTTTGGGGATGGGCTGTGCAAAGTAGGGCTCGTCCAGCAGGCGGGCCAGCAGCGCCGGAATCAACCGGCCGCTTTTCGCCCAGGCACCGCCTGCATCAAAGGGCCGGCCCGTGTGCTGAAGGCACCACGCGTCCATCAAGGCATTGCCTGGCCCGCAGTCAAAGCCCAGCACCGCAGCAAGCGAGCCTGTGGGCGGCAGCACGCTGAGGTTGGAAATGCCGCCCAGGTTGAGAACCGCCACCCCCGCATCCGGTCGGCTGAAGGCGCCCTGGTGAAATGCCGGCACCAGCGGCGCGCCCTGGCCCCCGGCCGCCACGTCGCGGCTGCGAAAATCAGCTACCACGTTCATCCCGGTCAGCTCTGCAAGCAGTGCCGGTTGGTTGAGTTGAAGGGTGTAGCCTGCGCCCCAAGGGTCGCCGGATGTTCTGCGCGGCTGGTGCCTGACCGTCTGGCCATGGGCCCCTACGGCCTGTATCCGGCTGGCGCCAATACCCAGTTTTTCTGCTTGTTGCACCAGGCTGGCCACCACCCGGGCATACGCCGCCGCGAGCTGGTTGCCGGCCAGGGCGGCGCGATGAAGCTCGTTGTGCGAAGGTGTGTTGAGCGCCAGCAGTTCAGCGCGAAAGCCCGCTGTGAACGGCTCGCTGGCATGGGCAACAACCTGCAGCGGGTTAACGGAAAAATCAACCAGTACGCCGTCGGCACCGTCCAGGGAGGTGCCTGACATCAGGCCGATGAAGTAGTCGTGCATGCAGCGATTTTGCAGCAATGCCGCCCCTGGATTCTGGCTTATTCGGCGCGCGTCTGTTCAATCGTGGCGGCCGCCTGCAGCTGGTTTCTAAAACCGTTGGCCAGTTGCCTGAACTGCGGCAGGGCGGCTGCCGGGATCGGCGTCACGTCGCTTTGCTTGGCGATGGTCATCGGGTCCTGCTGCACGCCGTTGATGCGCACCTCAAAATGAAGATGCGGGCCGGTGGCCCAGCCCGTCGAGCCCACCAGGCCGACGGTCTGTCCCTGGGTCACGGCCTGGCCAGGCTGCACATTGATCTTGCTCAGGTGGGCATAGACCGTTTCCATGTTGTTGCGGTGCTTGATGAAGACCACATTGCCAAAGCCATTCTGGACGCCGGCAAATTCCACCACGCCGTCGCCGATGGTTCGGGCGGGGGTTCCGGTGGTGGCGGCAAAATCGGTGCCGTTGTGGGCGCGCCAGGTTTGCAGGACGGGATGAAAGCGCATCGAAAAGCCGCTGCTGATACGCGAAAACTCGACCGGCGCGCTCAAGTAGGCCCTGCGCAGGCTCTGACCGTCCAGGGTGTAATAGCCACCCTTCAGCGGCACGCCGGCGGCGTCCTGGCCGGCGGGCTGAAACCACATGGCCTGGAAAGTCTTGCCGCCATTCACGAATTCAGCCGAAAGCACGCGGCCGGTGTGCATGGCCTCGCCGTCGGCTTCAAGGGTTTCGTAGACCACATTGAACCGGTCGCCTTTTCGCAGGGCGCGGCGAAAGTCGATGTCGGTGGAGAAAATTTCTGCAATCTGCACCCCGACCCCCTCGGGAATGCTGGCGTCGTCCATGGCCGCAAACAGCGAGGTCTGGACGGTGGCGCTGGCCAGCCGGGCTGAGCGGGTGTAAGGCGCGTTTTCAATGCGCGACGTGAACTTGGGGCTGCCACTGCTGGTGCTGCGTTCGATCACCAGGCGCTGGAACGTCTGTTCGTCATCCATCGCCCAGCGCATGCTGAGCTTGAGCATCTGCTGGTCGTCGCTGGCTTCTACCGTGACGTTGGTTCCCGGGGGGCGCGAAAGGATCAGTTGCGCGTGTGGGTCGCTGCGCAAGTAGGCATTGGCTGCAGCATCGTCCAGGTTGAGCCGCTTCAGGAGCGAAGCCATGGTGTCGCTGCTGCGCGTGCCTTCGGTGCGGAACAGCTTGAAGCTGAAATCTGCCAGCGCTTCTGTCTGGGCCTGGGCCAGCTGGGGCGAAAGCGGCTGAACGGCTTCCAGCACCTGGCGAACCGGGAGGTCGGCAGCATCGGGCGCCAGCGGGGCAACACCAAAAGCCGTCACGCCGGTTCCCAGCAGCAGCACGGCCAGGCTGGCGGTGATGCGCCGGGGATGGCGGGCCAGGCTGGCCGCCACGGCCGACAGCACCTGGGTAATTGTCAAGGGAACACGGGAGTCAACAGGCAGGCGCAAAGCGTAAATCCCAACTAAAGTGCGCCGGGCTGCCAGAGCAGCCGGACTGTAATTACGGGTTATCAATGCCTTGGCCGGCCGTTTTGCCAGCGGCGGGCTGCATCGAATGCGAAAATTCTGGCTTCTTAACCACCAATCAGTGGCGCCTCTAAAATAGCGGCCCAACGTAGGAAAGTCAGAATTATATCTGTCGGACTTCACCTCGCCTAGAGAAAATCCCTTATGAATCAAGAGCTTGTTACAAAACCCCTTCAGTCCGACCGTGTCAGGGCGGCGCTGGCCGTTACCCTGCGGGGCTGCGACGAGCTGATTCCGCAAGACGAATGGGTCAAAAAACTGACTCGCAGCGAAGCCACCGGCGTGCCGCTGCGCATCAAGCTGGGGCTGGACCCGACCGCGCCCGACATCCACCTGGGCCACACCGTGGTGCTGAACAAGATGCGCCAACTGCAGGATTTGGGGCATGCGGTCATCTTCCTGATTGGCGACTTCACCAGCCTGATCGGCGACCCATCGGGCCGCAACAGCACCCGCCCGCCGCTCACGCCCGAGCAGATCAAGGCCAATGCCGAAACCTATTACCGCCAGGCCAGCCTGGTGCTGGATCCGGAAAAAACCGAAATCCGCTACAACAGCGAATGGTGCGACCCGCTGGGCGCGCGCGGCATGATCCAGCTCGCGTCGCGCTACACCGTGGCCCGGATGATGGCGCGCAATGATTTTCACGATCGTTACAAAGCCGGCCAGTCGATCAGCGTGCATGAGTTTTTGTACCCGCTGATGCAGGGCTACGACTCGGTGGCCTTGAAAAGCGATCTGGAGCTTGGCGGCACCGACCAGAAGTTCAACCTGCTGATGGGCCGGCACCTGCAGCAGGAATACGGCCAGGAGCCGCAGTGCATCCTGACCATGCCGCTGCTGGAAGGCCTCGACGGCATCGAGAAAATGTCGAAAAGCAAGCACAACTACATCGGCATTTCCGAGCCGGCCAATGCCATGTTCGCCAAGGTGCTGTCGGTCTCGGACGTGCTGATGTGGAAGTGGTACACGCTGCTGTCGTTCAAAAGCGAAGCCGGCATTGCCGCGCTGAAAGCCGAGGTGGCAGGCGGCCGCAACCCCAAGGATGCCAAGGTCGCGCTGGCTAAGGAAATCACCGCCCGCTTTCATTCGCTGGCTTCTGCCGACGCCGCCGAACAGGACTTCATCAACCGCAGCAAGGGCGGCGTGCCCGACGAGATAGCCGAGGTGCGGCTTGCGGGCGCGCCCATGGGCATAGGCGCGCTCCTGAAAGCCGCCGGCCTGGCGCCGTCGGGCAGCGAGGCCACGCGGCTGATCGACGGCGGCGGCGTGCGGGTCGATTCCAGCGTGGTCAGCGACAAGGCGCTGAAGCTGGACGCCGGCACCTATGTGGTGCAGGTCGGCAAGCGCAAGTTTGCCCGCGTGACGCTGGCGTGAAAGCCCTGCTGCAGCGGGTGGCGCAGGCCAAGGTTCTGGTGGCCGGTGAAACAGTCGGCGAAATTGGCCGGGGACTGCTGGTGCTGGTCTGCGCCGAACGCGGCGACTGCGAAGCGCAGGCTGACAAGCTGCTGGCCAAAATCCTCAAGCTGCGGATTTTTTCGGATGAGCCAGGCGCCGGGCCGCCCCAAGCAGGGGCAGCCCCCTCGGGGGGAAGCGTATTACACGAAGTGAACAGCCTGGGGGGCAGTCAACCCGGCAAGATGAACCGCAGCGTGCAGGACATCGACGGGCAGGGCGCGGCGGGCGGCCTGCTCATCGTCAGCCAGTTCACGCTGGCCGCCGACGCGTCGGGCGGCAACCGGCCCAGCTTCACCAGCGCCGCCCCGCCCGAGGAAGGCCGGCGGCTGTACGATTATTTCGTGGCGCAGGCCAGAAGCGCCCACGGCCCGGTGCAAACCGGACGCTTTGCCGCCGACATGCAGGTGCATCTGGTCAACGATGGGCCGGTGACGATTCCGCTGCGCATTGCGCCGGAAGCCTAAAAAGCGGTAGCGCTATTTTTTTAGCAGCAGCAGTGCAAGGAAGCGCTGGTTGCGACACGGCCATTTTTCAAGCTAAAAATGTCAGCGGTAGGGGTTGTCGATGCCCAAGCCCGCCAGAATCCCGATTTCCAGCGCTTCCATGGCTACAGCGTCTTCTTCGCCGGTTTCATGGTCATGGCCCTGCGCGTGCAAGGTGCCGTGCACCAGCAGGTGGGCGTAGTGGGCGGCCAGCGTCTTGCCGTTGTCTGCGGCTTCCTGGGCGACCACGGGCGCGCACAGCACCAGGTCAGCGGTCACGCAGGGCGCCTGCGTGTAGTCAAAGGTCAGCACGTTGGTCGCATAGTCCTTGCCCCGGTAGTCGCGGTTCAAGGCCTGGCCTTCCTCCAGGCCGACGATGCGCACCGTGATTTCGGCTTCGCTTTGCAGCGCATGCCGTATCCAGCGGGCCACGCTGTGGCGCGGCAAGGCAGCGCGGTGCAGGGCGGCGTCGGGGAATTTGCCGAACTGCAGCGACAGATTCAAGGCATCAAGAGCCATTTCGGCTCTTTGCGCTGGTCTTGCGTGCGGGTTTAGCTATTAAATCAGTAGCGTCTGGCAACTCCACGGCATCGTCGCGGTTGCTGGGCGTCTTGTCGTAGGCATCCACGATGCGCGCGACCAGCGGGTGGCGCACCACGTCGGCGCTGGTCAGTCGGGTGATGGCAATGCCCTGCACGCGTTTGAGCACCCGCTCGGCATCGACCAGCCCGCTCAGCTGCGTGCGGGGCAGGTCAACCTGGCTCACATCCCCCGTCACCACCGCCTTGCTGCCAAAGCCGATGCGCGTCAGGAACATCTTCATCTGCTCGGGCGTGGTGTTTTGCGCCTCGTCCAGAATCACGAAGGCATGGTTCAGCGTGCGGCCGCGCATGAAGGCCAGCGGCGCAATCTCGATCTGCTGGCGCTCGAACGCTTTTTGCACCCGCTCGTAGCCCATCAGCTCATGCAGCGCGTCGTACAGCGGCCGCAGGTACGGGTCGACCTTTTGCGCCATGTCGCCTGGCAAGAAGCCCAGGCGCTCGCCGGCTTCGACCGCCGGGCGCGTCAGCACGATGCGCTGCACCGTGCTGCGCTCCAGCGCGTCGACCGCGCAGGCCACCGCCAGGTAGGTCTTGCCGGTGCCGGCCGGGCCGATGCCGAAGGTGATGTCGTGGGCGGCGATGTTTTCCAGGTAGGTGCCCTGGTTCACGGTGCGGGCGCGCAGGTCGGCGCGGCGGGTGGTCAGCGCAATGCCGCCTTCCACGGTGTTGAGCGCCATGTCGCCGGCCAGCATCAGTTGCACGGTTTCCGGCTCGATGGGCCGCTGGGCCAGCTCGTACAGCGCCTGCAGCACTTCCAGCGCCTGGGTGGCGCGCAGCTTGGTGCCGTCGATCTTGAACTGCTCGAAGCGGTGCGCGATCTTGACCTGCAGGCCGGCCTCGATGGTGCGGATGTGAATGTCCATGGGTCCGCACAGGTGGCCCATGCGGGTGTTGTTGGGCGGCGTGAAAGTGTGGCGAAGGATCAAAACGTGGGTTTCCTGTAACGGGGAAAAGCAGGTGGGATGTGATTGTCTGCCTAAATGGCCGCTGGGGGCCGGCTGCTAAGATTTGCCCATGATTGGAAGACTTACTGGCCAGCTGGCCGAAAAAAACCCGCCGGAAATCCTGGTGGACTGCCAGGGCGTCGGCTACGAGGTGCTGGTGCCCATGAGCACGTTCTACAACCTGCCGGGGCTGGGTGACAAGGTCAGTTTGTTCACGCACTTCATCGTGCGCGAGGACGCGCAACTGCTCTACGGCTTTGGCAGCACCGCCGAACGCGCCGCCTTCCGCCTGCTGATCAAGATCACCGGCATCGGGCCGCGCATGGCGCTCAGCGTGCTCAGCGGCATGAGCGTGGCCGACCTGGCGCAGGCCGTGACGCTGCAGGAAACCGGCCGCATCGTCAAGGTGCCCGGCATCGGCAAAAAAACCGCCGAGCGGCTGCTGCTTGAGCTCAAGGGCAAGCTGGGCGCCGACATTGGCGCGCAGGTCAGCGTGGGCAGCGAAGCGCAGCTCGACATCCTGCAGGCGCTGGTCGCGCTGGGCTACAGCGACAAGGACGCCGCGCTGGCGCTCAAGGCGCTGCCCCAGGACGTGGGCGTGAGCGAGGGCATCAAGCTGGCGCTGAAAGCGCTGGGGAAGTGAGCGGCCTCCTTGAAGAGGGGCTTTTCCGCCTGGCTCCGATTGGGTAAACTAACCAGACTTAGTTCATCAGGGAGTTTTTGATGCAAACCGTCAATATCCACGAAGCCAAAACGCATTTGTCGCGCCTGGTCGAACGCGCCGCGCAGGGCGAATCCTTCATCATCGCCAAGGCCGGAAAGCCCATGGTGCGCGTCGTGCCAATCGAGCCGGAGGTGCCACACACGCCGCAGCGCCTGGGGTTCATGAAAGGCAAAATGCGTGTCCCGGATGACTTTGACACGATGTACGCCGACGAAATCGCCCGCATGTTCAATGGAGAAGATTGAACATGCGCTTGCTGCTTGACACGCACCTGCTGATATGGGCCGTTAGCGAGCCTGACCGTCTGTCGGTCAAAGCGTTGGAGTTGATGAATGACGAAGCCAACCCACTCTTTTTCAGCGTTGCGAGCATCTGGGAAATAGCCATCAAGGCCGGTTACAAGCGAACGGATTTCATGGTCAATGTTCCGCAACTGCACGGGGAATTGCTGCGCAACGGCTACCAGGAGCTTGCCGTATCGGCTGGCCACACGTTCGCAGTGGTTCATTTGCCACATTTGCACAAAGACCCTTTCGACCGCCTGCTGCTGGCCCAGGCCATGCGTGAAGATTTAACGCTGGTCACGGCTGATGCCATGTTGGCCAGCTACCCCGGCCCGATCCTGAAAGTTTGAGCCATGAGCATCCAGACCGACGACTTTGACATGGCCGACCTGCCGCCCACTCGGCGCATGCTGTCAGCGGCTCCCGCTTCGCCGAAAGAAGAAGCCATCGAGCGCGCCCTGCGGCCCAAGATGTTCGACGACTACGTGGGCCAGGCCAAGGCGCGCGAGCAGCTTGAAATTTTCATCGGCGCGGCCAACAAGCGGGGCGAGGCGCTGGACCATGTGCTGCTGTTCGGCCCGCCCGGCCTGGGCAAGACCACGCTGAGCCACATCATCGCGCATGAACTCGGCGTGAACATGCGTTCCACCTCCGGCCCGGTGCTCGAAAAACCCAAGGACCTGGCGGCGCTGCTGACCAACCTGGAAAAGAACGACGTCCTGTTCATCGACGAGATCCACCGCCTTTCCCCGGTGGTCGAGGAAATTTTGTACCCGGCCCTGGAGGACTACCAGATCGACATCATGATCGGCGAAGGGCCGGCGGCGCGCTCGATCAAGCTCGACCTGCAGCCGTTCACGTTGGTCGGCGCCACGACGCGCGCCGGCATGCTGACCAACCCCCTGCGCGACCGCTTCGGCATCGTCGCCCGGCTGGAGTTCTACACCCCCGAGGAACTGGCGCGCATCGTCCGGCGCAGCGCCGGGCTGCTGAATGCGCCCATGGACGAGGAGGGCGGCTTCGAGATCGCCCGGCGCTCGCGCGGCACCCCGCGCATCGCCAACCGGCTGCTGCGCAGGGTGCGCGACTATGCCGACGTCAAGGGCAGCGGCACCATCACGCTGGACATCGCCAACCGCGCGCTGGCCATGCTCGACGTCGATCCGCTGGGCTTTGACGTGATGGACCGCAAATTTCTGGAGGCGCTCATCCACCGCTTCGACGGCGGCCCGGTCGGGCTGGACAACATTGCCGCCAGCATCGGCGAGGAGCCGGGCACCATCGAGGACATGATCGAGCCCTACCTGATCCAGCAGGGTTTCATCCAGCGAACGCCGCGCGGGCGCATCGCCACGCTGGCGGCGTACCGGCATTTGGGCGTGGCGCCGCCGCAGTCGGGGAACGGGCTGTTTGGCGAATAAGGATTGACGGCCTGGGCGCCCGGCGGGCGCTTTGCGCTGGTTCCGCTTGCGGGGGCTGGCATTGAATTTTTTAGCGGCCCGCCGGTCGGATCCGCATTTTTTTGACGATGCCGGACGGCGCAAACAAAACGACGAATTCGGCTTGGCCGGCTTCACTTTTGCGCGGATTCCTGCGATACACCCAGACCTCGTAGCCGCTGTCGAAGGGCACCACCGTGGCCGGCCCCAACGCTGCCAATACATCGGCCTTGCTGGACTGGCCGATGCTGACCGCCTGCATTGCCGCCTGCATCGTCATGCCGGGGTCGCGAAAAGTCGGGCCCATGCCTGCAGCGCCTTGAAAACCGGGCAGGCCGGCGCACCCTGCGAGCCACAGGCTCGATGCCAACGCGCATGCCGCCGCCGAGTGCATCGGGCGCTTCATTCGCCGTCCATGTAGTCAAACTCCACCAGCGTGTCGTCGGGCCAGCTTCGGTCGCCGAGCGGCAAAATATAAGTGCGGTCCACCAGCACTTCGCAATCGCAATACGGCAGATCGTCCTTCAGCGCGGGATCGTCGCTGGCGGCTGCGTAAAGCTTGTCAATGGACAGGGTCTCGCGGCGCTGGCCGGCCACCAGGGCCACGCTGAACAGCGGCCGGTCTGCAAAAAACAGGTAGTTCGGCAATTGGCGGTCGCAGTAGGCCGGGGTGTTCAGCAGGGCCTTGACCATGCGGCCGACGACGTTGCTGGCGTTCGAGATGAGGCCCGCCTGCATGCCCACCCGGCATTCCAGCCGCAGGTCGCCCAGGCGCCGGGTATTGGGCGGCAGGCCAGGCGTTCGGATGTCGGTGCGCCAGGTCATGCTCAGCGCCTTGCGGTTGGGCGAGACCTGGGCGTTTTCTTCAAGGGCGCGGGCATCGCGCGCCAGGGTGAAGGTGCCGTCCGGCGCAATCTGGACCGGAAAATCCATTGTCGAGCCGATGACCTCCATCTCGATGCCCGACATGCCCGTGTCCCGCCGGCGCGGCAGCAGCTTGAAGCGCAGCGCGGCCTGGGGAGCCAGGGCACTGCGTTCTTGCTCAAACAGGTCCATGCCCTGGACCATCTTGCGGTACGATTTTTCGACCGGATCGGGATTGGCCTTGGCCGAAATCGTGACCGTGGGCAACGCTCCGCCGGCCTGGGCCTGTGCCGCCGCATTCAGACAGGCACTGAGCAAGAAGCCGGCGCAAGCCAATGGCTGAAAATCTCTAAGACAGGGCATGGCATCTTCCGTGACGGCCCTGGGCTGGAGCCGCCAAGCGCCTCAGCTTCGGTCTGCCCGCATGGCGCGGCCAGGGGCCTGCACGCCCGCAGTTCTGGCGCCGCTGGCAGCGCCTGCCTGCAGACCGATTTCCGCGCAGCCCAGTTGGTTGCTGTCATACACCAGGGTCGATGACGGGCCGAAGCGCGCGGGCACGGTGCGGTGGTACTCGAAGCGCGTGTCCACCGGCGCTTCGTTTGACTGGAAAATCAGCTTGCCGCCGGGCTGGTACACGCTGTAGCAGCCTGCCTGGGCAGAAAAGTTGAGGCCACAGGCCACAAGAAAGGCAAACAAGGTTTTCATGAACAAGCTCCAGTCGTTGCGCCCATCATAAAGACAGGGCGGGGCTGGCGCTGTAAGAGTTCCAGCCTGTTTGCTTTTTGGCCGGCGCCGACCCATCCCGATGGAAAAATCCTGACGGCTGGTAGCTAAAAGAGCGATGCAATCAATGGCGTTGAAGGCTTGCCGGCAAGGGGGCAACAGGCCAGTCTGGCTTGAGATTCAGGTCATGGCGCCACGCGCATCGACGCGGATGATGCGCTCGACGGTGCCGCGCAGGAGACCGCCGCTCACGCCGATCATCGCATCGTGCAGGTTGACCGTCGGGTCGCAGTGGCCGGGAATCAGCCACACCGGCTGGCCCAGTTCGGGCAAGTGCTTGCCGTCCGCCGCAGGCCGCAGGATGCCGTGTTCGTCGCCGCCGTTGAAATAGTCCAGCCCGCCTGCGCCGCCCAGGCTGTGCACCTGCGGCATGCCTGAATCGATGGCAAGGCTTTTGTGGCCGGCATCGCACACGGCATGGCTGGCCTGGGCGCTGATGACCTGCGCTTTGACAAACAGGGCATGCTCGAAATGAGGCTGCACCGGGTCGCGCTCGTTGTGCGCATAGTCGGCGTCCATGAACAGGAAGGAGCCGGTTTGCAGTTCGCCATACACGCCGCTGGCCGTTTCCAGCGCAAAGGTGCCGGTGCCCGCCCCCGTGACCAGCCCGGGCGCCATGCCTTGCGCCTCTATCTGCTGGCGCGCCGCCAGTACGGCCTGCACGGCGCTGGCAATGGCCTGGCGCCGTTCGCCGACGCTGCGCAGGTGCTGGGCCTTGCCGTGGTAGGCCTGCATGCCGGCAAAACGCAGGGCCGGATGCTTGCTGATTTCCAGCGCCAGCGTGACCGCCTGACCGGGTTGCACGCCGCAGCGGCCCTGGCCCACGTCGATTTCGACAAACACGTCGATCACCGTGGCAAGTCCGGGCAGGCCTGGGCGGGTGCGGGCCTGGGTCATGGCCTGCGCCAGCCGGACTATGCCCTCGATGCTGTCCACGGCAATGGCCAGTTGCCCTCCGTGGGGCGCGACCGCTTGCGTCAGGGCGGCCACCCGCGCGAGCTTGGACGGGGCAATCACCTGGTTGCTGAGGTACACGTTGTGAACGCCGCCGGCCACCATGATTTCAGCCTCTGCGGTTTTTTGCACGCACACACCAACGGCCCCGGCCTTGACCTGCATCTTGGCCAACTGCACGCTTTTGTGCAGCTTGGCGTGGGGACGCCAGCGGATACCGTGTTTTTTGGCAAAGGCCGCCATCCGGCCCAGGTTGCGTTTCATGGCGTCCAGGTCGATCACCAGGGCAGGGGTGTCGATGTCATGGACGGACTTGCCAACCAGGCCGGACAAATAGGCAGGAATCTTGCTCATTCAGGTGCTGGCGAAGACCGGCACCGGCCCGGTGGCAACCAGCCCGTCGTCCAGGGATTCGTCGTCCAGGTGCTGGGTATCGGCCCAGCCGACCAGGCTGAAGCCCTCGGGCGTCCAGAGCAGCCGGTTGATGGCCGCATTGCCCAGCGTCCAGGTGCGCGGCGCCTGGAGGTGCAGGCGGGTGGCCGCGCGGTACAGCACATCCATCACGCCGCCGTGGCCCACCAGGGCAATCAGTTCGCCCGGATGCCGGGCGGCAAGCCGTTCGGCGATGTCAACCACCCGGCGGTTCAGGTCCAGCAGGGACTCACCGCCAAGGGGCGCAAATTCCGGGTCGCGCTTGCGCCAGCGCATCGACTGGTCGGGCAGCAAGGCCTCAATCTCGGCGAAGGTCTTGCCTTCGAAAATGCCAAAGCCGCGCTCCCGCAGGCCGGGTTCTGGCTGAACCGGCAGGCCTTGCACCTTGCCCAGGTATTGCGCCGTTTCCCAGGCCCGCACCAGGTCGCTCGAATACACCGCCGTGATGGCCTCGCCTTTCAACGCCCGCGCCATGCGGGCGGCCTGCAGGCGACCTGTGGCGTTCAAAGGGATGTCAAGCCGGCCCTGGATGCGGGTATCGACATTCCAGGTGGTTTCGCCGTGGCGGATGGCGATGATGCGGGTTGGTTCAATCATGAATTAAAGACAGGTTGACGAGATACGGAGGGGCGACGTAACAACGAACTGCAAAGGCGCACTTCCCCACCGGCAGGGGCCGCGGGACTGGCTTCGCCAGACCGCAGGCGCAGCAGCCCCCTAGGAGGACAGCGCAGTGCGCGAAGCGACAAGCGTGGAGCCACATTCAGCGAGGTATTTGCACCGTGACCCGCCGCGACCCCGGAGGCGGCTGCGGAAAGCCCTGCAAAGCCGCATCGAGCATGGCCGGCAGCACGGCAGGCGACTCGCTCTGAACACCGTCGTTCAAGGCCCGGGACTCAAAAACGATCTGGTTGCTGGCCAGGTCGCGCACCAGCAGCGTCACATCACGCCGGAAATAGGGGCTGGGGCTGGCCATGCCCAGCGGAAACGACAGGCCAAACCCCGCGCCGCGATTGCCGCCACCCAGAAATATGCCGGGCGAGCCAAACCCGAAACCGTCGTAATAGCCCGGGCCATAAGCCTGGCGCTCGCTGGCCTGCGTCGTGACGCGCACCTGAACACTGAAGCGCGGCGCCGCCAGGCTGCGTTCCATGCCGACTTTGGCCAGCGCAATGCGCGTCAGTTCCTCAACCCCGTCCTGGTACCCGCCCACGGCCTGCTGCGACGGCAGGCGCTCGAAGCGGTAAGCGGTGCCCGGTCCGGGCGGCGCCGCAGTCCAGTTGTGAAAAGCGGTGACATTGGTTTCCACCACCTGCAGGCCGGAGCAGCCGACCATGAAAAATCCAAGCCATGCGGTGGAAATAATCGCCAGAAATGCCCGTTTCATCAAACTTCTCCTATAAATGACCGCCAGCAAAATCAACCATTCAGCCGGGCGTCGATGCATGGATGCCGATCGTCCGGCGCCCTGTCAGCGCAACCGGCAGGGCTTGGGTGAATTCATCGGCGTCGAAAGCCTTGTCGCCTTCAGGATTGGCCGCGCCGGTAGTCCTGATGCCCTTGAAATCATGGTGCTTGCTGTCCATCAGGTGCGAAGGAACAATATTTTGCAGGGCGGCAAACATGTTTTCAACCCGGCCCGGAAACTGTTTTTCCCAGTCGCGCAGCAGGTTGCCGACCTGCTTGCGCTGCAGGTTTTCCTGGCTGCCGCACAGCGTGCACGGAATGATGGGAAAGTCCTGCATCTGCGCCCAGCGGATCAGGTCTTTTTCAGGCACGTAGGCCATCGGCCGGATGACGATGTTCTTGCCGTCGTCGCTGACCAGCTTGGGCGGCATGCCCTTGAGCTTGGCGGCAAAGAACATGTTGAGAAAAAACGTCTGCAGCATGTCGTCACGGTGGTGGCCCAGCGCGATCTTGGTCGCGCCCAGTTCGCCCGCCACCCGGTACAAGATGCCGCGCCGCAACCGGGAGCACAGCGAGCACAGCGTTTTGCCCTCGGGAATCACCCGGGTCACGATGCTGTAGGTGTCCTGGTTCTCGATGTGGTACGGCACGCCAAGCTTGCTCAAATAAGCGGGCAGCACCTCTTCGGGAAAGCCGGGCTGCTTCTGGTCGAGGTTGACGGCAATCAGTTCAAAGTTGATGGGCGCGCGCTTTTGCAGCCTGAGCAGGATGTCGAGCATGGCGTAGCTGTCTTTGCCGCCCGACACGCACACCATGACCTTGTCGCCTTCCTCGATCATGTTGAAGTCCACGATGGCCCGGCCTACGTCGCGGCACAGGCGTTTTTCGAGTTTGTGGTCTTCGCGCTCGGTGCGCTCTGTCTTCAGGGTGTCGGGTATTTCGGCTGATGCGTGCATGGGCCGTATTTTCGCACCGATGCCTGCATGCTGCACCCGCCTGAAAATGCACGGTGCCTGTACGCTTCGGGCCGCAGGCGCCTTACCACTGCCCGGCCTCGACGCGAATGGCCACTTCGCAATCGTCAAAAATTTCAAGCTTGGCAATTTTCACCCGAACGCCCAGTACACCGGGCAGCAGCATCAGCCGACTGGCCAGCTTGCCGATCAGGCTTTCCAGCAGGTTGGCATGCTCGGCGGTGCATTCGTTGATGATGATCTGGCGCACCTTGCGGTAGTCCAGAACGTGGTTGATGTCATCGTCGTGGGGCATCAGGGGCTGGGTGCCCAGGTTCAGTTCGGCATCGACCTGGATGGGCTGCGGCGCGATTTTCTCGTGCGCCAAAATGCCCAGGTTGGCGTCAAAGCGCAAACCGGTGAGGTGCAGAATCTGCGTCCCTTTGGTGGCAAGCGTCACGGTGCGGGCCCTTCTGCTGGTTGCCCGGCTTTCCACTGAAATGATTCGACGCCCACTGCCTCGCAGTCGTCGTACACATCGGGTTTACGGGTTGACACCCGCGCGGCCACCACATGGGGATGCGCCAACAGTGCTTGCATCACGGCATCGCACAGCGTTTCCTGCAGCCCGGTATGGCCCCGGTCAATGGCTTGCGACACGACGCCGCGCACGAAGTCGTAGTCCACCACTTCCTCGAGCCGGTCGTTCAGCGGGGTGGATGCAGCCAGGGGAACGTACAGGTCGATGTCAAAAACGATGCGCTGCGGCGCCTGGTGTTCAAAATCATGAATCCCGATGCGAACCTGGCGCGTCAGTCCGCGTATGAACAGTCGTCGGCAATGGAGCAGCAGCGTGTCGGGTAGTGAATTCAAGATGGTTTCTGCATGAGTTGATCGGTGACGAACATGATGTCGCGTTCCAGGGGGACCAGGTGCTGGCCCTTGTCTATGCACAGGGTGACGCCGGTCATCGATTCGTTTTCCGCCAGGAACACGGCCGTCCTGGCGACGTCCACCGGATTAATCGGGCTGCGCAAGAGGTTGACCGAACGCGCTTTTTGAAAATTTTCCTCGTTCTGCGGGCCGCTGACGTAAATCAGCCCCGGCGCAATCGCCGTGACCCGCACATGCGGCGCCAGCGACTGCGCCTGCAGCGCCACCGTCCGTTCCAGCGCAAGCTTGGACACGGTGTAGGAGAAGTAGTCCGGGTTGGGGTTGAACACTTTCTGGTCGAGGACATGGATGACCGCAGGGGGCGCCATGCCCGAATAGCCTTGAAGCGACCGCGCCAGCAGGCTGCCAAGGTGCAGGGGCGCGACCAGATTGACTTCAAGCTGGCGGTGCAGGAGATCCGGCGAAAAATCAATGCCGCCATCCGGTTCAAACACCGATGCGTTGTTCACCACGGCGTCCAGGTGCCGTCCGGTTGCCTGCGCGGCTTTTGCCATCAGCGCTTCCCGGTCTGCTGACCGGGACAGGTCCGCGGCAATGGCGATGGCCTTGCGGCCCAGCAAGGCAACGGCCCGGCAGGTGTCCTGCGCATCCTCAAAGGACGACTGGTAATGGCAAACCACGTTCCAGTCCGCGCGTGCGAAAGCCAGGCAGCACTCGCGGCCCAGCCGGCGTCCGCCCCCCGTCACCAGGACCCAACGCTGGCTCATGCAAGCATGCCTTTTTCAAGAAATTGGACGCGGTGCTGTTGTAAGCCCGGGTAATAATCGCAGCCGCTTCGAGCGGTTTTTTGAAAGGGTTCTGGCATGGTGGCTGGTTTATTCTTCGCTCAAGGTCAACGTGGAAGAGGCAGCTTTCTACACTTTATGACTGAACGAGCATTATGCCGATGACGCACCTGGCGGGGTTGATCGCTGAAAATATTGCCCGTCAGGGCGGCTGGATCGGTTTTGACGAATTCATGGCGCAGGCGCTCTACACGCCCGGCCTGGGCTATTACGCCAACGATTCGCAAAAATTCGGGCTGATGCCGGGCCGCAGCGGTAGCGATTTCGTCACCGCGCCCGAACTGTCGCCGCGTTTTGGCCAGGCGCTGGCCCGCCAGGCGCAGCAGGCGCTGCTGGAGTCGGAAACCGACGAAATCTGGGAATTCGGCGCCGGTTCGGGGGCGCTGGCACAGCAGGTGCTGGACGCGCTGGGTGAGCGGGTAGGGCGCTACACGATTGTCGATCTCTCAAGTACCTTGCGCGAGCGCCAGCGCGAACGGCTGTCGGCCCATGCGGGCAAGGTCCGCTGGGTCACCGAACTGCCGGCGTGCATGCGCGGCGTGGTGCTGGGCAACGAGGTGCTCGATGCCATGCCGGTCAAGCTGCTGGCGCGGGTCAACGGCGCCTGGCACGAGCGCGGCGTGGCCGTGCACGAAGGCCGCCTGCTTCATGCCGACATAAGCACCGGCTTGCGGCCGCCGCTGGAAGTGGCGGGCACGCACGACTACCTCACGGAAATCCATCCGCAGGCCGAAGGCTTTGTCCGCACCCTGGCCGACCGCCTGCAGGCCGGCGTCGTCTTGTTGCTCGACTACGGCTTTCCGGAGCACGAGTACTACCACCCGCAGCGCAGCATGGGCACGGTGATGTGCCACCGGGCGCATCTGTCCGACGGCGACCCGCTGTCGGGCGTGGGCGACAAAGACATCACCGCGCACGTCAACTTTACCGGCCTGGCGCTGGCCGCCCAGGACGCCGGGCTGGAAGTGCTGGGCTACACCAGCCAGGGGCGTTTTTTGCTCAACTGCGGCTTGCTGGACGGCATGGACCGCGCGCCCCCGGCCGAGCGCGGCATGGTGCAAAAGCTGGTCAACGAGCATGAAATGGGCGAGTTGTTCAAGGTGATGGCCTTCGGCGCCAAAGGCAGCAATGTGTGGGCGCCGATGGGCTTTGCGGCTGGCGACCGGCTGCATACGCTGTAAGCTGCAGCCATGATCCGCTGGTTCATCGTTATCTTCCTGGCCTTGGTGCTGATTAGCTGGGTGTCGCCGCTGCTGCAAAAATTGGGCTTCGGCAAGTTGCCGGGCGACCTGCGGTTTCGCCTGTTTGGCCGCGAATGGTTTATTCCGTTGACCACCACCATTTTGCTGAGCCTGGTCGCCAGCCTGATCAGCCAATTTGTTTGAAAAAAGTGTCCGCATGACTGCTTCATTGCCCGTTTCCTTTGCGCTGCCTGCCGGCGCAGCCCCGGTCGCCTGCGTCGATATCGGCGGCACCAAGGTGGCGGTTGCCATCGTCGACGCGCGCGGCGTGCAGGGCCGGCTGGTTGAGCCCACCATCAAGCAAGGCGCGTCCGATGCGCTGGCGCGGCAGGTGTTGCGCATGATCGGCGCAAGCTGCCAGGCCGCGCATATCGCGCCCGGTGCCATCTCCGCCGTCGGCGTGGCGTCTTGCGGGCCCTTCGTGCTGAACCAGGGCCGGGTCGAACTGTCCACGCCCAACATCTGCGGCGGCCTGGCAGGCAGCGCGCGCGGCCTGCCCAATGACTGGCGTACCGCCGTGCTGGAGGCGCCGCTGCACGATGCATTTCCTCGCGTGCGGGTTGAAAACGATGGCGTGGCCGCCTTGCAGGCCGAGCGCCGCTGGGGCGCCTTGCAGGGTATCGACCACTGCGCTTACGTCACCTGGAGCACCGGCATCGGTGCCGGCCTGTGCGTCGATGGCCGGGTGCTGCGCGGAAAAAACGGCAATGCCGGCCATGCCGGCCACATGTTCGTGGTGGACAACGCCGACGCCCTGTGCGGCTGCGGCAATGTGGGGGACCTGGAAGCCCTGGTGGCGGGCAACGCCTTGCCCCGGCGGTTTGTGGAGTATGCGGATGCTGCTGCTATTTTAATAGCCGCAAAAGCGGGCGATGCCAAGGCAAAAGCCATCATCGATGGTGTGTGCCGGATCATGGGCCGGGCGCTCTACAACCTGATTGCCACGCTCGACCTGGAGCGCATCAGCCTGGGCGGCAGCGTATTCTGGCACCACCGCGACTACCTGCTGCCGCGCCTGCAAGCCGAGATCAGGGGCAAGCTGCCCGCGCTGACCGACGGTTGCACGCTGGTCGAGGCCGGCCTGGGCGAGCGCGTCGGCGACGGCGCGGCGCTGGCCCTGGTGGCCTGAAGCGGCAAGCCGTCAGTCCGGCTCGCAGGCCGACAGCGTATCCAGGAAAGTCTTGCGCCACCAGTGCACGTCCTGGCTGCGCACCCGCGCCAGCAACTGCTGGTGCCGCCGCTGGCGTTCGATCAGCGGCATCTGCAAGGCCAGCTGGATGCTTTCGGCCGTGCCGTGGACGTCGTACGGATTGACCATGATGGCTTCCTTGAGCTGCTCGGCGGCGCCGGCAAAGCGCGACAGCACCAGCACGCCGGGGTCGGCCGGGTCTTGCGCGGCGATGAATTCCTTAGCGACCAGGTTCATCCCGTCGCGCAGCGGCGTGACCAGCGCCACGTCGGCCACCCGGTACAGCCCCGGCAGGCGCTTGCGGGCGACATTGCGGTGGATGTAGCGCACCGGCATCCAGTCCAGCTCCCCATAGTCGCCATTGATGGCGCCGCACAGGCTTTCCAGTTCCTGGCGCAACCCGGCATAGGTGTCGAGCGCCTCGCGGCTGGGCGAGGCGATCTGGATCAAGGTGGCGCTGCGGATGTTTTCGGGGTAGTTTTTCAGCAGTTCGCGGAAAGACCGCAGGCGCTGCGGCAGCCCCTTGGAATAGTCCAGCCGCTCCACGCCCAGCAGCAGGCGGCGGCGTGAATATTCGTTCTTCATGCGCTCGAACATGTCGCGCCCTTCCTTGGCGTGGGTCAGCGCGGCAAATTCATCCACGTCGATGCCAATCGGAAAGCACTGGGCCTGCACCTTGCGGCCAAAAGCGCGAAACTGGTGCTTGTCCAGGGCCTCGGCACCGACCTCATGGCCGACATAGCCTGAAAAATGCTCCACATCCGCCTCGCTCTGAAAGCCGACCAGGTCATAGGCAAACAGGGACCGGATCAGCCACTCGTGCTGAGGCACTGCCGCCAGGATCAGCGGCGGCGGCAACGGGATATGCAGGAAAAAGCCGATGCGGTTCTTGCAGCCCAGGGCGCGCAGCTCGGCCGCCATCGGAATCTAGTGCTAGTCGTGCACCCAGATGATGTCGTCCGGCTTGAGCAGCGGCATCAGCTTGCGCGCCAGCAGCTTGTTCACCCGGCGGTAGCCGCCGATGTAGCCGGCATCGAAATCGGCCAGGTCCAGCCGGTAATGAAACACCGGCCACAGCACGCCGTTGCTGTAGCCCAGGTAGTAGCTGTCGTGGTCTTCCTTGCACAGGTCCACCGTGGTCAGCGTCACATTGCCCGACTGGTGGGTATGGACCTCGCCCTCGCCAGGCGCGCCACCCTCCACCACCGTGCCGCTCCAGCCGAACCACAGGCCGCCATTGGCCGACAACGCGTCCCCCAGCGCCACCGCCAGGCCACCGGCGCCGATGGATTTGCGCGGGTCGGCAATGCGGTTGGAAACGACGACCAGGCGGCTCATTGGGTGCCTCCCGCATAAGCACCAGCGGCGTGCCCGAATGACCGGGCGCGGCGCAAGCCCCCGCGCCAGCCTTGCCCCGGCGGGTGAAGGAGCCATGCAAACGCGCCAAGCGCAGCGAAGTGGGCCGAATTTCCTCTCCCCCACCAGCAGGGGCCGCAGAACCGGCTTTGCCGGGCCGCAGGCGCAGCAGCCCTCTCGGGGGGCAGCGAACCACGCGAAGCGGGGAGCGTGGGGGTCATACTTCTGAATCCCAGGGCGCCGACAGCCGCATGGCGGCATTGATGATGCCGACCATCGAATAGGTCTGCGGAAAGTTGCCCCACATCTCGCCGGTGACAGGATGGGTGTCTTCGGACAGCAGGCCCAGGTGATTCCTGGCGGCCAGCATGGTCTCGAAAATCGCCCGGGCCTCGTCCTTTCGCCCGATGCGCGCCAGCGCGTCGATGCGCCAGAAGGTGCAGATGTTGAAAGCCGTTTCAGGCCGGCCGAAATCGTCGGGCGCCTCGTAGCGGCGCATGTAGGGTCCGTCGCACAAATGCCGTTCCAGCGCATCGACCGTGGCGACAAAACGCGGGTCCTTGGGCTCGATGAAACCGACCTCGATCATCAACAGAACGCTGGCGTCCAGGTCGCGGCCGCCGAAACTTTCGGCAAACGCCTGCCGCTCCTCGCTCCAGGACTCGCGCAGGATGCGTTCGCGCATGACCTGCGCATGGGCCTGCCAATAGCTGGCGCGCTCAGGCTGCCCGAGGACGACGGCAATCTTGCCCAACCGGTCGCAGGCGGCCCAGCACATCAGCGCCGACGAGGTATGCACCCGGGCGCGGGTGCGCAATTCCCACATGCCGGCGTCGGGCAGGTCGTAGCAGCGGACGGCCTGCTCGCCGACCGCTTCCAGGCGCAGGAACTCGGCCGCGCCGGCCCGGTGCAGCAGCCGGTGGTCGTGAAAGGCCTGGGCCGCGCCCAGCACCACGTTGCCATACACGTCATGCTGGAAATGCTCCTGCGCCTGGTTGCCCACGCGCACCGGCCCCATGCCCCGGTAGCCGCCCAGATGGCCGTACACGGCTTCGGGCAGGTCCATTTCCATGCCAATGCCGAACAGCGGCTGGATATGCCCGCCGTCGGCCTGCACCACCACGTTGCCCAGCCAGCGCAGGTAGTCTTCCATCGTGCCGACTTCGGACAGGCTGTTGAGCGCCCGGACCACGAAAAACGCATCGCGCAGCCAGCAGAAGCGGTAATCCCAGGTGCGCCCGCTGTCCGGCGCCTCGGGAATGCTGGTGGTCATGGCCGCCACGATCGCGCCGGTGTCCTCGAACAGCGACAGCTTGAGCGTGATGGCCGCCCGGATCACCGCGTCCTGCCATTCCAGCGGAATGTGCAGCCGCTGGCTCCACTTGCGCCAGTAGCTCAGCGTTTCCTGCTCGAACAGCCGCGCCGTGTCGGCGATGCCGTCAGACAGCGATTCGTCCGAGCCCAGCAGGAAGTTGTGCTCGCGCGTCAGCACGAAGGGCCGCTTGGCCAGCAGGTGCGACAGCGGCGCGTCGGTGTTCAGGCGCAGCGTCAGCGCGTCGCCCACATAGCGCAGGTGGTTGCTGCCCTGGGTGACCACCGGCCGTGAGCGCCCCCAGTCGAACAGCACGTCGAGCAGCACGCGGATGCGCGGCGCGCCGTGGATCGGGCGCACCCGGCGCACCAGCATCATCGGCTTGAAAAAGCGCGAACGGCTGTAAAAACGCGGGGCAAAATCGGTGATCTCGATGGCCTGGCCGCTGGTATCGAACAGCTGGGTGCGCAGCACGGCGGTGTTCGGGTCGTACCATTGCTTCGAGTGTGAAAAATCTTCGATCTCGATGGCGAAGGCGCTGGCTTGGTCTGTGTCGTCGAGCAGCGCGTTGAACACCGGGTCGCCGTCAAAGCGCGGCAGGCAGCACCAGACGATGCGCCCGCGCGCATCGACCAGCGCGCTGAAGGCGCAGTTGCCGATCACGCCCAGCGACAGCGAAGGCGGCGCGGGCGGCGCGAAGCGAGGCGTCGGGTTATTCATGCCGCACACCCAGCCGGGCTCGCCACGGCGCCACCCGCCGGGGGAAGCACGGCCGCCGATTGCAACCACGCGGCCAGCGCGTCCACGGTGGCGCATCGGTAATGGGCCGCAGTCGGCCCGGGGCCGACCTTGATGCCATGGCCGCCCAGGCGCTGCACCGCTTCAAAGCCCGCTTCATCGGTCACATCGTCGCCGGCAAACACCGGCGTGCGGCCGGAAAATGGCGCTTCGCTCATGAAAAACGCAATCGCCGTGCCTTTGCTGAAGCCGGCCGGTTTCAGGTCAATCACGCATTTGCCCTGCATCAGGTCCAGCCCGGTGCTGCGGGCCACTGCTTCGCGCATGACCTGCAGGCACAGGCCTTCCAGTTCGGGTGCCTGCCGGTAGTGCAGGCTCAGCGCCAGGTTTTTGCGTTCCAGCCTCAGGGCCGGGTACCGGGTCACCAGGTTTTCCCCAGCTTGCAGCACCTGCTCCAGGGCAGGCTGCGGCGCGCTGACCAGCAGGCCGTCCGCGGTGCGGCGCTGCGCGCCGTGTTCACCGGCTGCCGGCAGCAGCAAAGGCGCCAGGAAATTATCCAGGTCCAGCAAGCGGCGGCCTGACACCAGTGCCAGCGCGCCATCAAGCTGCCTGTGCAGCGTAGCCAAGATAGCCGTCAGCCCGTGGGGGACTTGCACTCCTTCAGGCTGCGGGGCCAGTGCCACCAGCGTGCCGTCAAAATCAAGAAAAAGCGCCATGCATGGCGTGAGCGCGGGAAGGGAATCGGATTGCATCAACATCGGAAAACCATAGCAGATGGCGGGCGGCTTGCCTGTAGGCTAATGCGCAGTCCGCCCAATCAAGGCATTTTCCAGCCTGTAAAAAACGTGAAATCCCGGCCCGCAGCACAGCCCGGTCAATGCATCAAGGCAGGTCCTTGGCCGGCTCCGGCAAGTCGCCGCTGCGCGGTCCGACCGTGCCCAGGCGGCTTTTCAGCGACTGCGGCTTGCCGGTCAGGATGGCGGCGTAGTTGGTGGTGTTGGACAGCACTTTCTTGACATAGTCGCGGGTTTCGGCAAACGGCACGTTTTCAGCCCAGATGGCGGCGTCCAGCACCGGGCCGTTGCGCCAGGTGCGCGGCCGGCCCGGCCCGGCGTTGTAGGCGGCGGCGGCCATGGGCATGGAGCCGCCCAGGTCGTCCAGCGCCAGTTTCAGGTAGGCCGTGCCAATGGTGATGTTGGTTTCACGGTCGTTGATCTGGTCCGGGGTAAAGCTGCTCAAGCCGATCTTGTTGGCCGTCCAGCGCGCCGTGGCCGGCATGACCTGCATCAGGCCCGATGCGCCCACGCCGGAGCGTGCGTCCATGATGAAGCGGCTTTCCTGGCGGATCAGGCCATAGACATAGGCCGGGTCCAGGCCGATGGCCTGGCTGCGGCTGACGACGCTGCCTTGGAACGGCATCGGAAAGCGCTGCTCGAAGTCGATCACGCTGGAAGTGCGCTCGCTGGTGTTGATGCAGCGGTCCCAGATCTGGCGGTTGCAGGCCAGCTGGGCGGCGGCGAGCAGTTCGCGCTCGTTCATGCCGCCTTTCTGGTGCAGGTTGGTGGCGTAGTTCCATTCGCGCACGCCTTCGGAACGCAGGCCGGCCAGGATGGCGTAGGCCGCCCGCGTCAAGGCTGGGTTGAGGCGTGCAGCGTCTTTTTCTTCGGCCGTGAGGGGCGCCGGCTTGGGCGGCACCGAAATTTTCATGCCCAGTTCCTCCAGCGCCAGCTGCTCGTAGAAACCGCGCACCGAGGCGATCGACTGCAGCAGCGCCAGCGCCTCGGCGCGCTGCGGCGCGGTGACCGTGGCGCCGGCCGGGCCTTGCGGGGTGATGACGGCGGTCGAGATGTCAGGCGGCGACGTGGCCAGCAGCGCGCGCGCTTTCCAGTAAACCCAGGTCGGGTCCATGCGGCCTTCATCGCTCATGGCATTGACCGCCTTGAGCACCAGCTGCCAGCTCGGCAGCGTGCCGGCGCGCAGGGCGACGCGCGCTTTCCAGGCCAGCATGTCGTCGGTCAGGTCGGTGTCCTTGGTGACCCGGGCGTAATACGCCAGCGCATCGCCGGCCGGCTGCGTGCCCATGCGGCTGGCGGTCTGCTTGCCGATCAGGCCCCAGAGCCAGTTGCGCTCCTCGGCGGTGAGCTGCAGCGCCCATTTGCCGTCAAGCTGGAAGGCCGCGCCCTCCGAGTCGCTGACGGCCAGCTTGACCAGCGCGAGCGTGATGATTTCCTTGCGCACCGTGCGCACCGCCAGGTACTTGCCCGACAAGAACTTGATCGGGCTGGCGTTCAGCTCGGCCAGCATGCCCAGCGCCTCGGGCGCGACGATGGACACTGCATTGCTGGCCGCGCGCGGCCGGTTGGCCTCCGTCGCCAGCCGGGCTTTTTGCCAGACGTCCAGCGCCGTGAGGTTCTGGCTGCCCACCAGCCGTTCGGCGGCGGCGTTGCAGCCATCGTCGGCGTCGCGCTGGGCATACCAGTTCCTGCGCACCTCGGCCGCCAGTTGCGCATCGAGCGCCGGGTTTTTCAAATGCTCGACCAGCAGCGCATAGCAGCGCAGTTCGCGGTCATCGCCCATGCGGTAGTTCGGGTATTCGGCGCTGAAGGCTGCCCAGTCGCGGCGCTGCCCCAGCAGCAGCAGCCAGTCGTTGCGCAGGCGGTCCTCCTGGTAGCTGCCGGCATGGCGGGCCAGAAAATCCTGCACCTCCTGCGGGCTGGCTTCGCCCAGGCGCGCCTTCAATTCCCAATACGCCGCCCAGGGCTCCAGCACATGGCCCCTGGCCTGCGGCAGCAACTGGGTCAGCCGTCCCTTGTTGCCGCTCCGGAAAGCCTTGTTCATCTCCAGGATCAGGCTGTCGCCGGCCGCATTTGCGCCCGGCGGCAAAGCGGCCGTTGGGCTTTGCGCCAGGGCTGGCGCGACCAGTGCGGCCAAAACTGCCGCGCTGCAAAGAATTTTGTATAGCATTGGAGGATTATGGACAAATTAAGCACACGAAAAGCCCTGGTGCAGTCGCGCCTCGACATGCCCGACCGGCTGGCCCGGGCCGACCTGCTCCAGCGGGTCATGCGCATCTGGCTGGTCGGCTCGCCCCACGAGGTGATTGGCGCGTACTGGCCGATCAAGGGCGAGTTCGACCCGTTGCCCGCGCTGTACCGCTGGCAGGAGGATGCGGTGCTCAGCCCTGAATTCCGGGAAAACACGCCGTCTGCGCAAGAGGGGCGGACGCAGCTGGCGACCGAAAGCATGGCAAGCCGGTCGCCGCGCAAGATCGGCCTGCCGGTGGTCAACAAGCTGCACAAGACGCTGACTTTTCACGCCTGGTACCCCGGCTGCCCGATGGAAGAAGACGCCTACGGCATTCCCAAGCCCAAGGACACCGAAATCATCGTGCCCACGCTGCTGTTCGTGCCTTGCGTCGGCTACGGGCCGGGCGGCTACCGGCTGGGCTACGGCGGCGGTTTTTACGACCGCACGCTGGCCACGCTGTCGCCGCGCCCCATGACAGTGGGCCTGGGCTTCAGCCACGGCTGGCTGCCTGACCTGCTGCCGGAGCCGCATGATGTGGCGCTTGATGTGCTGCTTAATGACAATGGCGTGGTCTGGCCCGTCTAGGCGGCCTGCCTTACGGCCAATGCCAAGCCTTTTAGTCCAGCCCGTTCACCGTGTCCGGGTCGGGCACATCGCCAATCGCCATCCGCGTTTTCTCCGCCTGGGACTTGAGCCAGTTGCAAAACGCCTGCACTTCAGGCCGCCCCGCATTGCGCGGCCCCACGATCAGCCAGTAGGCCAGCGGCGAGTCCAGGCGCGATTGCGGAAAAGGCTCGACCAGGTCGCCTGACGCCAGGCTTTCGGCGACCAGCGGCGTGCGCACCAGCGCCACGCCCTGGCCCGTCAGCGCGGCCTGCGCGATCTGGTGCGCGTAGTTGAAATATAGCCAGCGCTTGGGCTCGAAGCGCACCTGGCGCTGGGCATCGAACCAGCGCTGCCAGTTCAGCCATTCCATGTGCTGCGTCCGGTGGGCGTCACTGGCTTCAATGAGCGCAAACCGGGCCAGATCCTGCGTGTTTTCCAGGCGCGGGCCACTCTTGAGCAGCCAGGGACTGAGCACCGGCGTGAGCTGCTCGCCAAACAGCCGCTGCGCCTGGGCGGGCACATGACCCGGCAGACCGTAGCGCAGCGCCAGGTCCACGTCGGTGGTGTCCAGGTCGACCGAGTTGTCGGTGGCGTCGATGCGGATGTCGATGTCGGGGTACGCATGCTGAAAGGCTTCCAGCCGGGGAATCAGCCACATCGACGCAAACGAGGCCCAAGTGCTGATGGAGACGCTTTTTCGGCCCGCGCTCTGCCGGATCATGCGCACCGCGCCGTCAATGCGCTCCAGCGAGGGAACGATCACGCGCAGCAATTGCGCGCCCGCGCTGGTGAGTTCGACCGCCCGCGTATGGCGCAAAAACAGGCTGACGCCCACGTCGTCCTCGAGGCCCTGGATCTGCCGGCTGACGGCCGACTGGGTCAGCGCCAGTTCTTCAGACGCAGCCCGGAAGTTCAGGTGCCGGGCGACGGCCTCGAAAGCGCGCAATTGCCCGGCGAAAATCGGCCTGGACCGCGGATGGGTGCGTGGATGCGGCATGGAAGGTAAATTGGCGGGTGGGTCGATTGATGCATTTATGGAATGAATAGCGTAACCCGATTTCATTGGACCCAAAAGACGCGCCGCCTGATCATTCAAGTCCCCGCCCTTGAAGCCAGATTTTTTCGGAGCCCACCATGACAGTTTTTTCCAGCCAGCACAGCCTGCCGTCCGGCATGTTTTGCAAATTGCGACCCGGCCAGGCGCTTAGCCTGAAGGCGCGCCATGCCGGCGAATTGCGCATACGGCAGGGCGGGGTGTGGCTGACCTTCAGCCAGGGCGGTGGCAACGGTCCGGCCTCGGCGGGGGATTATTTTTTGCGGGCCGGCGCGAGCTTGCCGATAGGCGCAGGCTAGGCGGTGGTTGCGGAATTCTGGTGCCCGGAAGGGGCCAGCCCCGGAACAGGCGCCTGCCTGCATTGGACAAGGGCTGCGCCGGCCGGTTTCTGGCCAGGCGCGATTCAGGCGCTGCGCGGCTTGCAGGCGGCTCCAGGCTGGGCGGCAAGCCTGTTCATTCGTCCACGTCCAGGTCAGCCAGCAAGTCCACGAAAGCGCCCACGGCCGCCTGTCCCCGGAGCTGCTGGAGCCGCTCCAGCAGTTCGATATCTTCCACAGACGTGTAACCCAAACTGAAACGGCTGAAGCGCCGCTTGTCCAGCGGCCCGTGGTACACGACGGCAATGTTGTGGTGGCGCGGGTCCTGGCGAATGCGCGCCATTACTTCTTCAACCTTCTCCGCGGCGCCTTCGATCTGCTGGCAAAAATGCAGGCCGTCGAACACCAGCAGGCCGGTAATGTCGGCATTCTTGTTGTGGCTGCGCGCCATCATGGCAATATCGGCTACGACGCGAACGGGCGCGCCAGGCGCAAGGGTGCTGACGTAAATAATTTCCTGAAGGTCGTCTGGCGTCGTGCTCATTTCTACTCAAAATGTATAGGCCGGCGTCATTCGTGACAATGTGAAAAGACACAGTGTTTCACTAATTTCTACAGGTACAGGCATGCGTATTCCCCAGCCTATTGCAGTTGCCAGCCCACCGCCCTGCGCAGCATGCCGGCTGCGGAAAACAGGCGCTTTCACGGCCGTGGCCGGTGAAGAGCTGGCCTTCATCGAGTCGTTTCGCCGCAATACCCTGATGCGCCCGGCGGGCAGTGTCCTGATTCACGAGCAAAAGCCCAACGGCAAGCTGTTCACGCTCTACGAAGGCTGGGCTTTTCGCTACAAGACCCTGAGCGACGGAAGGCGGCAGATCCTCAATTTCCTGCTCCCGGGCGACCTGATCGGGCTGCAGCAAAAATTCAGCGACGGCGCCATGCACGGCATTGAAGCCGTCACCGACGTCAGCCTGTGCGTGTTTTCCCACGAAGGGCTGTGGGAATTGTTCCGCCGTTTCCCCAGCCTGGGCTATGACATCACCTGGCTGGCCGCGCGCGAGGAAGGCTTGGTCGATGAGAACCTGCTGACCACTGGCCGGCGCAATGCCGCCGAGCGGGTCGCGATGCTGCTGATGCACCTGTACCGGCGGCTGGAGCGCCTGAGGCTGGCGCATGAAGGATCGGTGGCGTTTCCCATCAACCAGCAGCACATCGCCGACACCCTGGGGCTGTCGCTGGTGCACACCAACAAGACCCTGCGCCGCCTGCACCAGATGGGCCTGCACGACATCAGCAATGGGCGGCTGCGCCTGCTCAATACCAGGGCGCTGGAGCGGCTGGCCGACTACTACGATGCGCCGCCCAGGAAAGTGCCGCTGCTGTAGCGGCGGGCAACGGGGTCAGGATTTCTGCGCGTTCAGGATCCTGAAGTCCTGCTCGTAGCGCTTGAGCGTCTCCAGGGCCTTTGTGCGCTGGGCCGGCGTCGTGCTGTTGTGCAGTTCGGCAAAGGTCTGGCAGTTTTCCTGGCCCAGCCGGTCCAGGTGCGAGCGGTAGGCCGCGTCGGGCGAAGTGAGCGAACGCTCCGCCAGCCCGTGCAGGGCGGCCAGCGCCTGCTCCGGCGAAGCCTGGCCTGACGCCAGCGGCTGCAGGGTGCGCAGCGTGTCGCGCTGGCGGCGCTGTCTTTCGGCAAACAGCAGCTTGATGTCAAAACGGGACTGTTCGAGCCGCCGGGCAATCACCGCCCGTTGCGGCTCGTCAAGCGTCCCGTACAGGCTTTCAGCACGGCTGAGCAGCTGCAGGTAGCGTTTGCTTTGCCGGACCTTCGGGCTGTCGTCCTGGCGATCTTCTTCTGCCTCGGCATTGACCTTGGCGTATTTTTGTTCGAGGTGCTTGAGCTGGTCGGGCGTGAGCAGGCCCACCAGCCCGGCTGCCAGCGGTTCGGCGTGCTGGGCCACCAGCGCCACCTTTTGCCGCACATCGGCGGTCACCAGGCAGGCCGCCGCGGCCGTGGTGTCCTGCGGCACCTGCTGCTGCAGCTGTTGCAGCGCGGCGATGTAGGCCGGCAGCTGCGTTTGCCGGTGCCAGGCCTGCAGCTGGTTCAGGCTGGCCTTGAGCCGCAGGCTTTGTTCGCCCGTGAGGTCCAGGTGCCCGTCAAGGTAGAGGTAGGCCAGTTCAGGCGACTGGTTGTAGGCGATTTTCATGACGCCGCAGGCCTGCAGCCCCCCGGCCAGCGCCAGCGCGCCCAGCAACCCGATAATCCGCTGGGGAATGCGCGGGCGGGCCCGCGTTTTCAAATGATCAGTTGACCAAAAATTTACAGGAAACCTCATGTCGAACCCTCTTGACGTCGTCATCATGGCCGCAGGCAAAGGCACGCGGATGAAAAGCACACTGCCCAAAGTGTTGCACCGATTGGGCGGACGTGCATTGCTGGCGCATGTCATTGACTGCGCCGCACAGTTATCGGCCCGCCAGGGCGTCATCGTCACCGGCCATGGCGCTATGCAAGTTGAAGCAGCTTGTACAGGCG
This sequence comes from Polaromonas sp., assembly GCA_028292045.1. Classification (GTDB taxonomy): domain Bacteria; phylum Pseudomonadota; class Gammaproteobacteria; order Burkholderiales; family Burkholderiaceae_C; genus Polaromonas. The sequence continues at coordinate 795 of JAQGMZ010000197.1, read as the reverse complement.
GAGCGGGCGCTGCAGCCGGTTTGAGCCTGAAATTCGTGCGCCAGGAGCCGCAGCTCGGCACCGGCCATGCGGTGCAGCAAGCGCTGCCCGAACTCCAGGACGACGGCATCACGCTGGTGCTGTCGGGCGACGTGCCGCTGACCCGGGCCGACACGCTGCGGGCCTTGCTGGCCGAATGCGCAGGCCAGCGGCTGGCGCTGCTCACGCTCAGCATGGACGACCCGACCGGCTACGGCCGCATTGTGCGCGCCGGCACGCAGCCGTCGAGCCAGGTGCGCGCCATCGTCGAGCACAAGGACGCCAGCGAGGCCGAGCGCGCCATCCATGAAATCTACAGCGGCATCATGGCCGTGCCGACGCGCCTGCTGCGCGCCTGGCTGGCCCGGCTGGACAACAAAAACGCGCAAAGCGAGTATTACCTGACCGACATCGTGAAGTTTGCCGTGGCCGACGGCGTGGCCGTGGTGGCGCACCGGATTGCCGATGCGGCGCAGGTGGCCGGCGTGAACAGCCCGGTGCAACTGGCCGCACTGGAGCGCGTGTACCAGCAGCGCCTGGCCACCGCGTTGATGGAGCAGGGCGTTCGCCTGGCCGACCCGTCGCGGCTGGACGTGCGCGGCACGCTGGAATGCGGCCAGGATGTCGAGATCGACGTGAACTGCGTGTTCTCAGGGCGCGTCAGCCTGGGCCCGGGCGTGCGCATCGGCGCGAACTGCGTGATTGCCAATGCGGTGATTGAAGCCGGCGCGGTGATCCACCCGTTCACCCACATCGACGGCGAAGCGCTGGGCGTGC
>JAQGMZ010000117.1 GCA_028292045.1 Polaromonas sp. | reverse complement strand
ACGGCCTGATTCAAAAAGTCAAATCATGCACCGAGCCGCGAAACTCAGACGCTGGGGGCGATTTTTTCCAGGCAGTAGCCAAGGCCCCGCACCGTGGCAATGCGGATCGGCCCTTTCTCTATCTTTTTGCGCAGCCGGTGGATGTACACCTCGATGGCGTTGTTGCTCACTTCCTCGCCCCATTCGCACAGCCGCTCGACCAGCTGGTCCTTGCTGACCAGGCGGCCAACGCGCTGCAGCAGCACTTCGAGCAAACCCAGTTCGCGCGCCGACAGCTCGATCATGTGGCCGTCGATGGTCGCCACGCGGCCGGCCTGGTCATACACCAGCGGGCCGTGCTTGATGGTGCTGCTGGCGCCGCCCGTGCCGCGGCGCACCAGGGCGCGTACCCGCGCTTCAAGTTCCTGCAGTGAAAATGGCTTGGCCATGTAGTCGTCGGCGCCGTAGTCCAGGCCCTTGACGCGCTCCTCGACGCTGTCGGCCGCCGTCAGGATCAGCACCGGCAAGGTGGAGCCGCGCGCGCGCAGGCGCTTGAGCACCTCCAGCCCATGCATGCGCGGCAGGCCCAGGTCCAGGATCAGCAGGTCGAACTCGGTGTTGGTCATCAGCGCGGCGTCGGCCTCGGTGCCGCTGGCCACATGGTCCGCCGCCGAGCCGGACGCGCGCAGGGTGCGCAGCAACCCATCAGCCAGCACCTGGTCGTCTTCTGCAATCAAGATACGCATGGATGTGTCTCCGGGGAATCAGCCGCATCAAGACGTGCGGAATGATGTCTATTTTGCAAGTGGATTCTAGGCTCGGGCAAGGGCAGGCAACGGGTCGGCGCGGTCCTTGGCCTGGCCGTGCCGCGCTTGCGCCTGCCGGCGGGCCGGCGGGCCTCAAGGGCCCGCGTAGGCTTCCAGCCCCAGCGCCACCACGGTCGCCACGTCTTCGCCGACGGCCTGGCAAAACTCGCCTTCCGCCTGCACCACGGCACAGCGAAAAGCCTCCAGCCAGGCTAGCCCGGATTCGGTGAACACCACGCGCCGGGCGCGCCGGTCATGCGGGTCGGCTTCGCGCCTGACGATGCCCCAGGCTTCGCACTGGTCCACGAGGTCGCCCATGGCCTGCTTGCTCATGCCGGCGCTCAGCGCCAGGTCGGTCAGGCGCGAGCCGCCCACGGCCAGGTGCCGCGTGATGTGGATGTGCGCCGCCCCCACCTGGTCGCGCGCCGCCAGGTTCGACAGCGCCAGCGGCACATCGATGCTGCCGGCCATCAGCGCCAGCACCCGCTCGTCGAAACGGCGCAGCGCCTCGCCCATCAGCCGGCCTAGATGGGTCAGGCGCCAGCTGGTGTCGAAACCGGCATGCGCACTTGAAATGGGAGGTTCCTGCATCACATAAATGCTACTTTATTCGGCAACCAATTTGTCAGGCAAACTGACTAAATATAGGGTTTACTTCTTTCCATCTAGCCCATAAAGTACTGTTCATGCACCCAGTACTGCGGTAAACCCAAAGACTGAAATTTTGGTGAAAAGTATGTGCAACGCTTTTCATCTCATTGATTTTTAAGGATATTTTCCATGGACGCACTGAACAAGACCCCCAATGGCCTGAACACCGAAAAAGCCAAGGCCCTGGCTGCCGCGCTGGCCCAGATTGAAAAGCAGTTTGGCAAGGGCACCATCATGAAACTGGGCGCCGGCGAGGTGATCGAGGACATCCAGGTGGTCTCGACCGGCTCGCTGGGCCTGGACATCGCGCTGGGCGTCGGCGGCCTGCCGCGCGGCCGGGTGGTTGAAATTTACGGCCCCGAGTCGTCGGGCAAGACCACGCTGACGCTGCAGGTCATTGCCGAAATGCAGAAAATCGGCGGCACCTGCGCCTTTGTCGATGCCGAGCATGCGCTGGACATCCAGTACGCGCAAAAGCTGGGCGTCAATTTGCAGGAACTGCTTATCTCGCAGCCCGACACCGGCGAGCAGGCACTGGAGATTGTCGATTCGCTGACTCGCTCCGGCGCGGTCGACCTGATCGTCATCGACTCGGTGGCGGCGCTGACGCCCAAGGCCGAGCTGGAGGGCGAAATGGGCGACTCGCTGCCGGGCCTGCAGGCGCGGCTGATGAGCCAGGCGCTCCGCAAGTTGACGGCGACCATCAAGAAAGCCAATTGCATGGTGATTTTCATCAACCAGATCCGCATGAAGATCGGCGTGATGTTCGGCAGCCCCGAGACCACGACCGGCGGCAATGCGCTGAAGTTCTACGCTTCGGTGCGGCTGGACATCCGCCGCATCGGTTCGATCAAGAAGGGCGACGAAATCATCGGCAACGAAACCCGGGTCAAGGTGGTGAAAAACAAGGTCGCTTCGCCGTTCAAGACCGCCGAGTTCGACATCCTGTACGGCGAAGGCATCAGCCGCCTGGGAGAAGTGATCGACCTGGGGGTGGCCGGCCACATTGTTGAAAAGGCGGGCGCCTGGTATGCCTACAAGGGCGAGAAAATCGGCCAGGGCCGCGACAATTCGCGTGAATTCCTGAAAGAGAACCCGGCGCTGGCCATCGAGATCGAGAACAAGGTGCGCGAATCGCTGGGCATTCCGCTGGTGCAGCCCGCGCAGGGCGGCGCCGAGCCTGACAAGGCAGCCAAGCCCGAAAAGGCGGACAGGGCGGTCAAGGCGGTGGCTGACAAGACGCCTGTCCTTCCTTCGGCGCCCTTGGCGCCGGTTGCGCCCTGAAGTACCGTGAGCCCTGTTTTCCAGAAGTACAAGGCTCCTGCCCAGGCGAACCGCGTGCAAGCCGCCATTAAAAAAGTGACTGGCTCGCGTTCGGTCCCCTGTTGGCTGCGGAGCGGTTTCCGGTGAACGCGGTCAAGCCTGCGGCGCGTGCGGGCTCTGGCCTGTCGCTCAAGGGCCGCGCCCTGCGCTACCTGGCGGCCCGCGAACATTCGCGGCCTGAACTGGAGCGCAAGTTAAAGCCCCATGAAGAAACGCCCGGCCAGTTGGCGCAGGTGCTTGACGAGTTGCAAGCCAAGGACTTCATCAGTGAAGCGCGCGTGGTGGAATCGGTCATCAACCGCCGTGCCGGCCGGTTTGGCGCTTCGCGCATCCGGTACGAGTTGCAAAACAAGGGCCTGGGGGCCGAAGCGGTGGCCGATGCGGTCGAGCGACTCAAAGGCAGTGAACTCGAGCGCGCGCGCGACATCTGGCGCAAGAAATTCGACGGCCCGGCCCTTGACGCCGCGGGCAAGGCCAGGCAGATGCGGTTTCTGGCAGCCCGGGGCTTCGGCGGCGACGTGATTCGCCGCGTGGTGTCGCAGGCGGACGACGACATTTAAAGCGCGGGGCAGCGCAGCACGCGAAGCGACAAGCGTGGTGGCATGTCTTCAACCAGCAAGGGCCGCGGGACTGGCTTTGCCAGACCGCAGGCGCAACGGCCCCCTCGGGGGGCAGCGCAGTACGCGAAGCGACAAGCGTGGGGGCATGTCTTCAACCATCAAGGGCCGCGGGACTGGCTTTTCCAGACCGCATGCGCAGCGGACCCCTCGGGGGGCAGCGCAGTACGCGAAGCGACAAGCGTGGGGGTATGTCTTCAACCAGCAAGGGCCGCGGGACTGGCTTTGCCGGACCGCAGGCGCAGCGGCCCCCTCGGGGGGCAGCGCAGTACGCGAAGCGACAAGCGTGGGGGCTTGAAACTACACCTACAGCCCCAGCATGAGTTGAAGGTTCTGCACCGCCGCGCCCGAGGCGCCCTTGCCCAGGTTGTCCAGCCGTGCCACCAGCACTGCATGGTGGCGGGCGTCGTTGCCGAACACGCGCAGTTCCATCTTGTTCGTGTCTTTCAGCGCCAGCGCATCGAGCTTGCCGGATTCCGGCGCGGCTTCCACGGTGACCCATTCGCTGCCCGCGTAATGCCGGGCCAGCACATCGTGCAGATGCGCCGCCGTCGGCTGGCCTGGCATCAGGTCCAGGTGCAGCGGCAACTGCACCAGCATGCCCTGGATGAAATTGCCCACCGACGGAATGAACACCGGCCGGCGGCTCAAGCCGGTGTATGTCATGATTTCAGAAAGGTGCTTGTGCTCCAGGCCCAGGCCGTACAGTTCGAACGCAGGCGCCGTGCCGGCTTCATAGGCCTCGATCATCTGGCGCCCGCCGCCCGAATAACCGCTGACGGCCGGCAGGCTCAAGGGAAAGCCGGGCAGTATCAGGCCGGCATCGACCAGGGGGCGAATCAGCGCAATGGCGCCCGTGGCATAGCACCCCGGGTTCGCCACCCGGTCAGCCGCCATCACCGCTTCCTGCTGGCCGCGCGCCAGTTCGGGAAAACCAAACACCCAGCCCGGCGCCGTGCGGTGCGCGGTCGAGGCGTCGATGATTTTCGGTTTCTTGCCAGGCAGCGAGTCGATCATCGCCACCGACTCACGCGCCGCATCGTCGTGCAGGCACAAAATGACCAGATCCGCCTGCGCCATCAAATCGCGCTTGGCGTGCGGGTCCTTGCGCAATTCGGGCGCAATGCTGAGCAGTTCAATCTGCGGCATGGCCTGAAGCCGTTCGCGAATCTGCAGGCCGGTGGTGCCGGCTTCTCCGTCAATGAAAATTTTGGGCATAAAGTGTTTCCGGCAATGAATTAGGTCCTGAAACTGTGATTTTCAGCCAAGGAGGCGGCCAATTCAGTTGTAAGGACCGAACAAGAATTGTGCATCGCAGCATGATACAGTTCCGGGTTGCTGCCTGCAGTAACCGCACACACGCTGGTTTTGAGCCGATATGGCCTGTTTTTGCTTTCCAACAGACCCGACCCATACCCTGTTGCACCCCTCTTTTACTGAATCCTGAAGGTTTTTCATGAAAATTCACGAGTACCAAGGCAAGGAAATCTTGCGTCAATTCGGCGTGCCGGTGCCGCGCGGCATACCTGCCTTCACGGTGCAGGAAGCGGTCGAGGCCGCGCAAAAGCTCGGCGGCCCGGTGTGGGTGGTCAAGGCGCAGATCCATGCCGGCGGGCGCGGCAAGGGCGGCGGCGTGAAAGTGGCCAAGACCATTGAAGACGTCAAGCGCATCGCCGGCGAGATCCTGGGCATGCAGCTCGTCACGCACCAGACCGGCCCCGAAGGCCAGAAGGTGCGCCGCCTGTACATCGAAGACGGCGCCGACATCCAGAAAGAATACTACGTGTCCCTGGTCACCGACCGCGCCACGCAAAAAGTCGCCTTCATCGCGTCCAGCGAAGGCGGCATGGACATCGAGGAAGTGGCCCACGCCACGCCCGAGAAAATCATCACCGAGTTCATCGACCCGTTGACGGGACTGGGTGACGAGCAAGCAACCAAGATAGCCAACGCCATTGGCCTGCCTCTAGAAGCCACCGCCCAGGCCGTCGACATCTTCCAGAAGCTCTACCAGTGCTACATGGACACCGACGCCTCGCTGGTCGAGATCAACCCGCTCAACCGCGACGGCAAGAACGCCTTGATGGCGCTGGACGCCAAGTTCAACTTTGACCCCAACGCGCTGTTTCGCCACGCCGACATCGTCGCCTACCGCGACCTGGACGAGGAAGACGCCGCCGAAGTCGAAGCCAGCAAATTTGACCTGGCCTATATCTCGCTGGACGGCAACATTGGCTGCCTGGTCAACGGCGCCGGCCTGGCCATGGCCACCATGGACACCATCAAGCTGTTCGGCGGCGAGCCGGCCAACTTCCTGGACGTCGGCGGCGGCGCGACGGCTGAAAAAGTCACCGAAGCGTTCAAAATCATGCTCAAGAACCCGGAAGTCAAGGGCATCCTGGTCAACATTTTCGGCGGCATCATGAAGTGCGACACCATCGCCGACGGCATCATCGCCGCGTGCCAGGCCGTGAACCTGAACGTGCCGCTGGTCGTGCGCATGAAGGGCACCAACGAAGACCTGGGCAAAAAGATGCTGGCCGACTCCGGCCTGCCCATCATCGCCGCCGACACCATGGCCGACGCCGCGACCAAAATCGTCGCCGCTGTCGCGTAAGAAGCCCCGCGCCAACGATCAGGAAAAACACCATGTCGATCTACATCAACAAACACACCAAAGTCATCACGCAGGGCATCACCGGCAAGACCGGCCAGTTCCACACCCGCATGTGCCGCGACTACGCCAACGGCCGCGAAGCGTTCGTCGCCGGCGTGAACCCCAAGAAAGCCGGCGAAGACTTCGAAGGCATCCCGATCTTTGCCAACGTGAGCGAAGCGGCCCAGGCCACCGGCGCCACGGTGTCGGTGATCTATGTGCCGCCGGCCGGCGCGGCCGCCGCCATTTGGGAAGCGGTCGAGGCCAACCTCGACCTGGCGATCTGCATCACCGAAGGCATCCCGGTCAAGGACATGCTCGAAGTGCGCAACCGCATGCGCGCCAAGGAGGCGGCGGGCGGCAAGCGCACGCTGCTGCTCGGCCCCAACTGCCCGGGCTTGATCACGCCCGACGAGATCAAGATCGGCATCATGCCCGGGCACATCCACCGCGCCGGGCGCATCGGCGTGGTGTCCCGCTCGGGCACGCTGACGTACGAAGCGGTGGCGCAGCTGACCGAAATCGGCCTGGGCCAGTCCAGCGCCGTGGGCATCGGCGGCGACCCGATCAATGGCCTCAAGCACATCGACGTGATGCGCGCCTTCAACGACGACCCGGACACCGACGCGGTCATCATGATCGGCGAGATCGGCGGGCCGGATGAAGCCGAGGCGGCCGAGTGGTGCAAGCTGAACATGAAAAAGCCCATCGTCGGATTCATCGCCGGCGTCACGGCACCGGCCGGCAAGCGCATGGGCCACGCCGGGGCCTTGATCTCGGGCGGCGCCGACACGGCCGACGCCAAGCTGGCCATCATGGAGGCGTGCGGCTTCACCATCACGCGCAACCCGTCGGAGATGGCCAAGCTGCTCAAGGCGCTGCTGAAATAAAACGGCATGAACGCAGGGCACTCACGAAAATGAGGGCCTATTGCGGTTTGCCACAACAGACAGACCGGTTGTCATCGCTGACAATCGGTCTTTTTCATTTCTCAAGAGGTTTCCATGGAAGAGTTCATGACAGCCAGTTTCTGGCTGGCAGTGGGTCAAATCATAATGATCGACATTCTGCTGGGGGGCGACAACGCCGTGGTCATTGCGCTGGCTTGCCGCAACCTGCCCGCCCAGCAGCGCACCAAGGGCATCATGTACGGCACGGCGGGCGCCATCATCCTGCGCGTGATCTTGATTGCATTTGCGCTGGCGCTGCTGGCCATTCCCTACCTGAAGATCGTCGGCGCCCTGCTGCTGCTCTGGATCGGCGTCAAGCTGCTGGTGCCTGAAGCCGAAGGCGACCACAACATCAGTTCAAGCGACAAGCTCTGGGGCGCGGTCAAGACCGTCATCATCGCCGACCTGGTCATGAGCGTGGACAACGTGCTGGCCATTGCCGGTGCCGCGCAGGGCGCCCACCAGACGCACCAGTTGCCACTGGTCATCTTCGGCCTGCTGGTCAGCATTCCCATCATCATCGGCGGCAGCCAGCTGGTGCTCAAGCTGATGGAGCGTTTCCCGGTCATCATCACGCTGGGCGCCATGCTGCTGGGCTGGATCGCAGGCCAGATGGCCTATTCCGACCCGGCCGTGGCGCCTTACCTGCCGCAGGGCGCGTACTGGGGTTATGTGGTGGCCGCTGTAGGCGCCTTGCTGGTGCTGGTGATGGGGAAAATCATCCAGGCGCGCCAAAAACAGGCCAGTCCGGCCTGAAAACGGCGCAGTGATTTTTTGCGAGCGGTTTTCCTTTTTATGAATGCATCGCGTTTTCGGTGTCGCAAAAAGGGAGCTTTCAGGCAAGGCCCGCTGCGCAAAAAAAGTTTATCGGTCCTTCGCTCTTCGCGCCTTGCACTTCGCACTAACAGAGGCTAGGTCCAGCACCCCATGAGGTACGAAATCTGCGCACAGACCGATCAAGGCCAAGTGCGCAAAAACAACGAAGATGCCCTTGCGTTCGATGCGCAAACCGGTGTGTGCCTGCTGGCCGACGGCATGGGCGGCTACAACGCCGGCGAGGTAGCCAGCCACATGGCCGTTTCCTTTCTTCACCGGGAACTTGCTGCGTGGCTATTGAATGAAGGCAACCACCCGTCAACCCGGGCGGTGCAGCGCAAGCTGGACGCGTGTGTGAACGACGTCAACTTCGCCATTTTCAGCACCGCCGGCGCCAACCTCGACTACGCAGGCATGGGCACTACGCTGGTGGCCGGCGTATTTTTAGGCAGCCGGCTGGTGCTGGGCCACATTGGCGATTCCCGGTGCTACCGCCTGCGCCACCAAAGCCTTGCGCAGATCACCAAAGACCATTCCCTGTTGCAAGAGCAGATAGACGCCGGATGGCTGACACCCGAGCAGGCCTTCAGCGCCCCCCACAAAAACCTGATCACCCGCGCCCTCGGGGTTGAAGCGGCAGTGGTTGTTGAAATCAACCAGCACCGGGTAGAGCCGGGCGATGTGTACCTCATGTGCACGGACGGCCTGTCGGACATCGTGGAGCACCGCGCCATTGCGGCGGTCTTGAACGCCTCAGGCCCATTGGATGAAAAAGCCCTCACGCTGATAGCGCTAGCCAATCAGGCCGGTGGACGCGACAATATCTCGGTCCTGTTGGTGCAGGCCTCAGAAGGCGAATCCGAGCCACGGCTGTATTCGGGAAGGCCGGGAGCCTGGCCGCATGACTGAAAAATTTAAAACAAAAAGGTGCCGATAATGCCAAAAATGATCATTTCCCTGGATGGCGTTGTCCTGAAAGAAGTCGAATTGACGAAAGACCGCACGTCCCTGGGACGCCGGCCATACAACGACATCGTGATCGACAACATGGCCGTGAGCGGCGAGCATGCCGTGCTGCAGATGTCCGGCCTGGAAGGCTACATCGAGGACCTCAACAGCACCAACGGCACCTACGTGAACGGCAAGACGGTAAAAAAGCAGCAGCTGCACCACCAGGACACCATTGAAATCGGCAAATACCGGATTCAGTACGTCAACGAAGCGCTGCAGGCTCAAATTGTCAACGGCACCATCAAGGTGTTGTCAGGCCCCGTCGCTGGCCGTGAGATGGCCCTGGTCAAGCCCGTGACCACCCTGGGCAAAACCGGTGTTTCGGTAGCTACCATCACCCGGACTCACCAAGGTTTTGAAATTGCCCATGTGGAAGGCGACAGCGCACCTGTGGTGAATGGCGCGCCTATGGGCAGTGCGGCAGTGGCGCTGGGCCATGGTGACCTTATCGAACTGGCTGGTACGCAAATGCAGTTTGTGCAGGCGTAAAACGCAATTTTGGCGACATTGACGTTCAATGCTTCAACGTCAGCCACGGGCAAGTGACGTAAGCGGGGTTCGTGGATTTTGTTTTGCGGTTGTGTACCCACAATCATCTATTTCAAGCTTATTTAGGGATCGATTCGCTTGAAATAGCTTTCAACAGTGACAAAAATGTCATTTTGTTAACCATAAAAGCCAAAAAAGTCACTATTTTCAACAAAATTTTTGAAGACTAAGCTTTTTCTTGGGCTTTAGTAACTTTTTAAAACCTGGCACACAATCTGCAATAACTTCAGGCAAGTTATTTTTAACCAAGGAGTTTTCCATGAAGCGTTCTATGCAGATGGTTCAAAAGGGTTTTACCCTGATCGAGTTGATGATCGTTGTGGCGATTATTGGTATTTTGGCGGCGGTCGCTTTGCCGGCTTATCAGGATTACACGATCCGCGCCAAAGTTAGCGAAGGCATTGTATTGTCAGGCGGAGCGAAGCTAGCAGTGGCAGAAAATGCAATAAATGCCAAGCCGTTTAGAACAGCATGGGACAAACCAGTACCTACGGCAAATGTGGAAGATATTAGTATTGACGATGTCACGGGAACCATTACTATTAAATATACGACTGCGGCTGGAGGAGTTGCAGATAAAAATACTATTAAGATTGTTCCCACTGCAGAGACTGCATTCCAAGCTGCAATTGCAGCAACTTCTACCACATCAGCAATAGCTGAAGTTGCGGCAACTGGCTCCGCTCCGTTGGTGGCAACTGTAGTGCCTATGGGCTCAATTCGCTGGAGCTGCAGTGATGGAACATTGCCCGCAAAATATCGCCCATCGAGCTGCCGTTAAGAGTTTATTTTTAAATTCTGTTTTCTGTAAATTGATAACAATAAAATATTGCTATTTATAGCTTGAAATTCGCGATATAACCTTTTAAAATGCTCCGTTATCGGAGCATTTTTTATTTATTATTTAATCAATCATGATGAAAATATTAAATAATCAGCAGTTTACACTATTATGCTTGGGTTTTTTTCTGGTTTTACCTTGGTTAAACCCAATTGTTTTGAGGCCTTCTTATGAGGTATTTCCATGGCTAATTTCTGCAATGTGTGGCGTCTTGTTATGGATATCAAGACGCAGACTCAGTGCCGAAGTAGTAATCGTTGGATGGATAGTGGCCGCAGTAGTGAGTGCACTGATGGGGCTAATACAATATTTCATTTTAGCTAAAGGATTAAGTCCCTGGCTTAGCCAGCCGTCTCCAGGCATGGTTTTCGCCAACTTGCACCAACGCAACCAGTTTGCTACCCTTACCAGCATTGGGTTTGTAGCGTTAACAGGATGGCTAGCAGGGCGAATTGAAGAAGATATACCATGGTGGGTGAAATATATTGTGTTACTTCTTGCGCTTGGTAATGCGGCAAGTAGTTCACGCACAGGATTTTTACAATGGGGCGTAATTTTGGTACTGACGCTGTGGTGGACGCGTAAGCATAGTTCAAACTGGCGCTCGCTACGATTGTTGGCATTTCAGGCCATAACGATTTATTTGATCGCTGTAATCACATTGCCGTCAATAATGGAATTTATTACGGGGGAAAGCGCAGGGGGGCTTTTAGGAAGAATGGCTGAAAGTTCAAGAATTGTGTTGTGGTCGAACGTAATTACATTGATTGCCGAAAAGCCATTTTTTGGTTGGGGCTGGGATGAGCTTAAGTACGCTCACTTTATGACACTATACCCAGGTATGAGATTTTCTGGGATATTAGGCAATGCACATAATCTGCCGCTGCATTTGGCATTTTCCCTGGGTGTTCCTATAGCTTTTTTTGTGTGCGCTGGCTTTGCATGGTGGGTTTGGCGTCAAAAACCCTGGCTTGAAGTTAATGCATATCATCAAGTTGCTTGGGGTGTACTTACGGTAATTTTCTTGCATAGCATGTTGGAATTTCCGTT
>JAQGMZ010000112.1 GCA_028292045.1 Polaromonas sp. | reverse complement strand
GCCAACCTGTGCCACAACTGCGGCGCCTGCCTGCACGCCTGCCAGTACGCGCCGCCGCACGAGTTCGCCGTCAATGTGCCGCAGGCCATGGCCCGGGTGCGGGTGCAGACCTATGCCGACTACGCCTGGCCACCGGCGCTGGGCAGGCTTTACCAACGCAACGGGCTGGCCATGTCGCTGGCGCTGGCGGCCGGGCTGGCGGTTTTCCTGCTGCTGGCGCTGGCGCTGAACGGCACGCTGTGGGGAGGCGGCCTGGAGGGCAATTTCTACACGCTGTTTCCGCACAACCTGCTGGTCGGCATGTTCGCCCCGGTCTTCCTGTGGGCCGTGCTGGCGCTCAGCCTGGGGGTGCGGCGGTTCTGGCGCGACGTGACACCCGCAACCTCGGGCCAGCCGCTGACCTCGCCGGCCACCGCCGAGGCGACCCGCCATGTGCTGCGGCTGAAGTACCTGGACGGCGGCCACGGCGAGGGCTGCCACGACGAGGACGACGCCTACAGCCTGTCGCGGCGGCGCGCGCACCACCTGACCTTCTACGGCTTCCTGTTGTGCCTTGCCGCCACCAGCCTGGCCACGGTGTACCACTATGCTTTCGGCTGGGTCGCGCCCTACGACCTGCCCAGCCTGCCCAAGCTGCTGGGCGCGGTGGGCGGCGTGAGCCTGCTGCTGGGCACGGCGGGGCTGTTCAGGCTGAACCTGCGGCGCGACCCGCAGCACGGCGACGCGGCCCAGAAGCCCATGGACCTCGGCTTTATCGCGCTGCTCTTTTTTACCAGCCTGAGCGGCCTGGCGCTGTGGCTGGGGCGCGGCACCGATGGCCTGCCCGCCTTGCTGGCGGTCCACCTGGGCGTGGTGATGGCGCTGTTTGCCATGCTGCCCTACGGCAAGTTTGCGCACGGCATTTTTCGCACGGCCTCGCTGCTGCGCCATGCGGTGGAAAAGCGCCAGCCCCACCCGATAGGGCTGGGCGCCGATTGATTTTTTAGCTGTAAAAAGGGAGACGACAACCATGATAAAAAGACGACTGCTTCAAGCCGGCGCCGCGCTGGCCCTGCTGCCCTGGTTCAGCCTGCTTGCGCAGGCGCAGGACTTTCCGCCCAAAAAACCGGTGAGCCTGGTGGTGGGTTTTGCGCCTGGCGGCGCGGCCGACACGGCTGCCCGCCTGATCGCCAAAAAACTGGGCGACAACATCGGCCAGACGGTGATCGTGGACAACAAGCCCGGCGCCGGCGGCAACATTGCCCACCAGTTCGTCGCCAATGCCGCCGGCGACGGTGCCACGCTGCTGTTCGGCTCGGTGGGCCCGCTGACAATTGCCCCGCACATGATGAAACTGGGTTACGACCCGGTGCGCGACCTGGCGCCCATCACGATGGGGGTGAACTTTCCCAACGTGCTGGTGGTGCACGAGGGCGCCGGTGTCAAGACCCTGGCCGAGTACGTGGCGCTGGCCAAAAAGAAGCCGGGCAGCATTGACTTTGCGTCCAGCGGCGCCGGTTCGGCCTCGCACCTGGCCGGCGAGCTGTTCAACGTCCGCGCCGGGATCGAAACCGTTCACATTCCCTACAAGGGCGGCGCGCCCGCGCTGCAGGACCTGCTGGGCGGCCGGGTGGCGTCGTACTACTCCACGCCCTCCACGGCAAGCCCGCACATCGAATCGGGCAAGCTGATTCCACTGGCCACCACGGGCTTGAGCCGCCCCGCGTTCATGCCCAACGTGCCGACCATTGCCGAGTCGGGCTATGCCGGCTTCAATGCGACCAACTGGTATGCGTTTGTGGCCTCCGCCAAAACGCCGGTCTCCCTGCTGGACCGCTGGAACCGGGAACTGGTCAAAGTGCTCAATGCGCCGGATGTGCGCGAGCAGCTTCTCAAGCACGGCCTGACGCCGCAGCCGGGCACGCGCGACGAGCTGGCCCGCTACATCGCCAGCGAATCGGCCACCTGGGGGCGCATTGTGCGCGAGCGCAAGATCACGGCGGAGTGACCTGTCTTTGCTCAAGTCACTCACATGCGCCGTGTTGGGCGATGTAAAAGGGTTGCCGGACGCCGGCGCAGCCGTTTGCCCTAGAGCAACACGGACGGGTCGGTGGTGATCAGGTCCAGCGGAAAACGCTTTCCGGCCAGGTAGTCTTCCAGGCTGGTCAGCAGCAATGGGCTGCGGTGCCTCGGCACGCTGGTCCTGATCTCGTCGGCGCTCAGCCACACGGTGCGCACAATGCCTTCGTCGAGCGCCTGGCCGTCCATGTGCTCGCCCAGGGTTCCGCAAAAGGTGAAACGCAGGTAGGTAATGTCCAGCGGCTCGGCCTGGTCCGGCTGGAGCCGTTCGAAGCGCGACAGGTAAACGCCGACCAGCGCCGTGGGCGTGAAATGAAAAGCGGTTTCTTCCAGCGTTTCCCGTATGCAGCCCTGGCACGGGCTTTCGCCGGGGTCCAGGTGGCCCGCCGGGTTGTTCAGCTTCAGGCCATCGCGGGTTTCTTCTTCAACCAGCAGGAATTTCTGGATGCCGTCGAAATCCCGCGCTATAACCGCCGCCACCGTGACATTGGGTTTCCATCGTTTGTTCATGCGCGAGATTATGTTGCGTCTTCTTGACGCAGTGCTGAATCAAGCCGTGGACTGCCCAGCGCAACTGCAAAACCTGCGGAAAAGCTCTGGCGCAGATGCTCCACCAGGCACTGGACGGCCTTGGGCACCTGGGCCGACCAGGGCCGCAAGGCGTAGATGCGTTCGCCGAAAAAGCCCTGCACCTGCCAGTCGGGCAGGACCTGCACCAGCGCCGGCGGATCGCCGGAAGCGGCGGGGGGCGCCAGGCTGAAATCCGGCAGCAGGCCGATGCCCAGGCCGGCCAGCAGTGCGTCGCGCAGCACTTCACTGTTGTTGGCCTTGAGCGAGCCGGACACCTGGACGCGCACGCGCTCGACTTCCGCTGCGGCCGGCTTGCCCTGGTTCTGGCCAGCATTCGACCGAACGAACGTCCAGCTCCCGGCCTGGCTGCTTCGCAGGTAAAGCAGGCAGTCGTGCGCGGCCAGTTCCGACGGATGCGACGGCATGCCGCGCCGGGCCAGGTACTGCGGGCTGGCCGCCAACTGCGAGCGGGTTTCGCACAGGACCCAGGCGACATGCGTTTCAGGCGGCGTGTTGGTGTGGCGGATGGCCAGGTCGAAGCCTTCATTGGCGAGGTTGACAAAGCGGTCGGTCAGTTCAAGTTCAATGTGAATTTCGGGAAACGCCCGCAAAAAGGCCGCAATGCGCGGCGCCAGGTGCTGGCGCCCGAGCGCCACCGGCGCCGTCAGCCGGATGAGTCCGCGCGGCGCGCCGGCCAGGTCGCGGGCGGCGTTGTAGCTTTCGCTGATGCGGCTGAACGCCGGCTGCATGTCGTTGACCAGTTGCTGGCCGGCCTCGGTCAGGCCGACCGAGCGCGTGGTGCGCCGCACCAGCAACACGCCGGCCGTGCGTTCCAGCTCGCTGATGCGCATGCTGGCCGAAGCCTTGGACAAGCCCAGCCGGCGCGCCGTTTCGGTGAAGCTGCGGGTGGCGGCCAGCACGGTCAGCAGGTGTAGGTCGGCCACCAGCGGGGCCAGTTGATCGGAGGGCATGGCAACTTTCATTGTTCAGGAATATGAACAATGTAATCAACCCGGAAGCCCTTATCAAATACGCCGTCAAACCCTAGACTTCGCGCATTGCTTCATTTGTCTGACTGCCTGCCAACCAAGGATCGCCATGTTTTCATCGCCCGCTGAAATTGCTCCGCAAATCACTATCGGCCATTATGTGAACGGCGCTGCCATCACGCCGTCGGCCGGACGCAGCCAGGACGTCTTCAACCCGGCCACCGGCGCGGTAACCGGCCAGGTGGCGCTGGGCAGCGCGGCCGATGTGGACGCCGCCGTGGCGGCCGCGCAGGCTGCCTTTCCGGCCTGGTCCGACATGCCGCCCATTCGCCGCGCCAGGGTCATGTTCAAGTTCCTGGAACTTCTCAATAAAAACAAAGACACGCTCGCGCACCTGATCACGGCCGAGCACGGCAAGGTGTTCACCGACGCGCAAGGCGAGGTATCGCGCGGCATCGACATCGTCGAATTCGCCTGCGGCATGCCGCAGCTGCTCAAGGGCGACTTCACCGACCAGGTCTCCACCGGCATCGACAACTGGACGCTGCGCCAGCCGCTGGGCGTGGTGGCCGGCATCACGCCGTTCAATTTTCCGGTCATGGTGCCGATGTGGATGTTCCCGGTCGCCATTGCGGCCGGCAACTGCTTTGTGCTCAAGCCCAGCCCGATCGACCCGAGCGCCAGCCTGTTCATGGCCGATCTGTTCAAGCAGGCCGGGCTGCCCGACGGCGTGTTCAACGTGGTGCAGGGCGACAAGGAAGCGGTCGATGCGCTGCTGGTGCACCCGGACGTCAAGGCCGTGTCGTTCGTCGGCTCGACGCCGATCGCCAACTACATCTACGAGCTGGGGGCGCATCACGGCAAGCGGGTGCAGGCGCTGGGCGGCGCCAAGAACCACATGGTCGTCATGCCCGACGCCGACCTGGAGCAGGCGGTCGATGCGCTGATCGGCGCGGGCTACGGCTCGGCCGGTGAGCGCTGCATGGCGATTTCGGTGGCCGTGCTGGTGGGCAACGTGGCGGAAAAACTCATTCCGATGCTCAAGGCCCGGGCTGAAACGCTGGTCATCAAAAACGGCGTGCACCTGGACGCGGAAATGGGTCCGATCGTCACCGGCACCGCCCACAAGCGCATCACCGGCTACATCGACCTGGGCGTGGAAGAGGGCGCCGAACTGTTGGTCGATGGCCGCGCTTTCACCGGTGCCCACGCGGGCGAGGGCTGCGAGCAGGGCTTCTGGATGGGGGGCACTTTGTTCGACCATGTCACGCCCGACATGCGCATCTACAAGGAAGAAATCTTTGGTCCGGTGCTCGGCTGCGTGCGGGTGAACGACCTGAAGGAAGCGGTCGACCTGATCAATGCCCACGAGTTTGGCAATGGCGTGAGCTGCTTTACCCGCGACGGCCATGTGGCGCGGGAATTTTCACGCCGCATCCAGGTCGGCATGGTGGGCATCAATGTGCCGATCCCGGTGCCCATGGCCTGGCACGGCTTTGGCGGCTGGAAGAAAAGTTTGTTTGGCGACATGCACGCCTACGGCGAGGAAGGCGTGCGCTTCTACACCAAGCAAAAGTCCATCATGCAGCGCTGGCCTGAAAGCATCGGCAAAGGGGCCGAGTTTGTGATGCCCACCGCCAGATAGGCCTGCCAAAGCCGTTTGCGGCGTGATGCGTTTTGATCAAGGAGCCCGCCGGTTTGTCCCAAATCGCCGGGCTTTTTCTGTTCTCAGGGCTTTCCCTAACGTAGCCCATGCAGACCTGGATTCGCCGGCAATGACGAAAAATTACAAAAATCTCATGTAAGCTTTGCGGCAGTTGCGAAACCGTCAAGGTCCTTTTACCAGGGCCTCCGAGAAAAGAATAAAGCACTGAGGAGAACCCATGCTGATTGGGATACCCGCCGAAATCACGGCCGGAGAAACACGCGTTGCCATCACGCCCGAAACGGCCAAAAAGCTCAAGGCCCTGGGCCACACCATCCGCGTGCAGTCGGGCGCCGGCGTCGCCGCCAGTGTCCCGGATGCGGCGTACCAGCTGGCGGGCGCCGAGATCACCGATGCGGCGGGCGCCTACGCCTGCGACATCGTGCTCAAGGTGCGCTGCCCCGAGGACAGCGAAATGGCCTTGGCCAAGCCCGGCGGCTTCATCGTCGGCATGCTCAACCCGTTTGATCCCGCCGGGCTCCAGCGCCTGGCCGCAGCCCAGCTGACGTCCTTTTCGCTCGAGGCGGCCCCGCGCACCAGCCGCGCCCAGAGCATGGACGTGCTGTCGTCCCAAGCCAACATCGCCGGCTACAAGGCCGTGATGATGGCGGCCGACGCCTACCAGCGTTTCTTCCCCATGCTCATGACCGCGGCGGGCACCGTCAAGGCCGCCCGCGTGGTGATCCTGGGGGTCGGCGTGGCCGGGCTGCAGGCCATTGCCACGGCCAAGCGCCTGGGCGCGGTGATCGAGGCGAGCGACGTGCGCCCCAGCGTCAAGGAGCAGGTTGAATCCCTCGGCGGCAAGTTCATCGACGTGCCCTACGAGACCGACGAGGAGCGCGAAGCCGCTGTCGGCGTGGGCGGCTACGCCAAACCCATGCCCGCCAGCTGGATGGCGCGGCAAAAGACCGAAGTGGCCAAGCGCGTGGCGCAGGCCGACATCGTCATCACCACCGCCCTGATCCCGGGCCGCGCCGCGCCGGTGCTGGTGACCGAGGAGATGGTCCAGTCCATGAAGCCCGGCAGCGTGATCGTCGACCTGGCCGCTTCCCAGGGCGGCAACTGCCCGCTGACCGAGCCCGGCCAGACCGTCGTCAAGCACGGCGTGACGCTGATCGGCCAGACCAACATCGCCGCGCTGGTGGCCGCCGACGCGAGCGCGCTGTATGCGCGCAACCTGCTGGACTTTCTCAAGCTCATCATCACCAAGGACGGCGCGCTCAACGTCGACCTGGACGACGACATCGTGGCCGCCTGCCTCATGACCCAGGGCGGCGAAGTCAAGCGCAAGTAAAGCGCTGCGGGGCCACCGTGCCCCGCCCGCCAATCCGTTCAACCTGCAACCCTCATTCGCAAGGACAAGACCATGGATGCCGTGTCACCCACCATCATCAACCTGATCATTTTCGTGCTGGCCATCTACGTGGGCTACCACGTCGTGTGGACCGTCACGCCCGCGCTGCACACGCCCTTGATGGCCGTGACCAACGCCATTTCGGCCATCGTCATCGTCGGCGCCATGCTCGCCGCCGCCCTGACCGAAACCACGCTGGGCCGCACCATGGGCGTGCTCGCCGTGGCGCTGGCCGCCGTCAACGTGTTTGGCGGTTTCCTGGTCACGCGCCGGATGCTTGAGATGTTCCGCAAGAAGGAAAAGAAAGCCGCCGTGGCGGTGGTTGACGCGGGAGCGGCCAAATGAGCAAGAACCTCGTCACGCTGCTGTACCTGGTGGCCTCGGTCTTCTTCATCCAGGCCTTGAAAGGCCTGTCGCACCCGACCACCTCGCTGCGCGGCAACCTGTTCGGCATGGTCGGCATGGGCATTGCCATCTTGACCACGGGCGCGCTGATCGTCGAGATCTCGGGCGGCAAGGCCCAGGGCATGGTCTATGTGCTGGGCGCCCTGGTGGTGGGTGGCGCGGCCGGCACCCTGATGGCCAAGCGCGACGAGATGACCAAGATGCCCGAACTGGTCGCCTTCATGCACTCCATGATCGGCCTGGCGGCCGTCTTCATCGCCGTGGCCGCCGTGGCCGAGCCGCATGCCTTCAACATCGTGGCCAAGGGCCAGCCGATTCCCGCCGGCAACCGGCTGGAGCTGTTCCTGGGCGCGGCCATCGGCGCCATCACCTTCAGCGGCTCGGTCATTGCCTTTGGCAAACTTTCAGGCAAGTACAAGTTCCGCCTGTTCCAGGGCGCGCCGGTGTCGTTTCCCGGGCAGCACAAGCTCAACCTGGTGCTCGGCCTGGCCACGCTGGCGCTGGGCATCGCCTTCATGCTGACGGGCAGCTGGACGGCGTTTTTCGCCATGCTGGCGCTGTCGTTCGTCATGGGCGTGCTCATCATCATCCCGATCGGCGGGGCCGACATGCCGGTGGTGGTGTCGATGCTCAACAGCTACTCGGGCTGGGCCGCGGCGGGCATCGGCTTTTCGCTGAACAACGCGATGCTGATCATTGCCGGCTCGCTGGTGGGCTCGTCCGGCGCCATCCTGAGCTACATCATGTGCAAGGCGATGAACCGCTCGTTCTTCAACGTGATCGGCGGCGGCTTTGGCGGCGAGGCAACGACTGCCGCCTCCGGCGCCAAGGAGCAGCGCCCGGTCAAGTCGGGTTCGGCCGACGACGCCGCCTTCATCCTGGGCAACGCCGAGACCGTGATCATCGTGCCGGGCTACGGCCTGGCCGTGGCGCGCGCCCAGCATTCGGTCAAGGAGCTCGCCCAAAAGCTCACGGACAGGGGCATCACCGTCAAGTACGCGATCCACCCGGTGGCCGGGCGCATGCCCGGGCACATGAACGTGCTGCTGGCCGAGGCCGAGGTGCCCTACGACCAGGTGTTCGAGATGGAGGACATCAACGCCGAGTTCGGCCAGGCCGACGTGGCCATCATCCTGGGCGCCAACGACGTGGT
>JAQGMZ010000104.1 GCA_028292045.1 Polaromonas sp. | reverse complement strand
ACGCGCCTTTTTCGCTCAGGGCAAACACGCTGGCGCCCGCAGGCGTCTCGGTGAAGAAGGCGTCGGCATGCAGGCTGATGAACAGGTCGGCCTTGACGCTGCGCGCCTTTTGCACCCGGACATGCAGTGGCACGAAAAAGTCGGCGTCGCGCGTGAGGTAGGCGCGCATGTTGGGCTGCGCATTGATGCGGTCGCGCAGGCGGTGGGCAATCTGCAGCACCACGTCTTTTTCACGGGTGCCGCCCGGGCCGATGGCGCCCGGGTCCTCGCCGCCATGGCCCGGGTCCAGGGCGACAATGACCAGGCGGTCGGTCTTGTTGCCAAAGTCGGGCGCCGAATCGCTTCCGGAAAACGGCGCGGCTTCGGCGGGCTGCCGGGGAGTCGGCAGGTTGCCGGAAAGACGGTCTTTTTCCACGGATGCAACCACCGGCGCCCTGGGCGCGGCCGGACGCGCGGCATTGGCGACCACGCTGGCAGGGGGCACCGGCGGCAGGGGCAAGGGCAGGGCCCCCGGCGATGCAGGCGATTTGTCCGATTGCCGCGCCATCAGTTTTCCCAGGGGATCATCGGCGCCGCCTTGCACGGGCCCTGGCTGCGCAACGGTGGGCGTTGGTGTGGTCGGCAAAGCCGTGGACGCCTGCGGTTTTGACGAATCGGCCAGCCTTTCGGCAATCAGCGCTTCCAGCGGGTCCAGGGGCTGCGCCGGGTACAGGTCGAACACCAGCCGGTGCTGGTAGGCCGCCACCGGTGCCAGGCTGAACACCTGCGGCAGCATTGGTTTTTTCAGGTCCATGACGAGCCGGACCACGCCGGGCGCATTTTGTCCGACGCGAATGCCCGAGATGTTGGGATCGTCGGACTTGACCTTGGCCACGAGTTCGCGCAGGGCTGGAATCAGGTCGATGCCCTCGATGTCAACCGCCAGCCGCGGGGGCTCCGGAATAAAGAACTGGCGCGCCTTGATCTCCGTGTCGGACTCGATGGTCAGCCGCGTGTAGTCTTTCGATGGCCAGACGCGCACCGCCACGATGGTCGCTCCCCGGGCGATGTGCTGGGTGCCGAGCAGCAGGACGATGCCGCCCATCTGCAAGGTCTGGCGGCGGCTTGGGCCCGCAGGCGACTTCTTGTTTTTCATGCGAGCAACTCCGCCCCCGTGGGGGTATAGGCCGTCAGGGCAATGGCGCGCGATGCATCTGGCTGCATCTCGATGCCGATCACCAGATCAGGCCGTGGTAAATGGTCGCCGGCCTTTTCCGGCCACTCGACCAGCTTGAGGCCGGGGGCTGCGAAAATATCGCGAAACCCGGCTTCTTCCCATTCTTGTGGATCATTGAAACGGTAGAAATCAAAATGCCAGATTGCCAATTCCGGATTGTGGCCCGAGTCAAGGCCGGTTGGCGGAATTGTGTAAGTTTCAACCACTGCATAGGTCGGGCTTTTGATGCGGCCCTGCACACCGAGGGCGCTCAGCAGATGACGCACGAACGTGGTCTTGCCGGCGCCCAGGTCGCCATGAAGCTCGATCAGGGCACGGACGATTGCCGGTTTGCGCGACAGTGACAGCGCAAAAGATTGCGTGGAGGCTTCGTCAAGCCAGGCCATGTTTTTTACAATCAGCGGATGCCAACCTCTCATCAGTGGAACAGTCATCATCTCGTTTCTCAAATTCAGACATGGGCAAAGGCGCTTGGATTTTCACAGACCGGCATCGCGGACATTGACTTGTCGTCGGCGGAACCCGGATTATCGGCCTGGCTAGCCGCAGGATTTCATGGGGACATGCATTACATGCAGTCGCATGGCCTGAAGAGGGCCCGCCCGGCCGAGTTGATCCCCGGCACGGTCAGCGTCATCACGGCGCGCATGGACTATTTGCCTGCGAACACGCCTGGCCTGCCGGGCGGGTGGCAGGCGCTGGAGTTCAGACGCCTCGGGCGGCCCGCCGAGGGCATCGTCTCGGTCTATGCCCGGGGCCGCGATTACCACAAGGTGATGCGCGCCCGGCTGCAACAACTCGCCGAGCAGATCGGTGCGCATGTCGGGCCGTTTGGCCACCGGGCCTTCACCGACTCGGCGCCGGTGCTGGAGGCCGAACTGGCGTCCCGCAGCGGCCAGGGCTGGCGCGGCAAGCACACGCTGCTGCTCAACCGCGAAGCGGGTTCGATGTTTTTCCTGGGTGAAATATTTGTCGACATTGCATTGCCGCCCAGCGAGGCGGTCACGCCGCATTGCGGCAGTTGCCAGGCCTGCATCGACATCTGCCCGACGCAGGCCATCGTTGCGCCTGGCAAGCTGGATGCGCGGCGTTGCATTTCTTACCTGACGATCGAGCACGCCGGTCCCATTCCGTTGGAGTTTCGCCACTTGATGGGCAACCGGATTTACGGCTGCGACGACTGCCAGCTGGCCTGCCCGTGGAACAAGTTTGCGCAGCGCAGCAGCTTGCCTGATTTTGACGAGCGGCAGGGCTTGACGGGGCAGCAACTCGAGACCTTGTTTGAATGGAGTGAAGCAACGTTCCTGCATTTGACCGAAGGCAGCCCGATTCGCCGCATCGGCCATGAACGATGGCTGCGCAATATTGCGGTCGCCATGGGCAATGCCTTGCGCAGCGGCGTGGTGGAGCCCGCCAGCCTGCGGGCAGGTTTGCAGCGCCGCGCCGACCATCCCAGCGCCCTGGTTCGCGAGCATGTGGCCTGGGCGCTCGTCCAATAAAGTCGACAGATGCAATCTTTATGATAAAAATAGCCGTTTGCACATGTGCTTCATGTATATTTAGCTATTAATAAAATAGCATTAAATGTGCGACTTTAACTGCCATCAATGCAGCAAGCCCAGCGCAAACGGCAGGCTCACCACGCCCAGCAGGGTGGACAGCGTGACCAGGCCGGCCACATAGCCGCCGTTGTAGCCCATGCGCGCAGCCAGCACGTATGCGCTGGAAGCCGTCGGCAAGGCCGAAAAAGCCAGCAGGATGCTGGCCTGCACCGCTGACAGGCCAAAAGCCCGGGCCAGCACCAGCCCCACCAGCGGTGTCAGGGCATGGCGAATCAGCAGCACCGCGCATCCCAGGGTTTTTGCCTGCGACAACTGGCTGAACTGCATGCCGGCGCCGGCGGCCATCAGCCCCAGCACGATGGCCGACGCCCCGATGCGCGACAGCGTGGGCACTGACCACTCCGGCAAACTGAAGCCCAGCAGGTTGGCCGCCAGACCGGTCGCGGTGGCCACGATCAAGGGGTTGCGGACCAGTTCGCCCAGAAAGCCGCGCCCCGCGTGGCGCGCCATGGGCCAGACCGCCGCCACATTGAACAGCGGCACGCAGACGCCGATCAGCACGGCGATCAGCTG
>JAQGMZ010000102.1 GCA_028292045.1 Polaromonas sp. | reverse complement strand
GCAAAAATTGTTAACGAACTTAACATAACCATAATCGTGGAATGCGGTACTGTAAGCGTGAGTGCTTCCAAATAGTTATGTTAATCCTTTACCAAATTCTGCAAGCCTTTTAAGTGATTGACTCTGCAAGCGGCCAGTGCGATTCTTGCCAGATTGAATCGCGTTGGCCTTGGCTTGAGCTGCAATGGCACCCGCTTTGCAATATGTCCTATGCCTTAGGAATGATCAACCCGAACTCGCCCAGCACAACCAGCGAATCTGGTTCGCCTGGGTCGTGCGGGCCTTTACAAACAAAGCCTTGGCGTACCCGGTGCAGCGCCAGCATGGCTTGCTGCTAAATGTTTTTGATTGGCACGAAGCCTCATTCAACGCCCTGAATACCGAAGCGCGAGCAGGATAATCGAGAAGATGGCGAGAATCACGGTCGTGCATTGCCAAAAGCGCACTGGGTGGCGTTCGATCAACGGTGCGGTCTTGACACCAAAAAACCGTGGGCCGGGCATTTTCAGGTCATGCACAAATTCAGAGGCTGCTTCCTGCCGCTTCGCAGGATTCGGGTGCAATGCTTTTTGCAGTACGGCGTCGACCCAGGCGGGCAGTTCGGGCCGAAGATGCCGCACCGGCACGTAGCGCAGGCGGTTCAAGTCGGCGGGCGACCGGATGCGGGAAGCCTGCAGGCCGTATGGCAACTGGCCGCTGAGCATCCTGTAGGCGATGACGGCTAAAGAAAACAGGTCTGAGCGGGCCGTGCCGCCCTGTCCAACGAAGTACTCAGGCGCCGTGTACTGCAAGGAGCCGGCCAGCACGAGTGCGGCGCGTTCGCCAGCCCGGTCGACCAGTCCTGCCACGTGGGCCGACGCCAAGTCGATGATCTTGACCGTCCCATCCCGGTCGATCATGATGTTCTCCGGTCGAAGGTCCTGGTGCAGCATTTCCTTGCGATGCAATGCCTGCAGTCCCCGGGCCAGTTGCCCAACGATCTCGCGCACGCTGTCCAGGCTTGGCTGCGGGTGGTCGACCATCCATTGCGCCAGCGTCTGCCCGTTGACGTATTCCATCGCAACGTAGAGGTGCCTGCGCGGGCGGTCGATCGGGCTAGCCTTTAGCACATAAGGGCTGTCGACGCGTCGTGCCACCCATTCTTCGAGCACGAAGCGGTCAAGGTAGTCTGCGTCCTCGCGCAGATCCACCGACGGCAGCTTGAGGACCACCTGCTGCCCGGTGGCGTCGTCTACTGCAAGGTGCACGTGGCTGCGCGAACTCACCTGCAGTTCTCGCACCAGTGTATAACCCTCAAAGCGCGCCCCCGGTGCCAACGGCGGCGCAATCGTCAGGTCCTGGCGCTGTGTTTGCAGACAGGCTTCGTCGCGCGGCGGTAACTCGTCAATGCGAACCAGTTGGACGGTGGCATCGTCATCGCTGCCCCGGTCCCGCGCTGCGGTGGCGAGCAGACGCGCAGCTTCGTCGAGGTCGTTGCCGCTAAGCGCGAGTGCATCGTGCACGGCCTGCGCGTCGAGATGCACGCAGGCGCCATCGGTAGCCAGCAGGTAAACCTCGCCCACTTCGGCGGCCCAGTCGCAATAGTCAATTTCCACGTGCGTACCCGCTCCCAGCGCACGCCCCAGATAAGACTCGACTGAAGACAGACGCACCCGATGGTCTTCAGTGAGCTGTTCGAGCGCCTGTGGGTGCAGACGGTAAATACGGGAATCGCCGACGTGCAGCATGTGCACGTCGCGGCTCCTGAAAATCAGCGCACTGAAGGTGCAGACGTAGCCTCTATCCTTGTCAAAACGCGCGTCGCTGCGCATTGTCTGCGCGTGCAGCCAGGCGTTCGTCGCACTGAGCACGCGTTCGGCCGAGCGGCGCACCGACCAGGCGTCGGACGTGGCGTAGTAATCGTCGAGGAAGCCTCGTACCGCCGCAGCGCTGGCAATCTGGCTGACGCGGCTCGAACCAATGCCATCGGCGAGCGCGACGGCAAGGCCTTTGGTGATTTTCAGTGAGCCCTCAGGCAGCATGGCCCCGAAAAAATCCTGGTTGACCGACCCGGCACGTGCCAGCGAATGCTGGCCGAGCGTCACGCGCAGCGTTTTGTCCAATTGGCGGCTCAGCGGCTGACGCGCTTGGGAGCCGTCTTGTAGTGAGTGGCGTAAAGCGTCAGGCCGACGAAGGTCAAACCGCCAACCAGGTTGCCCACCACAGTCGGAATTTCATTCCAGATGAGGTAGTCCATCAGCGTGAATTTGCCGCCCAGCATCAGGCCGGTAGGGAACAAAAACATGTTGACGATCGAATGCTCAAAGCCCATGTAAAAGAAGATCATTACGGGCATCCACATGCCAATGGCCTTGCCCGATACGGTGGTCGACATCATGGCTGCGACCACGCCGGTCGACACCATCCAATTGCACATCACACCGCGGATGAACAAAGTCAGCATGCCGGCCGCGCCATGCGACGAGTAACCCAGCGTGCGGCCTTCGCCGATGTGGCCAAGCCGCTCGCCTACGGCATTAGGGGCCTCGCTGAAGCCGAAAGTGAAAATGATGGACATGAACACGGCAACCGTCAGCGCGCCGGCGAAGTTGCCGCAAAAGACCAGGCCCCAGTTACGGAAAACGCCCTTCCAGGTCGCGCCCGCGCGCTTGTCCAGCACGGCGAGCGGCGCCAGCGTGAACACGCCGGTCAGCAGGTCGAAACCCATCAGGTAGAGCATGATGAAACCAACCGGGAAAAGCATGGCGCCAACCAGGGCGTTCCCGGTATTGACGGTGACAGTCACGGCGAACGCGGCCGCCAGGGCCAGGATGGCGCCGGCCATGTAGGAGCGGATGAGGGTATCGCGGGTCGACATGAGGAGCTTGGATTCGCCGGCGTCGACCATCTTGGTCACGAACTCGGTGGGAGCTAGATAGGCCATAAGTATTCCTTGAGAACTGTGAGTGATAAAAAAGGGGATGAGGCAGGTCAGCGCAACGCAACGTGCACGTGGCCTTGCGTGACGCGTACCGTGTGGGCGCGCACGGAATGCTCGGGCGCTTCGAGGCATTCGCCGTTGCGCAGGTCAAAGTGGTTCTTGTAAAGCGGGGAAGCGACAACAAGGCGATCGCCCAGGTTACCCACGAGCCCGCGCGACAGCACGCTGGCCTGCGACTTGGGATCGACGTTGTCGATGGCAAAAAATTGCTGTACTTGGCCGACGTGAAAGATCGCGACATGCACGCCTTCGATTAACGCGCACACCCCGGTGTCGGGGAGGATTTCGTTAGCGGCGCACACGGCGGTCCAGTTCTGTGTCTGTGTGTTCATGAGGATTCCTGATAGTCAGACGTTGGCAACATCGGCGACTTCTCGCTCTTCCTGGCGGGCAGGGCGAATCTGCCCGCGTTCCTGCACGAACACGATGTGTTCGTCCGGCTTGTCGCTGTTGACGAACGAGCGAAAGCGTTGACGCGTGACCGGGTCGTTCACTGCAGTCTTCCATTCGCACTGGTAGGTGTCGACCACATGCTGCATCTGGGCCTCGAGCTCGGTGCCCAGGCCCAGGGTGTCTTGTATCAGCACGCCCTTGAGGTAGTCGAGCCCGCCCTCGAGGTTGTCGCGCCAGGTGCTGGTGCGCTGCAGCCGGTCAGCGGTGTGCACATAAAACATCAGGAAACGGTCGACTAGCTTGATGAGCTCGGGCTTGGTAAGGTCCGATGCGAGCAGCTCGGCGTGGCGAGGCTTCATGCCGCCGTTTCCGCAGACGTAGAGGTTCCAGCCCTTTTCGGTAGCAATGAGGCCGACGTCCTTGCCTTGGGCTTCGGCGCATTCGCGCGTGCAGCCCGACACGCCGAACTTGATCTTGTGCGGCGTGCGCAGGCCTTTGTAGCGGTTCTCGAGTTCGATCGCCATGCCCATGCTGTCGTCTACGCCGTAGCGGCACCAAGTCGAGCCCACGCAGCTCTTGACCGTGCGCAGCGACTTACCGTAGGCATGGCCGGATTCAAAGCCTGCAGCGATCAGTTCTTCCCAGATTGGCGGCAGTTGCTCGACCCGGGCACCGAACAGGTCCACGCGGGCGCCGCCGGTGATCTTGGTGTAGAGGCCGTACTTCTTGGCAACCTGGCCGACGGCGATGAGGCCGTCGGCCGTGACTTCGCCGCCAGGCATCCGGGGCACAACAGAGTAGGAGCCGTCTTTCTGGATGTTGCCCAAGAAGTAGTCGTTACTGTCCTGCAGGCTCGCCAGGTCCTTTTTGAGCACGAAGTCGTTCCAGCAGGAAGCCAGGATGTTGGCCGCCGTGGGCTTGCACACATCGCAGCCCAGTCCCTGGCCGTGTTTGGAGAGCAGCTCGACAAAGCTCCTGATGTTGCCGACGCGCACCAGGTGGTACAGCGCCTGGCGGGAGTGGGGGAAGTGCTCGCACAGATGGTTGTTGACGGCCATGCCGCGCTTGGCCATTTCCATCTTCATAACCTGCGTGACCAGTGGCACGCAGCCGCCGCACGAGGCGCCGGCCTTGTTGCAGGCTTTCATGGCGGCCATGGTGCAAGCACCTTCTCCCACCGCCGCGCAGATGGAGCCCTTGGTCACGTTATTGCATGAGCAAATCTGCGCGGTGTTGGGCAGGGCGTCCACGCCCAGACCAGGCATGGCCTTGCCGTCGCTTGATGGCAGAATCAAAAACTCGGGGTCCGCCGGCAGCGCAATGCCGTTCAGTGCGAGTTGCAGCAGGGTGCCATACTCGGCCGCATCGCCGACCAGCACAGCGCCCAGCAGCTGTTTGCCGTCTTCGCTGACGACAATCTTCTTGTAGATCTGTTTGTGCTCGTTGATGTACTGGTAGGCTCGCGACTTAGGTGTCTTGCCGTGTGCGTCGCCGATGCTCGCCACGTCCACGCCCATCAGCTTGAGCTTGGTGCTCATATCGGCGCCAACGAAGGCCGCATCGTGCTGGCCAGCAATGTGCCTGGCTGCCACCCGTGCCATGTCGTAGCCGGGCGCCACAAGGCCGAAGGTCTGGTCGTTCCACGAGGCGCATTCGCCGACCGCATAGACGTTGGGGTCACTGGTGCGGCAGTGGGTATCGACAGCGATGCCGCCGCGCGCGCCCAGCGCCAGCAGACACTGGCGAGCCAGTTCGTCGCGAGGACGAATGCCAGCGGAGAACACGATCATGTCGGTTTCCAAGTGCGTGCCGTCGGCAAAAACCATGCGGTGCCGCGCCGTCGCGCCATCGACGATCTCGACCGTATTTCGGCCGGTGTGTACGTGCAGGCCCAGCGCCTCGATGCTGCTGCGCAGCGCTCGCCCACCGCCTTCATCGACTTGAACAGCCATCAGCCGTGGGGCGAATTCAACCACGTGCGTTTGCAGGCCCATGTCGCGCAGGGCCTTGGCGCATTCCAGGCCCAAAAGGCCGCCGCCGACGACCACACCGCTTCGAGAGCGAGCGCCGCATTCCTTCATTGCCTCCAGATCTTCAATGGTTCGGTACACAAAGCAGTTTGGCCGGTCGCGGCCAGGTACCGAGGGCACGAAGGGCGACGAGCCCGTGGCCAGCACCAGCTTGTCGTAGTGCACCACCTCGCCGTTGGCCGTGGTGACGGTGTTGTTGCGGCGTTCGATGGCCGCTGCCCTTGCGGCAAGCCGCAAGGTGAAGCCGGTGCGCTCGAAGAAGCCTGGCTCGACTAGCGACAGGTCTTCGGCGGTCTTGCCGGTAAAAAATTCGGACAGGTGAACCCGGTCATAGGCCGGCCGCGGTTCCTCGCACAGCACGGTGACTTCTGCCTGCCCGATGCCGAGCTCATGGAGTTGTTCGAGAAACTTGTGGCCCACCATACCGTGGCCAATGACTGCTATTTTCATGTCGAGTACTTCCGCAACCGGCCATGAAGAGGTAATTGGCGACACTGCGGGTACAGCGCCGGCAGGAGCCTCCGATGGGAACGGGTGCAAACCGGGTTGGAACAGACGAACATTCAAGCGGTGATGCTTTCAGTTCTTCGGGTCCCGCCTTCATTGGCGGAGGTGCCACCACACTGCGTCGTCGTTGACATGAGCCGGGCAAGCGTAATAAGCAAAATCCAGGCCAGAATTAAGTGTCCAATTTAAAAGGATCTAGAGGTTGGCGTCATCAAAGTGTTTCGATCTGGTGCACGATGAATCATGATGGTGCATGGCACCAGGATGGACCGCTTGCTGAGACGGCAATCGTTGGGAAAACTGAAGGGCGAAATCTTGAGGTTGCTCAATGCGGCTACCGCGCTAGCAATCCACGACGGTAAAGAGATAATTACGTTGAAACATCTGATCGCGATCAAGCGGTAACCTGCAAGCCATCGCTGTCTGATTTTTTTGAAGCCAGCAACTTGACAAAGGTAAGCAAGTTGCCAATAACAGGTGCCTGTGGGCCATGGAAATTTCGGCCGCATTGCTAACCAAAGCCTGTAGCTTTGAATGACCGACTTGTAGCAAGCAGTCTCGATGATTCGACGTCAAGCTAGGATCTTTTGCAGTCCTGTCCTACGAGTAATAGGTAGCTGCACAATTGACCGTGCATCATTGCACAAGCCAAGCCAGCCTTGTTGCTAATTAATGCCAACTTCAAATGTTCATAAGCAGCTTGATAAAATTTCGTTTTTAAACGAAAATGTGGCATGTATGAAATTCGCCATTATTTAACCAGCGAGGAGAAGGATGTCTATGTTGAATGGCTGCGAAAGCAGCGTGACACCACTGCCAGAATCGCGATAGACCGGCGGGTCAATCGGCTGGAGCAGGGAAACTTTGGCGACCATAAGTTCTGTCGCGAAGGCGTGTGGGAACTTCGCATTGATGTAGGGGCGGGCTATCGGGTTTACTACGCCATGGCAGGCAAAGCGATCGTCTTGCTGCTGTGTGGTGGTGACAAGCGGACGCAAGATACGGATATAGACCGTGCTTGCGAGCATTGGCAAGACTGGCAAAAGAGAGCACACGATGAAAGATAAAGCACACGACGATGCAATGGCCGAGATGTATCGGGAAGATCCCGCCTATGCGGCCCAATTGCTCAGCAGCATTCTTGAAGATGGCGATCAAGCCGAACTGTTGACTGTACTGCGCCAAATGACCAAGGCCTTTGGCGGGGTGCAAACCATCGCCGAGCAGGCGCACCTGAATCCAACACAGCTTTACCGTACCTTGTCACCCGAAGGAAACCCTGCACTGAGCAGTTTTTCTGCCATTTTGAAAGCCATGGGCATGCGCCTCGCTGTCCAGCCCCTGCAGGCGCCAGGGGCACATGCATGAGCCAAGGCACAGGCAGATAACCCCCTTTTTTTGTGACGCATCACGATTGGTCAATAAGGCCAGTAAGGCCAGGGTCAGACGGCAGACTCAGGTTAGGCTTGCAAAGCCCGGGGCGCGTAGACCAGCACTGCGTCCGATGGCGAGAGAACGCTCTGGCTGTCAGCCGCTCGTTGCGCTTTGCGCCATCGTGTAACGCCTTGAGGATTTGCCTCGATGCGGACTATGCGCTCGACGTACAGCTGCGTCAAGGCGCTGTGGTGTTCGGCTGCGGCCTGATGCTCAACCCGCTAGACTTTGGCGTCCTCCAGATACTTGCTTGTGCGATTTGAGCAGGTGCCGATCCATCGGCGGCTTGAAAATAGAAAAATTCATCGGATTCTTTTGTCCCCATAGTTGGTCAAAGCGTAGCTGGCCTTACTTAAAGCGGCAATCAAGAATAGTTAACTGACAAGACGCACTAGGCGTACTTCGATGCGCTCATTGCTCAGCGGCGCCTTGTAGCGCGCATGCCACCAGCGATAGCGGTAGAGTGTTGCGAAACACGGTTTGAGGCAACAAACACGCATTCACGGCACGCTGCGCCAGAGCAATCGCTTTGTCTGCCGTGGCTTAAAGCAGTTCTTCATCAGCATGGTCGTTGAGAAGTGATCACACGCTGGCGTGATGCTAAAAAAGACAGGTTGAATTACTTGAATAATTACAGAACTTAACATAATGTAAATCGTGGAATGTTGCGTTTGTAGGCGCTGATGGCCTGATAATGATTGACTTTATAACCATTGGCGGTTATCATAAAACCACCACTCCTCCTTTGCCGGGTCATTCAGTTGGCTGCGGCTCAGGACGAAAAAACCGCTCCAGGGCGGTTTTTTCATGCCCGATAGTTTTGTGAGAAAAACCCCTTTGGCGACAAAGAAAACAGCTGTCTACGTCGACGGCTACAACTTGTATTACGGCCGGTTGCGCAATTCGCCGTACAAGTGGCTCGACCTGGTGCGCCTGTTTAATGACCTGCTGACGGTTCAGGACGGTGCCGCTCGCATTGAAGCGGTCAAGCTCTTCAGTGCGCATGCCTTGGCGCGCTTTGCCTCGCACGGCAACGCCTCGGTGCAAGCACAGCAAGCGTACCATCGGGCGCTGCAAATCATGTACCCAGAGCGCTTTTCCATCGTTCTCGGAACCCACAGCATGGACAACAGCGGCGCCTTGGTTCCCGTCTTTCGCGACGGTATGCCTTACGACAGGAATGATCGGGTACGGGTCTGGAAGATCGAGGAGAAAAGGACCGACGTGAACCTGGCCATGGCCATGTACCGGGACGCCGCCAAAGGCTTGTACGACCAGGTCGTGCTCTGCTCGAATGATTCAGACGCAGAACCCGTGCTGCAGGCGCTGCGCGAAGACTTTCCCGCGCTGGTTATCGGCGTTGTCACGCCAGTGCCACCGCCGGACCCGGCCAAGGGCGCCCCGCGTGGCGTCAGCGCTTCGCTCTCCCGCCATGCCCATTGGACACGCCGCCACTTGCTGGACGGCGAACTCGCGGCTGCGCAATTGCCGCCCCTTGTGCCCACGAACAAAAAACCGATTG
>JAQGMZ010000089.1 GCA_028292045.1 Polaromonas sp. | reverse complement strand
CCAGCCAGTGATTGCTAAAGCTACCGGCCCTCAGATCCAGGTGCCCAGGGCCCAGCGAAGCGACGGCCCGACAGAGCGTCCAGCTCTAACCCGCTCCCGGCCCCTGAGGCAACTTTCTTTCGTGAGTTTCTTTTTTGCCAGAAAAGAAAGTTACCCCCAGCCGGGCAGGCGCTCACCCCTCAAACCACAAAAGAAACTCCCCAAAGCCCAAGAGCAAGAGCAAGAGCAAGAGCAAGACGAGGCAAGAACAGATGGCAGGTCACGCCACCAATAACAAAAGAAAAAGACGTTTTCAAAAGCAAGTTGTCCAATGCCAGAACTCCGCATTCAACCCGACCAGTTCACCACCCCGCTCCACGCAGTCGCCAGCACCACCACGCCAAACGCGATGCGGTACCAGGCAAAGGGCACGAAGTCGTGGCTGGCGATGTAGCGCAGCAGCCAGCGAATGCACAGCCACGCGCTGATGAAGGAAAACAGCAGCCCGACGCCGAACATCGGTGCATCGGCCATCGACAGCAGCGCGCGGTCCTTGTACAGGCTGTAGGCCCCGGCGCCAATCAGGGTCGGAATGGCCAGATAGAACGAAAAGTCGGTGGCCGCCTTGCGCGACAGGCCCAGCAGCATGCCGCCGATGATGGTGGCGCCGCTGCGGCTGGTGCCCGGAATCATGGCCAGGCATTGCACCAGGCCGACCTTCAGCGCGTCCATCGTGGACATCGACTCGACATCGTGGATGCGGACCGCCGCCGGGTTGCGCTGCTGGCGCTTTTCGGCCCACAAGATGATGAAGCCGCCGACGATGAAGGCGCTGGCCACAACCACCGGCGTGAACAGATGCGCCTTGATGGCCTTGCCGAACAGCAGCCCCAGGATGACGGCCGGGATAAAAGCCACCAGCACGTTGAGCGCGAACTGCCGGGCCTGGTTTTCGGTCGGCAGCGCAACCAGGGTGCTGCGGATTTTTTGCCAGTACACCAGAATGACGGCAAAATTGGCGCCGGTCTGGATGGCGATGTCGAACACCTTGGCCTTGTCGTCGTCAAAGCCCAGCAGCGCGCCGGCCATGATCAGGTGGCCGGTTGAGGAAATGGGAAGAAACTCGGTCAGTCCCTCGACGATGCCCATGATGCCGGCCTTGATCAACAGTGCAATATCCACACAATCTCCCATTCAAAATGGGCCTGATTATCGCTGCAGGACATCTGCCCACCCACGGTGCCGGCGCTGCACGGCCGGGCCGATGCTAAGCTCCCTGGACCATGAACCATCACCTGCCGACAGCTGTACCGCATACCGCGCTGGCCACCGAAATCCTTGAATTCTGGCTGGGCGACGGGCTGGCGCTGGGCTGGCCTTCGACCGACCTGAACAAGCGCTGGTTCCAGGGCGGCGCCCCGCTCGACGATGAAATCCGCGGCCGGTTCGGCCCTGCCGTGCAGCAAGCCCTGCAGGGCATGCTCAATGGCTGGGAAGCAGCCCCGGCCACACGGCTGGCCTTGGTGATTTTGCTGGACCAGTTCAGCCGCAATGTATTTCGCGGCACGGCCCGGGCTTTTGACGGCGACGCGCATGCCCGGCAACTGACGCTGCACACGCTGCATGCCCGCGAAGACCTGCAACTGCCGTGGGTTGGCCGCGTATTCATGGGCATGCCGCTGATGCATGCCGAGGACGAGGGCCTGCAGGCAAGAAGCGTGGCAAGCTTCTCCCAACTCATCGCCGACGCGCCCGCCGACCTGGCCTTGAAGCTGCAAGGCAACCTGGACGCCGCCCTGCAGCACCAGGCCATCATTGCGCGTTTCGGCCATTTTCCGTACCGCAACGCCGTGCTTGGCCGCACCAGCACCGCCGAGGAGAGCGAATTTTTACGCGGCGGTCCCCGCTTTGGGCAATGAGCGCGTCCAGCCTGCTTTTTATTTTTCTGCTGCCACGAATCGAACCCTCAGCAAGTCAGCGCAGCGTCCTACCGTCGGGCTTTCAGGCGTGCGTTGTACTAGGCCGGACACCAACAACATGAGGAATCCGATGAAAAAAGCATTCACCCCAACCGGCCTGCGCAGCAAAAGCGCGGCACTTTCGCTGGTATTTGTGACGGGCGCTGCGGTCTTGATGGCCGGATGCGCTGGCGTCAAGCCGCCACCCAAGGAATATGCCCAGGAACAGCTCGACACCCAGGTACAGGTTCCCCCTGGCCATGTGGTGGCGCTGGAGACCACGGCGGTCGGCATTCTCAACTACGAATGCAAGGCCAACCCGGCCATGGGCGGCAACATCGGCTGGGTACTTGCCAGCCCCCAGGCCGACCTGATGGACCGTACCGGCAAAGTGGTGGGCAAGTATTCAGGCCCTCCCGCCACCTGGACCCACATGGATGGCTCGAGCGTGGTCGGCATGCAGGTGGCCATTGCACCGCGTCCGGGTGCCTCCAACCTGCCTTTCCAGTTGTCCAAAGGCACGCCCGGCGCTGCATCGGGCGCCATGCAAAACATCACGTACATTCAGCGCGTCAAGACCAAGGGCGGACTGGAGCTGACCAAGGCCTGCACCCAGACCGACGTGGGCGACAAGCAAACGCTGCCCTACCAGGCAGACTATATTTTCTGGAAAGCTGCGTGATGCGGCCCTTGCGGGCACGTTGATCGACAGACTATTTTCATCGCGCCCCAAGAGGCGTGGAAAAGCCCGCAGGCTTCAGGCCATGCGGGCTTTTTTACGTCAGCGGGCGGTGAACGGCTGGATCAGCGGCGGCCGTCATGCCGGTCACCCCGGTGGCCATCCCGGCCATCGCGCTGGTAATAGACCTCGCCGTAGCCTTGCCCATAACCCTGGCCATAGGCATTGCCCTGGACATAGTTGCCTCCACCATGGCGCCGGTGGTGGCCGCCATGGCGGCGCTCATAGTAGATAGGCTGTGGTGCCAGGTACACCGGGGCCGGATTCACGAACACCGGACGCGGCGCGTAGTAACGCGGTTGCGGCTGCACATACACCGGCTGGGGCTGAACATAGATCGGCTGCGGCTGTACGTAAACAGGCTGCGGGTAGATGGAGCCCACATTGCCCACGTTCACCACCGCGCCCGGTATGCCGACACCAATCGACCAGTTCACGTTGTCACGCGCCTGGGCATTTCCGGCAAAACCCAGGGCGGCCATGGCCAGCGTAGCGGCCAGGCCAGCCATGACTGCGGGGCGGGGGGTGCGAATGCTTGTCTTCATGAACTTCTCCTAAAGAAAGGGCGCCAAATGCCCATGTATGAATTAAACACGCCAGCCTATGGGCTGCCTACAACCTGCACAGTTAAGAAGGTTGCCAAACGTAACCTCCGGACGCTAACCCCTAGAATTAAGCAATGACCTCACCCGCCTCATCTCCCGTCTCATCACCCGCCTCTGCATCCACTGGCAAAGAAGCGCACAAGCCCAGCAATTTCCTGCGCCAGATCATCGAAAAAGACCTGGCCGAGGGCACCTATGCCACCCGCCGCTGGGGCGGCAGCCCGGGCGACGCCGCGCACCATGCCGCCGGGCAGCCAGACCCGGCCAAGGTGCGCCTGCGCTTTCCGCCCGAGCCCAACGGCTACCTGCACATCGGCCATGCCAAAAGCATCTGCCTGAACTTTGGCCTGGCGCGCGACTACGGCGGCGTGTGCCACCTGCGCTTTGACGACACCAACCCGGAAAAGGAAGACACGGAATACGTCGACAGCATCAAGGACGCGGTGCAGTGGCTGGGCTTTGACTGGCACAACGCCGGCGAGTCCAATTTGTACCAGGCCAGCGATTACTTCGACTTCATGTACCGCGCAGCCGAATACCTGATCGATGCCGGCCATGCCTATGTCGATGAGCAGACAGCCGACGAGATGCGCGTGAACCGCGGCGACTTCGGAAAGCCCGGCACTGACAGCCCGTTTCGCAGCCGCACCCCGGCCGAAAACCTGGCCCGCTTTCGCGAAATGCGCGATGGACAACTGCCCGACGGCGCCGCCGTGCTGCGCGCCAGGATCAACATGGCCAGCCCCAACATCAACCTGCGCGACCCGGCCATCTACCGCATCCGCCGCGCCCACCACCACAACACGGCAGGCATGTGGTGCATCTACCCGATGTACACCTTCGCCCACCCGATCGAGGACGCGCTGGAGCAGATCACCCACAGCATCTGCACGCTCGAGTTCGAAGACCAGCGCCCGTTCTACGACTGGCTGCTCGATCGCCTCGCCGAAGGCAACTTGATTGCCACGCCGCACCCGCGCCAGTACGAATTCGCCCGCCTCAACCTGACCTACGTGCTGACCAGCAAGCGCAAGCTGGCGCAACTGGTGATTGAAAAGCGCGTCAGCGGCTGGGACGACCCGCGCATGCCCACCATCGCCGGCCTGCGCCGGCGCGGCTACACGCCCGAAAGCCTGCAACTGTTCGCCGAACGCATCGGCGTGACCAAGAGCGACAGCTGGATCGAATACAGCACGCTCGAAGGTTGCCTGCGCGAAACGCTGGACGGCAGCGCCCCGCGCGCCATGGCCGTGCTCGACCCGGTCAAGCTGGTGCTGACCAATTGGGACGAGGTGATGGGTGCAGGCGAGTTAGATGATTGCAGCGCCCCGATTCACCCGCACCACCCCGAGCGCGGCCAGCGCGGGTTCAAGATCGGCAAAGAAGTCTGGATCGAGCGCAGCGACTACGAGGAAACCCCGCCCAAGGGCTTTTTCCGGCTGTTCCCCGCGCACGTCAATGCCAGCGGCCAGTCCATTGCCGCCAGCAAGGTCCGCCTGAAATACGGCCATGTCATCGAATGCGTGGGCGCGGTGAAAGACGCCGCAGGCCGCATCACCGAAGTGCAGGCCAAACTGGTTCCCAACACCAAGAGCGGCACGCTGGGCTCGGACTCGGTGAAGGTGAAAGGCGTGATCACCTGGGTCGGCGTGAACGACGCGGTGCCCGCCGAAGTGAGGCTGTACGAGCGCCTGTTCAGGGAAGCGCATCCCGAGGGCGGCGGCGTGGACTTTCTGACCAACCTGAACGCCGACAGCCTGAAAGTGATGACCGCCTACGTCGAGCCATCACTCGCCAGCGGCGGTGCGATTGAAGCCAAGGCCGATGACAAGTTCCAGTTTGAGCGGCATGGGTATTTTGTGGCGGACCGGGTGGATCATGCGGCGGGTAGGCCGGTGTTTAACTTGGCTGTGGGGTTGAAAGACAGTTGGGGGAAGTGATGCACAGCTCGTGGTTTATATTTTTATTTAATAACTTTCTACCTTAATTTGCTTTTGAACGAAAAGACATTAACAACTAGTGCAATTAACTATAAATACAAAAAATATGAGTAATCTATATAAAAAATTGTTGACAACGGACAGAGCACGAAAAAGTACATTCTCGGGGCGTAATTTAATAATTGAATCCGAAAGTGATCGATCACGATTAGTATTTTCTGCTCCTTTTCGTCGACTTCAGCAAAAAGCTCAAGTATTTTCCTTAGAGGCAAATGCAGCAGTACGAAGCCGTTTAACACATTCATTAGAAGTAGCACAAATAGGCCGATTTTTAGCAGACTTAATTGTTGAAAACCTAATAAAAAATGAGCTAATTGATTCAATTACCGCACGATCATTTATTAATTTTGTTGAAACTGCTTGTTTGATGCATGACTTGGGAAATCCCCCATTTGGTCATTTTGGAGAAGCAGCGATATCTCAATGGTTCAGAAAAAATGGTGCGAACTATGTACAAAGATCTATTGGCTTGTCGAGTGAAATAAATATTACAAATGAGATTAAGGAAGTGCTTGCAGATTTCTTAGAGTTTGATGGCAATTGCCAAGGCCTAAGAATTGTAGCCCTCCTACAATGGAATGATGATGAGTACGGACTTAACCTTACGTATACTGCTCTTGCTTCGCATCTCAAATACATCAGAGCTCCATTATTTGACCCTTCTAATGAAAAGCATCGTCCTTTCAGGAAGAAAGCTGGATTCTTTAGCACTGAACAGGAACTTGTAGAAATTATGTGGAGACAATTTGGTTACTCCAAAGAAAATCCACAAAGATTCCCACTCGCTTATGTCATGGAAGCAGCTGATGACATCGCTTACTGCATTAGTGATTTAGAAGATTCAATTGAAAAAGGTTTACTGAAATCGGAGT
>JAQGMZ010000085.1 GCA_028292045.1 Polaromonas sp. | reverse complement strand
ACTCCGCAAGGAAGTCGATGCCGGGGTTCACGCCGATTTGCTGAGTCGCCTGAAAACCGAGCTGTAGGCAAGGCAGAACCACTATGGATGAACTTGCAACCATTGCCCGCCCTTATGCAGATGCGCTGTTCAAGGCGCAGGGCTCCGACCTGGCCGCCACCGCCGTCTGGCTCGACAAACTGGCGGCTGTGGCGCAAAACGCCCAGCTGCTCCAGTTTGCCGACAGCCCTAAAGTGCAGGTGGACCAGGTGTTTGACGTGATAGCCGGTGTGGCCGGCGATCCGTTGCCTGCGGCCGCCAGGAATTTCCTGCGCCTTGTGATTGAAAACGGCCGACTGTCGGCGCTGCCTGAAATTGCCAGCCAGTTTCGTTCACTGAAGAACGTGGCAGGCGGCACAACCGACGCCATCGTTTTCAGCGCTTTTGCGATGGACGAGCAAGCGATTGGCGAAGTCTCGGCCGTGCTGGAAAAACGCTTTGGGCGCAAGCTGGCGGTCAAGGTCGAACTCGATCCTTCGCTGATTGGCGGAATTCGTGCGGTTGTCGGTGACGAGGTGCTGGACACTTCGGTCAAAGCCCGTTTGGAACAAATGAAAATGGCGCTGATTTCCTGAACTGACGCAAGCGCGCAGCCCGGGTTTTAGCCAACAACATAGAAAGAAGGAAAGAGTCATGCAACTCAATCCCGCAGAAATTTCTGAACTGATCAAGAGCCGGATCGAAGGCCTTGCCACCAGCAGCGACATCCGCAACCAGGGCACGGTCGTGTCGGTGGCCGACGGTATTGTCCGCATCCACGGCCTGTCCGATGTGATGCAGGGCGAAATGCTCGAATTCCCGGCCACCGCAGACGGCACGCCCACTTTCGGCCTGGCGCTGAACCTGGAGCGCGACTCGGTCGGCTCCGTGATCCTGGGCGAGTATGAGCACATTGCCGAAGGCGACACCGTCAAATGCACCGGCCGTATTCTGGAAGTCCCGATCGGTCCCGAACTGCTAGGCCGCGTGGTCAATGCCCTGGGCCAGCCCATCGACGGCAAAGGCCCGATCAACGCCAAGCTGAGCGACGTGATTGAAAAGGTCGCGCCCGGCGTGATTGCGCGCAAATCGGTGGACCAGCCATTGCAAACCGGCCTGAAGGCCATTGACTCGATGGTGCCTATCGGCCGCGGCCAGCGGGAGCTGATCATTGGCGACCGCCAGACCGGCAAGAGCGCTGTCGCCATCGACGCGATCATCAACCAGAAGGGCAAGAACGTTTCCTGCGTGTATGTCGCGATCGGCCAGAAGGCCTCGTCGATCAAGAACGTGGTGCGTTCATTGGAGCAAGCCGGCGCGATGGAATACACCATCGTCGTGGCGGCTTCGGCATCCGAATCAGCCGCCA
This sequence comes from Polaromonas sp., assembly GCA_028292045.1. Classification (GTDB taxonomy): domain Bacteria; phylum Pseudomonadota; class Gammaproteobacteria; order Burkholderiales; family Burkholderiaceae_C; genus Polaromonas. The sequence continues at coordinate 2,796 of JAQGMZ010000085.1, read as the reverse complement.
TGCAGTACGTCAGCGCCTACTCGGGCTGCACCATGGGCGAATACTTCCGCGACCGCGGCGAAGACGCCCTGATCGTGTACGACGACCTGTCCAAGCAGGCCGTGGCTTACCGCCAGGTATCGCTGCTGCTGCGCCGTCCGCCAGGCCGCGAAGCCTATCCTGGCGACGTGTTCTATCTCCACAGCCGACTGCTGGAGCGCGCCGCCCGCGTGAACGAGAAGTATGTCGAAGACTTCACCAAAGGCGCCGTGAAAGGCAAGACCGGATCGTTGACCGCGCTGCCGATCATTGAAACGCAGGCTGGCGACGTGTCCGCCTTCGTGCCGACCAACGTGATTTCCATCACCGACGGCCAGATTTTCCTGGAAACCAGCCTGTTCAACGCCGGTATCCGTCCCGCCATCAACGCCGGTATTTCGGTGTCGCGCGTCGGCGGCGCCGCCCAGACCAAGCTGATCAAGAACTTGTCCGGCGGTATTCGTACCGACCTGGCCCAGTACCGCGAGCTGGCTGCGTTCGCGCAGTTCGCCTCCGACCTGGACGAAGCCACCCGCAAGCAGCTGGACCGCGGCGCCCGCGTGACCGAACTGCTCAAGCAGTCGCAGTACTCGCCTTTGTCGATTTCCACCATGGGCGCCACCCTGTTCGCAGTGAACAAAGGCTTCATGGACGATGTGGACGTCAAGAAGGTGCTGGCATTCGAAAGCGGCCTGCACGCCTGGCTCAAGGACAAGAATACCGCCCTGATGGACAAGCTTGAAACCAGCAAAGCCATGGACAAGGACGCCGAGGCCGAATTGACGGCCGCCGTGACTGCGTTTAAGAAATCGTTTGCGTAATTAACCAAAGCTACCCATGAGCGCACTAACTACCGTGGCAAGGCGCCTCTGCAATCAGCAGGGGCCGTGGAACCGGCTTCGCCGGGCCACAGGCGCAGCAGCCCCCTCGGGGAGCAGCACAGTACGCGAAGCGACAAGCGTGGGGGCACACTCATCCAGCGTGGGGGTAATCTAGATGGCAGCAGGCAAGGAAATACGCGGCAAGATCAAGTCGGTGGAAAACACCCGCAAGATCACCAAGGCCATGGAGATGGTGGCCGCCTCCAAAATGCGCAAGGCGCAGGAACGGATGCGCGCCGCCCGCCCTTACAGCGACAAGATCCGCAACATTGCAGCCCACCTGAGTCAGGCCAATCCCGAATACACCCACCCGTTCATGGAGTCCAACGACGCCAAGACGACCGGGTTCATCGTGGTGACCACCGACAAGGGCCTGTGCGGCGGCTTGAACACCAACGTGCTGCGCATCTTGACCAGCCGGCTCAAGGAAATGCAGGCTGCCGGCGAGACTGCGCAGGCCGTCGCCATCGGCAACAAGGGCCTGGGTTTCCTGAACCGCATCGGTGTCAAGGTGGCGGCGCATGTCACCCAACTGGGCGACAAGCCGCATTTGGACAAGCTGATCGGCCCGGTCAAGGTGCTGCTCGACGCGTACAGCGAAGGCAAGGTCAAGGCCGTGTACCTTTGCTACACCCGCTTCATCAACACGATGAAGCAGGAATCGGTGGTCGAGCAGTTGCTGCCCCTGACGGCAGACCGCATGCAGGCTGACAAGACCGAGAACGAGCACGAGCACGGCTGGGACTACATCTACGAGCCCGACGCGCAGACCGTGATCGACGAGCTGCTGGTCCGCTATGTCGAGGCGCTGGTGTTCCAGGCCGTGGCCGAGAACATGGCGTCCGAGCAGTCGGCCCGCATGGTGGCCATGAAGTCGGCCACCGACAACGCCGGCAGCGTGATTGGCGAGCTCAAGCTGATCTACAACAAGACGCGTCAGGCAGCGATCACGAAAGAACTTTCGGAAATCGTTGCCGGTGCCGCAGCGGTCTAAGCCGCGCCGCCCAGATTTACAAGATTAAAGAACCAAAAGGATTCGGTCATGGCTCAAGAAACACTCGTGGACACCAGCATCCAGGGCAAGATTGTTCAATGTATTGGCGCGGTGGTGGACGTGGAGTTCGCCCGCAACCAGATGCCCAAGATTTATGACGCGCTCAAGATGGAAGGCTCTGCCCTGACGCTTGAAGTCCAGCAGCAACTGGGCGACGGCATTGTGCGCACCATCGCGCTGGGCACGTCGGACGGCCTGCGCCGCGGCAACATCGTCTACAACACCGGCGCGAACATCACGGTTCCGGTCGGCAAGGCCACCCTGGGCCGCATCATGGACGTGCTGGGCGCGCCAATCGACGAGCGTGGCCCGGTCGACCAGACCCTGACCGCGCCGATTCACCGCAAGGCACCGGCCTACGATGAACTTAGCCCGTCGCAAGAACTGCTGGAAACCGGCATCAAGGTGATTGACCTGGTCTGCCCATTCGCCAAAGGCGGCAAGGTGGGCCTGTTCGGCGGCGCCGGCGTTGGCAAGACCGTGAACATGATGGAGCTGATCAACAACATCGCCAAGGCGCACTCGGGCCTGTCCGTGTTTGCCGGCGTGGGCGAGCGTACCCGCGAAGGCAACGACTTCTACCATGAGATGGCCGATTCGGGGGTTGTGAACCTCGAGAAGCTTGAAGATTCCAAAGTGGCCATGGTCTATGGCCAGATGAACGAGCCGCCGGGCAACCGTCTGCGCGTGGCGCTGACCGGCCTGACGATTGCCGAGTCCTTCCGCGACGAAGGCCGCGACGTGCTGTTCTTCGTGGACAACATCTACCGCTACACGCTGGCCGGCACCGAAGTGTCCGCGCTGCTGGGCCGCATGCCGTCCGCCGTGGGCTACCAGCCGACG
>JAQGMZ010000046.1 GCA_028292045.1 Polaromonas sp. | reverse complement strand
GGGCGTGCCCCGCTCCACCAGGATATGCGACTGCTGCAGGTGGCGGCTCGGGTTGTCCGTGGCGGTCTTGCCCATGACGATGAAAATCTTGCAGGTCTCGCGCATCGCTCCGGTGGAAAACCATTTGCGGCCGTTGATCACGTACTCGTCGCCTTCGGGGCGAATCGACAGCTCCACGTTGGTGGCGTCGCTGGAGCCCACATCGGGCTCGGTCATCAGGTAGGCCGAGCGGATTTCGCCGGCCAGCAGTGGCTTGAGCCACTTTTCCTGCTGCTCGGGCGTGGAGTAGCGCACAAACACTTCCATGTTGCCGGTGTCGGGCGCATTGCAGTTGAAGATTTCGGCCGCCCAGAAGATGCCGCCCATGATTTCAGCCAGCGGCGCGTATTCCAGGTTGGTCAGGCCGGCGCCGCCGTGGTCGGTGCCGGGCATGAACAGGTTCCACAGGCCCTGGGCCCTGGCCTTGACCTTGAGTTCCTCGATGATCGGCGGGGTGTTCCAGCGGTCCTTGGCGATCTGCGCGATGAACAGGTGCTCGTTCGGGTACACATGCTCCTGCATGAAGCTGCTGAGTTTTTGTTGAAGTTCTTTGACGCGGGGGGAATGTTCAAAATCCAAAATGGGCTCCTGGTGAAAAAGAAAACGTTAAAGGCTAGCCGTCTTGAACCGATGCGGCAAGCCAAAGTCTGTCAGCAATTGAGTGTGATCGTGCAGATCGGTGCGGGTGTTGCCTTCATTGCGCAGGGCGTGTTCGGCCCGTCCGGGCTGGAACACGAAGCAACCGCCGGCCATGCGGCTCATGGCCTGGCCAGCGTGGGCAAAGCGCTGCAGGTCAGCCACCCGGCCGCCCGAGACCATGACCGCGCGGCGCAGCACCACCAGGGCTTCCAGAGTGTCATCGTCGAGAGATTCGGCGGCCCAGTCCATCACGCCGCGCAGGTTGCGGCCATCAAAGCCATCGGCGGATTCAATGAGTGTGCGGTTCAGCCGCCAGTCCAGCACCAGCGCGCCATTGCGCCACAGCCGGGCGTTTTGCTGCCGGTCCTGCAGATCGGTCATCTCGATCAGGTAGTCGCGGCGCCCGCCGCGCAATGCGTGGGACAGGGCCAGCACCGCCAGGTCGTACTGGTGGGTGCAATGCTGCTTGCTGTCGATGCCGGCCAAGCGCAGTGGCAGGCGCGCCGTCAGGGGCAGGCCGACGAACTGCTGGGCGAGTTCGGCAGCCTGGGGGCAGAGCGTCCAGGGGGTGCGGTGCGCGCCCACCTCGATGCCCGTCACCTGCGCTCCATCGTGCGCCAGCGTGACCACGAAGTGGTGAAAGTCGTCTTCCACGGCGACGGTACAGATTCCCCCGGAAGCCTGCAGCAACAGGCGGCAGTGCAGCGCCGTTGACGGCGAAGAGACATTCACATTCATGTTGAGGGCAGCACGCAGCGACAGGTTATTTGATAATATATAAATCATATATATGATTAAGCAATTTAGCTACTCGTCCTCCAACAGTTCCACTGCGTGAGCATTCACCTATGAAGACCCGCCTTTTCGACTTTGAACGCGATGGCCATGTGGGCCTCCTCACGCTCAACAATCCCGTCCGGGTGAACCCCCTGGGCGAGGAACTGCAGCACGCACTGCTCGAATTCCTGTTCGCGCTCGGCGAGGACAAGGGCATCCATGCGCTGGTCATCACCGGCGCCGGGTGCGGCTTCTGCGTCGGGGCGGACCTGGCCAGCGTGGTGATCGGCGACGACGACCCCGAGGTGCGCGGCGCGCGGCTGGCGCAATCGCTGATGGACTGCTCGAACACCCTGATCCTGCCGGCCGCCCTGCCGTTTCCGGTGCTCAGCGCAGTGAACGGTGCCTGCGCCGACGGCGGCGTGGGGCTGGCGTTGGCCACCGATGTGCTTGTCATGGCGCGCTCGGCCTATTTCTACCTGCCTTTCATGCCCAAGCTGGGCATCGTGCCCGACCTGGGGCGTTCGTGGTTCCTGGAGCGACTGATCGGGCGCGGCCGGGCGACGGCGCTGACCCTGCTGGGTGAGCGGCTGGGCGCCGAGCAGACGGTTCAATGGGGCCTGGTCTGGTCGTGCGTGAAAGACATCAGCCTGCGCACCGAAGCGCTGGCCTTGGCGCACCGCCTGGCCCGGCTGCCGGCCCATGCCGCGCTGGAAACCCGGCACATCTATGACAGCGCCACCAGTAATTCGCTGGATGCGCAGTTGCGCCAGGAGGTTCAGAGCCAGGCGAGACTGATGGCGGAGCCGGCTTTCGTCGAGGGCGTGCAGGCCTTCATGGCCAAGCGCAAGCCGCGTTTTCCGGGCCGCTAGCGCGAGTGGCGCTAAGGCTTGGCCTTGCTGGGTAGATGGGCAGACCATCAAAAAAAGCTGGTTTACAGGGCAACTTTTGGGGAATAGCAAAGTTACCGATCTTTTATGCATCAAATAAACCTCTTGCGCAAGCACAGCCTGCGCAAGCAGCTATTAATTCAGTAGCAAACGGATGGCCGGGCCGCAGCGGTTGCAAGTCAGGGTGCTTTCGCCCTAGCTCGACAGCACTTTGAAGGCCCGTTCGGTGATTTCCTCGACCGTGCCGATGCCGCTGATGGCGCGGTATTTCGGCGCCTCGTCGGGCGCGGCCTGGGCCCAGTCGGAGTAGTACGCCACCAGCGGGCGGGTCTGCACGCTGTACACCTCTAGGCGCTTGGCAACGGTTTCTTCCTTGTCGTCCTCGCGTTGGATCAAGGGCTCGCCGGTCACGTCGTCCAGGCCTTCGAGCTTGGGCGGGTTGTACCTGACATGGT
>JAQGMZ010000015.1 GCA_028292045.1 Polaromonas sp. | reverse complement strand
CGGCGACGATCTTGCCGGCCAGGATGGCTGCGAGCGCCGATTGCTCGTCGTCGAACACACGCGCCGGGCCCGTGATAACCGGGTTCTTCAGGCCGGTGATCTTGGCGACCGCGCCTTCGGGCGACAGGTTGCCCTTCAGGATGGCCAGATGGCCTTCGGCGTACATCGGCTTGCCGATCGGGCGGATCACGTCCTGGTCGGCACGCGGCACGTCGGGCACGTCGGCAAGCACTTCGGCGATCGTCTGGCCGCTGATGGTGATGCAGTCCCCGTGCAGCAGGCCCGCGTTGAGCAGCACCTTCATGACCTGCGGAATGCCGCCAGCCTGATGCAGGTCGACCGCGAGGTACTTGCCCGACGGCTTCAGGTCGCAGAGCACCGGCACCTTCTTGCGCATGCGCTCGAAGTCGTCGATGGTCCATTCGACATCGGCTGCATGCGCGATTGCCCGGAAATGCAACACTGCGTTGGTCGAGCCGCCGGTCGCCATGATCACGGCGACCGCGTTCTCGATTGCCTTGCGCGTGACGATGTCCCGCGGCTTGATGTCCTTCTTGATCGCCTCGATCAGCACCTTCGCCGACTCCTTGGCCGAGCTCACCTTCTCGTCGTGCGGATTCGCCATCGTCGACGAGTAGGGCAGGGAGATGCCGAGCGCCTCGAACGCGCTGGACATAGTGTTCGCCGTGTACATGCCGCCGCAGGAACCGGTGCCGGGAATGGCGCGCTTCTCGATCTGCAGCAGGTCTTCGTCGCTCATGTTGCCGGCGGCGTTCTGGCCGACCGCTTCGAACACGCTGACGATGTTCAGGTCCTGGCCCTTGTAGCGGCCCGGCAGGATGGTGCCGCCGTAGACGTAGATGGCAGGAACGTTGGCGCGCAGCATGCCCATCAGGCCGCCGGGCATGTTCTTGTCGCAGCCGCCGACCACCAGCACGCCGTCCATCCACTGGCCGCCGACGCAGGTCTCGATGCAGTCGGAGATCACCTCGCGGCTGACCCGGCTGTACTTCATGCCCTCGGTGCCCATGGCCATGCCGTCGGAAATCGTCGGCGTGCCGAACACCTGGGCATTGCCGCCCGCCGCTTCAATCGCGGCAATGGCCGCATCGGTCAATTTTTGCAGGCCGCTGTTGCACGGCGTGATGGTGCTGTGGCCGTTGGCCACGCCGATCATCGGCTTTTTGAAATCATCGGCCTCATAGCCCATGGCGTAGTACATGGACCGGTTGGGCGCGCGGGATTTGCCTTCGGTGATATTGGCCGAGCGGCGGTTGATGGCGATGATTTTGGTTTCCATGGGCTTGGCCTTGAGGAGTTGCGTTGCGAACGATTGAAGTGGGCAGCGGGCTAAATAAGCGTGGCTTGCGCGATATGCCAAGTATGCATGCCAGCGGTACGCATCTGGCTGAATTGTGATTTTGGCAAACCGGCCAAACCCGTGCAGGTCTCATGGCCAGACGCTGATTTTGTAGAAATTTCAGCCATATCGCTGTAAGCTGAGGCGCGGGGGAAATTTCGTTATGAAAAGTCGTAAGGCTTGCAACCATGATGAATGCGCATTTCTTTCATTGGGCGCGGGCATGACGGCCTTTTACAGGGGGTGGCGCAGCCGTGGCTGGGCAGACTGCACGGCTGCCCGCAACCGCGCTGGCTTGCCATGACTGGCGAAGCTGCTAATCTGGCGGCTATGCCTGCATCCGTCGATTTTGAACTGATCGTCAATGCCTCAGCCGGTGCGTTCCTGGTGCTGGCCCCGGACAGCCCGCGCTTTACCGTGCTTGCCGCCACCGACGCTTACCTGCTTGCCACACGGCAGCGGCGGGATAGGCTGCTGGGACGGGCACTGGCTGATGTTTTTGCCGGAAACCTTGTCAAAAACCTCGGTCCCGGTGCCCTGCAAGACACTTTTGCGTCGCTGGATCGGGCACTGAGCCTGCGCATCCCGGATTCGGCAGGGCTGCAATCCCGCGGCATGGCGCAGGCAGATACGGAAGCCGGCGGTTTTGAGGCAAGCCATTGGCGGACACTGAACACGCCGGTCATCAATGCGCATGGAGACGTGGCCTGCCTGCTGCATCAGGTTGAGGAAGTGTCCGGGCCTGCGCGATTGCAGCCCGGGGCCGCCTGGCAAGCCGGCGCCGCAGACCGGCTGCCAACCCATCAAGGCACGGCCAAGGCCCTGCGCGAATCGCAGCGCTTCCTGCGTTCATCCCTGAACGCCTTGTCCGGCCATGTTGCCGTGCTCGATGCATCGGGCACGATTCTTGAAATCAATGAAGCCTGGCGGCGGTTTGCCCGGGAAAACAACTCGTTAAGCGCAGGCATTGGCGTCAACTACCTCGAAGCCTGCGAAAAAAGCCTGAGCGTGGATGAGGAAATACCGGTGTACCTCACTGGCATCAAAAATGTCATGGCTGGTCGCCAGAGCCTGTTCGAGATGGAATATGCCTGCCATTCGCCCACCCAGCAACGCTGGTTTGTCATGCGGGTCACCCGATTTCAGGTGCGCGGGCCGGTGCGCATCGTGATCGTGCACGACAACTGCACCCAACGAAAGCTGGCCGAAATTGCCATGCGTGAAAGCGAGGAGCGCTACCACAACCTGTTCAACTCGATGGACGAAGGTTTCTGCATCATCGACATGATTTTTGACGATCTGGGGCAGGCGGTGGACTGCCGTTTTCTGGAAGTCAATCCTGCGTTTTCGTTGCAGACGGGCCTGCACGATGCCGTGGGAAAACGCATGAGCGATTTCACTTCGGACAATGACGCAGGATGGATGAAGATATGCGGCGAGGTTTTCAGGTCCGGGTCTTCCGTCCGGTTTACCCATCAGGAAAACAAGGCGGATACGCGGTTCGATATTTATGCCGCGCGGCTGGGGGGGCTGGAAAACCCGAAGATTGCCCTGGTCATCAACAACATCACCCAGCGCACCCGGGACGAGGCCGCCCTGCGGGAAAGCGAACAGCGTTTTCGCGCCCTGTTCGACTGGGGCCCGATGGCGATGTACACCTGCGACATGACCGGGACGATCCGGCATTTCAACGCCGGCGCCGTCAAGCTATGGGGGCGGGCGCCAAACCCGGACGCCGCCAGCGAGCGCTTTTGCGGTGCGGCGAAAATCTACCGGATGGACGGCACCTTGCTGCCTTATTCGGAAAACCCGATGGTCGCCGTCCTGAAAGGCGAACGGCCCCTGGTAAACGACGTGCAGGCCATCATTGAGCAGGGCAACGGAACACGCATCACCGTGATCGCCAACATCGTGCCCATCAGGAATGGCCGGGGCGAGATCACCGGCGCAATCAACTGTTTTTACGATGTCACCGAACGCAGCCGCCTGGAGCAGGCATCGCTGCTGCAGTCGCAGGCGCTGGCCGACCTGCACCGCCGCAAGGACGAGTTTCTGGCCATGCTCAGCCACGAACTGCGCAACCCGCTGGCACCGCTCCTGAGCGCCGTTGAATTGCTGCGAATGCAGGAAAACGAAAATCCCTTGCACCAGCAAGCCTGCAAGGTCATAGAGCGGCAGGTTGGCCAGTTGAAGCACCTGGTTGATGACCTGCTCGAAATTTCCCGCATCACCAGCGGCAATGTGCGGCTTCGCAGGGAAGCGGTCACCCTGGGGGACATCGTGGAGAAGGCGCTGGAATCGGCCCAGCCGCTGATTCTGCAGCGCCGGCACCAGTTGACCGTTTCGCTGCCGCCGCACCCGCTCTGGGTGGATGCCGACGCCACCCGCATGGAGCAGGTACTGGTGAACCTGCTCACCAACGCCGCCAAATATACCGACCCGGGGGGCTGCATCTGGCTGAACGTGGAACCAGAGGACGACGCTGCAGGGCATGCGCATGCGGTGCTGCGGGTGCGCGATTCCGGCATCGGCATTGCCCCTGAACTGCTGCCGCATGTGTTTGACCTGTTCACCCAGGCCGAACGTTCCATTGACCGTTCGCAGGGCGGCATGGGCATCGGCCTGTGCCTGGTGCGCCGGCTGGTCGAGTTGCATGCGGGAACGGTCGAGGCGCACAGCGTGCCCGGCCAGGGCAGCGAGTTCACCGTGCGGCTGCCGCTGTTGATGCCTCACGCGCCGCCGATGCTGCCGCCGGCTCCGGCGACGCCCGCCGTCCCGCCCGAGCGCAGGCCGGGCTGCCGGGTGCTGGCGGTCGATGACAGCGTGGATGCGGTGGAATCCCTGGCCATGCTGCTCAGGATAGCCGGGCACGAGGTGGAAATTGCCTATGACGGCCCGAGCGCACTGCATGCGGCCCTGGCCATGCGGCCCGATGTGATCCTGCTGGACATCGGTTTGCCGGGACTCACGGGCTACGAGGTGGCCCAACAGATCCGAAAGGAGCCTTCGCTCGGCAGGACGGTACTGGTCGCCCTGACCGGCTACGGGCGCCATTCAGACCGGCAGCGCTCGCAAAAAGCGGGTTTTGCCTACCATCTGGTCAAGCCGGTGGGCTGGAGCGAGGTTGAAAAAATTCTGACTGAGGTGCGTGAAAAGAGGGCTCAACCATAGAATGCCGCGCACGCCTTGAAGCGTGGCGACTCATGGCGCCGGGCGGCCGTGCAGCGCCGGCTTGCATGCACAATGGCAACCCATGCTTATCCATCCCGAAATCAATCCGGTTGCCCTGCAACTCGGCCCACTGGCCATTCACTGGTACGGCCTGACCTACCTGGCCGCCTTTGGCCTGTTTTTTTATCTGGCCAGCCTGCGCCTGCGCCATCAGCCCTATGCGTCCATCACCGGTCCAGGCGCCTGGTCCAGGCGCGACATCGAAGACATCCTGTTCCTGGGCGTGATGGGCGTGGTGCTCGGCGGGCGGCTGGGGTATTGCCTGTTCTACAAGCCCGGCTACTACCTCACGCATCCGCTGGAGATTTTTTACGTCTGGCAGGGCGGCATGAGCTTTCATGGCGGCATGCTGGGCGTGCTGGTGTCGCAGCTGTGGTTTGCGCGCACCCGCCAGCGGCCGTGGCTGCAGGTGATGGACTTCATTGCGCCCTGCGTGCCGACCGGCCTGGCCGCCGGGCGCGTGGGCAACTTCATCAATGGCGAGTTGTGGGGCCGCTTCAGCGCGCCTGATTTGCCCTGGGGCATGGTGTTTGCGCGCAGCGGCTCGATGCTGCCGCGCCATCCGTCGCAGGTGTACCAGTTTCTGCTGGAAGGACTGCTGCTGTTCGGTCTGCTCTGGCTGTATGCGCGCAAACCGCGCAAGATGGGGCAGGTGTCGGGCGCATTCCTGGTGGGCTATGGCGTGTTTCGCTTCATTGCCGAGTTTTTCCGTGAGCCCGACGATTTCCTGGGCATCCTGGCCCTGGGGCTGAGCATGGGCCAGTGGCTGTGCATTCCGATGATCGCCGCCGGCGTATGGCTCTGGGCATGGGCCACGAACCGGGATTCGCGCATATAGCCAGTACGCGAGTTGCCATTTAATTCATGGCCGTTCAAGCAAGCTGGCATGCCTTTTTTGAGGCCCGGGTTGCGCCTGTCCGGGCAGAACGTGCTGGTTTTTCAACTTTTCAGAGGGTTTGCGCCATGGCTCTGGTCATCGATGGGTTGTTCTTGAAAATCTGCGGGTGCCCGGCATGACCGGCACAACCTGGCTCAGCCGCAAGGTGTCAAAGCTGCTTCCGGCTGTTTCTTCCTGGCAAAAAGAGGCAGAGGCGCAAGGCGCGCCTGCACAGCCAGCTGCCAACCCATCGCTCAAATCCAGCCAGACCGCCCGATCCATCTCCATGCGGCTGAAGGCGACGCTGCGCCAGGAGGACGAAGCGCTGTCGCCCCGGCTGCTGCGGCGCGCGCTGCAGGAGCTACAGGCGATCATCGACCCGCGCGTGAGCGAGATCGAGGGCGGGCGGCGCGCCATGCAGGTCGCCGCCTGGCATGCGGCTGCCTCGCCGCCGCAGCGCCGCGACCTGTGGCTGCTGATGAGCGAGATGTTTGTGGCGGATGCGCTAAAAGCCAGGGACGCCCAGGCGCGACTGGCTGCAGCCGTCGGCACGCCCGACGAAGCGGTGGCCGAAGTGCATTACCGCCGCGCCACCGTGTCGCCGCGCCGCCGCCTGCTGCAGCGCTTCAGCGTGTACCCGGAAGGCGTGCAGTTCCTTGTCGATGTGCGGGCGCAGATGCTGCCTTTTCTCAAGTCCGACAAGCGCCTGATGGCGCTGGATGTGGAAATGGAGTACATGTTCTCGACCTGGTTCGATGTCGGTTTCCTCGACTTGCAGCGCATCAGCTGGGATTCGCCGGCGTCCTTGATTGAAAAACTGATCCAGTACGAGGCAGTGCACGACATCAAGAGCTGGGCCGATGTCAAGAACCGGCTCGACAGCGACAGGCGCTGCTATGGGTTTTTTCACCCGCGCCTGCCCGGCGTTCCGCTTATTTTTGTCGAGGTTGCGCTGGTGGACGAAATGGCCGAAGACATCATGCCTTTGCTGGACGAGCTGGCGGCGGCGTCTGACCTGGACAAGGCCACCACCGCCATTTTTTATTCCATCAGCAACACCCAGCCCGGCCTGCGCGGCGTGAGCTTTGGCGACTCGCTGATCAAGCGGGTGGTCGATACGCTCAAGGGCGAATTCCCCCGGCTCCGGACCTTTGCCACCTTGTCGCCCATACCTGGCTACCGCAGCTGGCTGGGCAAGCATGCCGCGGTCCTGATCGAGGCGCTGGCCGACAAGGACCGCACGGCGCTGGGCCAGGCTGTCGGGCCGGGCCCGCTCACGCCGGGCAGTTTCCTGGCGGCCGCTGAAAATCCGCTGGCGCTGCCTGAGAAATCCCCGGTGCGGCAAATGCTGCTGCAAGGCGCTGCCCATTACCTGGGCAAGGGAGTGGCGGATGACCGGCCGCTGGACCCGGTGGCGCGGTTTCACCTGGGCAACGGTGCGCGGGTCGAAAGGCTCAACTGGGGCGCCGACCCGTCGCCCAAGGGCCTCAAGCAATCGTTCGGCCTGATGGTCAATTACCTGTATGACCTCAAGCGCCTGGACAAGCACCGCGCGATGCTGGCGCAGGGGAAAGTCCCGGTATCCAGCAGGATTCAGGATTTGTATATTTAGCCGGTTGCCCTATCCCGGGCGAAACCCGCACCTAAAGGAATTCTTGATGACCTTCGAGTTTGAAAACCGCGGCACCCGCCGCAGTGTCCTGCGCACCGCCGCTGCCGGCCTGGCTGCCCTGTCGCTTGGCAGCCGGGCCCAGCCCGCCTGGCCGGCCAAGCCGGTCACCGTGGTCGTGCCGTTTCCGGCCGGCGGCGGCACCGATGCCTTTGCCCGCCCCTTGTCCGCGCAATTTGCCAAGCTGACCGGCAAGCAGCTGATCATCGACAACCGGGGCGGCGCGGGCGGCACGCTGGGCGCCAGCATTGCCGCCCGGGCGCAGCCCGATGGCTACACCCTGTTCATGGGCGCCGTGCACCATGCCATTGCGCCGGCCATGTATCCCAAGCTCGACTACGACCTTGAAAAAGATTTTGTGCCGCTGGCGCTGATCGCCAACGTGCCGCAGGTGCTGGTGGTCAACCCGAAAAACATTTCGGGCGACTTCAAGGATTTCCTGGCGCAGTTGCGCGCCAAGCCGGCCAGGTTCAACTACGGCTCGGCCGGCGCCGGCACCTCCCACCATCTGGCGGGCGAGTTGTTCAAGCAGCAGACCAAAACCTTCATCACCCATATTCCCTACCGGGGCGCGGGCCCTGCGCTGCAAGACCTGATTTCGGGCAACGTGGACATGATGTTCGACGGCCTGGGCTCATCGGCCGCCCATATCAAGGGCGGGCGCATCAAGGCGCTGATGGTGTCCGGCGCCCGGCGCAACCCGGCCTTTCCCGACGTGCCCTGCGCCGCCGAGCTGGGATTTCCCGAATACACCGTCACCACCTGGTACGGCATGTGGGCGCCCAAGGGCACCCCGGCCGATGTGCAGGCCCGCATCGTCGAAGACCTGCGCAAGGCGGCGGCCAGCGATGAGCTGAAAACCATCTGGGCCAGCAATGGCGCCGAGTTCGGCAACCTGACGCCCGCACAGTTCGGCGGCTTCGTCAGCGCTGAAGTCAAGCGCTGGGCGGCCGTGGTCAAGGCCTCCGGGGCCAAGCTGGACTGATGGCCTGCACGCTGTTTGTTTTGTGCCCTGCGCAGCCTTCCGAAAAGGCCGATGCGCCTGCGTCCCGGAAAAGCCGCTTGCGTTGCCCCGGTCTGGACAGAGGCCGCGCATGACCGCTGCTGTGCGGGTGGAGGTCTGCGCTTCGCTGGCAACCGTCACGCTGTCGAATCCGGGCAAGTTCAACGCCATGTCCCGCCTGATGTGGCGCGAATTGCGTTCGGCTTTCGAAGACATCCAGCGGCGAAGCGGTGTGCGCTGTGTGCTGGTGCGGGGCGAGGGCGGCCATTTCTGCGCTGGCGGCGACATTTCCGAATACCCCGCTTTCCGCTTCGACCCCGCCAGCCTGCGCGATTTTCATGAAAAAGATGTCTGGGGCGGCCTGCAGGCCATGCTCGACTGCGACGTGCCGATCGTGGCGCAGATCGAGGGCCATTGCATGGGCGCCGGGGTGGAAATTGCCAGTTGCTGCGACATCCGCCTGGCGGCCGACAGCGCCCGCTTTGGCGCGCCCATTGCCAAACTGGGTTTTCCCATGGCTCCGCGCGAAGCCGCGCTGGTGATGCGCGCCGTGGGTGAGCTGACGGCGCGGGAAATGCTGCTGTCCGCCGCCGTGCTGGACGCCGTGGAGATGAAACAGCGCGGCTTTTTGAACCAGGTGCTGCCCGCCCCGGCGCTGGCCGATGCGGTGCAGCAGCGGATGCAGCGCATCGAGCTTCTGGCGCCGCAGGCCGCGCGCCTGAACAAGGCATCGTTCCGGGTGATTGCGCACGACCAGCATGCGCAAGCCGCCAATAATCTGGCAGTTCATGCATATGACTACGCGGCGTCCGCCGAACACCGCGAAGGTATCGAGGCCTTCATGCAAAAGCGTCCTCCGGCATTTGCGGCATGAGCGGCTGTCCCTTATTTTTGACAACTTAATCACATGAACAACTCCAACCTGTTTGCCGTGCTGCGGGCCGCCTTTCCCGCCAACCTCGACGAAACCGCGGTGGAAACCGAAAACGGGCTGCTGTATTCCTGGCGCGACCTGGAGCACGGCACCGCCATGGTGGCCAACCTGCTGGCGTCGCTGAACCTTCCGGATGGCGCGCGCATTGCCGTGCAGGTGGAGAAATCAGTCGAAGCCCTGGTGCTTTACCTGGCCACGCTGCGCGCCGGCTATGTGTTTTTGCCGCTGAACACCGCCTACCAGAGCGCCGAAATTGAATACTTCATCGGCAATGCCGAACCCTCGGTGGTCGTCTGCGGCAGCGCCAATTTTGGCTGGATCAGCAAGATAGCCTTCAAGGCCGGCACGCAGCATGTTTTCACGCTGAACGACGACCGCACCGGCTCGCTGCTCGACCGTTCGGGCCATTGCAGCGACCAGCATGAAATCGCCCTCAGGCAGCCGGACGACATGGCCGCCATCTTGTACACCAGCGGCACCACCGGGCGCAGCAAGGGCGCCATGCTGTCGCATGGCAACCTGACCGAAAATGCGCGGGTGCTCAAGGACTATTGGGCCTGGGCCGAAGGCGATGTGCTGATCCATGCCCTGCCGATTTTTCATGTCCACGGCCTGTTCGTGGGCATTCATGGCGCCTTGATCAATGGCAGCAAGATGATCTGGCTGGCCAGGTTCGACGCCAAAAAAGTGCTTGAAAAACTGCCGCAGGCCACGGTGTTCATGGGCGTGCCGACGCTGTACGTGCGGCTGCTGGCCGAGCCCGGGCTGAACCGCGAAGCCTGCCGCAACATGCGCCTGTTCATTGCCGGGTCGGCGCCGCTGTTGATCGAAACCTTCCGGGAGTGGCACCAGCGCACCGGGCACACCATTCTGGAGCGCTACGGCATGAGCGAGACCGCCATGCTCACGTCCAATCCCTACCAGGGCGGCGAAAGGCGGGGCGGCACAGTCGGCTTTGCGCTGCCGGGCGTCAGCCTGCGGGTGCAGGGCGACGATGGCCAGACCCTGCCACCCGGCGAAATCGGCAACATCGAGGTGCGCGGCCCCAACGTGTTTCAGGGCTATTGGCGCATGCCTGAGAAAACGGCCGAAGAGTTCACGGCCGACGGCTATTTCAAGACGGGCGACGTTGGCAAGATCGACCTTGACGGCTACATCACCATCGTCGGGCGCAGCAAGGACCTGATCATCAGCGGCGGCTACAACGTGTATCCGGCCGAGATCGAAAGCACCATCAATGACATGCCGGGCGTGTTGGAGAGCGCCGTCATCGGGGTTCCGCATCCGGATTTTGGCGAAGTGGGCGTGGCCGTCGTGATTGCCAGGCCCGGCGCCCACCTGGACGGCGCGCAGATCGTGGCCGAGCTGAAAGCGAAGCTGGCCAATTTCAAGATCCCCAAGCAGTGCTACGTGGTGGACGAGTTGCCGCGCAACACCATGGGCAAGGTGCAGAAAAACCTGTTGCGCGAGCAGTACAAGTCGCTGTTTGCCTGAAGCCGGCAGGCCGCCTTTTTAGGGCAACTGGCGGGCGGGCAGCGCGCCGGGCCTGCTGCGCTCCGGCAGCGTGGCCAGCACCACGCCGGCCAGCGCAATGGCAAAGGCGCCGACTTGCGTTGCATTTAGGCTTTCACCGAGCACCAGCACGCCCACCGCCGCCGCGCTGACCGGCAGCATCACGGTGAAAACCCCGGCCTGGTTGGCGGGAATGGACTTCAGCCCGGTCATCCACAGCCACACCGTCCAGACACTGGCGGCCAGCGCATAGAACACCAGCAGCGCCCAGCTGGCCGGCGCCACCCCGGCAAAGTCGAACCCCCAGGCCACCCACAGCCCGAAAGGCGTGACCAGCGCAAACCCCCACAGATTGATCAAGGCTGTGATGCGCTTGGGCCCGAGCACGCCGGTCAGCTTCTTGCCGATCACCGCATAGGCTGCTTCGCAGAGCACCGCGCCCACCAGCAGCAGATTGCCCAGCCAGGCGTTTTGTGAGGCCTCGGCATTGGCAGGCGCAATGCCCGCCTGCGCAGGCAGCGCAGGGCTGGACAGCGAAACCAGGGCGATGCCCAGCACCGCGCAAGCCACCGCCGCCCAGACCTGCAGGCTGATCCGCTCGCGCAAAAAGGCCCAGCTCAGCAGCGCCACCGTGGCCGGAATGGCCGCCATGATGACGCCCGCCGCCACCGCGCTGGTCAGGCTCACGCCGTACAGCATGCAGACCGAGAACAGAAAGTTGCCCAGAAACGACTCCAGGAACACCAGCCTGCGGGTGGCTGGACTCATGGGCGTTTCGTCGGCCGGTTTTTTCAGCCAGTGCGCCATCGCCAGGCCGCCTATGCCAAAGCGCAGCCAGGCCAGTAAAAACACCGGAAGCGCCGCGACCAGGGGCTTGGACAGCGCCACATAACTGCCCACCAGCGACATGCTCAGCGCCAGGCAAGCATAGGCCGCCCAGGGCGAACGAGTGGGTACAGGGTGAGCGGAAGCGGGGCGGTTCGGCACGTTGAAGGCTCCAGGTCGGGCGCAAAAAAATGGCAACGAGGCTAAAGCTGCCTGGCCGGGTTATCTTCGGTCCAGTTTAGCGGAGGTGTTTTCCCATGCGCCTCGGCCACTTGCCCGGGCTCAGGACAGCGCCGCCCGGCGGCCTGGCTGCGGGACTATCCGCCGCCCTGGAACTGGCCGAGCGCGGCTTGCGGGTGGTGGTGCTGGAAGCCGGCCGGGTCTGCAGCGGCGCCTCCGGGCGCAACGACGGTCGGGCCGCCACCGTTTGCGCGATTGGCCGTGTGCGCCCGTGCGTTCAGTCCAGCGCAAGCCCATGCAAGTGCAAGCCCTTTTCGGCTTCCTGTCGGGCTGGTTACACTGGCTGGGAACTTCTCCCCAACCCGTCACTTCTTTCGGCCAATCATGTCGATTCCTGCGAAAAAACTGATCCAGGCCCTGGTGTGGCTGCCCGCCGACCACCGGCTTCTGGGCGAGGAAGGCCACCAGTCGCCATTTCTGGTGCTGGGCGACAAATACGCCCGTGCGCTCAGGCAGTGCGCCGCCGTCCAGCCGGTGGTCTTCCCCCTGGCCGACGTGGACCAGATACCGGCATTGCTGGCGCTGGTCGATGGCGTCATGCTGACCGGCTCGCCCTCGAACGTGCATCCCTCCCATTTCGACGAAGACGTGCTGAACCCCGCTTTGCCGCTGGACCCGCAGCGCGACGCGTTGACCCTGGCGCTGGTGCGGGCCTGCCAGGTTTATGGCGTGCCGCTGCTGGGCATTTGCAGGGGATTTCAGGAAATCAACGTGGCCCTGGGCGGCTCGCTGGCGCAAAGCGTGCACGGCCAGGCGGCTTATTTTGACCACCGCGACCCCGAAGGCGTGAGCCTGGACCAGGCTTACGGGCCTGCGCATGAAGTCCGGTTTGCGCCGGGCTGCGTATTTGCAGACTGGGCAGGCGCTGAAACGGCCCGGGTCAATTCGCTGCACGGCCAGGGCATAGCCCGGCTGGCCCCGGGCGTGCGGGCGTTGGGCCATTCGCCGGACGGACTGGTCGAGGCGTTCGAGATCATCGGCGCCGGCGCGTTCGCCTATGCAGTGCAGTGGCACCCTGAGTGGAACTGCCAGGACAATCTTTTTTACAAAGCCATTTTTGCCGCCTTTGGCGAAGCCTGCGCGCAGCGCCATGCCCGACGGGCACGACAAGGGGCGCCGGCCGTCTGAATCCCTCCATCCCATCCACCAACATGCGTTGACCACAGGAGCGCGCCATGAGTTTGAACACGAGCAAGGCCACGACTTTCACAGAGCTTGAAAGCTGGCTGGACCAACGCAGGATCACCGAGGTGGAATGCCTGGTGCCCGACCTGACCGGCGTGGCCAGGGGAAAAATTTTGCCGCGCGGCAAGTTCACCGAAGACCGCGGCATGCGCCTGCCCGAGGCGGTGGTGGCCATGGGCGTGACCGGCGAGTTTCCTGAAAGCGGCCCGTACTACGACGTCATCAGCCCGACCGACAAGGACATGCACCTGCGGCCGGACCCTTCCACCGTGCGGATCGTGCCCTGGGCCTCAAACCCGACCGCCCAGGTGATTCACGACTGTTTCGACCCCAGCGGCAAACTGGTGCCGTTCGCCCCCCGAAGCGTGCTGCGCCGGGTGTGCGATTTGTATGAAGCCGAAGGCCTGGTGCCGGTGGTGGCGCCCGAACTGGAGTTTTACCTGGTGGCCCGCAACACCGACCCGAACACATTGCTGCGACCGCCCATTGGCCGCAGCGGCCGCGCCGAAACCTCGCGCCAGGCCTACAGCATCGACGCGGTGAACGAGTTCGACCCGTTGTTCGAAGACATCTACGACTATTGCGAGAAGATGGAGTTGAACGTCGACACGCTGATCCATGAGGTGGGGGCCGGGCAGATGGAGATCAATTTCTTCCATGCCCATCCGCTGGGCCTGGCCGACGAGGTGTTTTTCTTCAAGCGCACCGTGCGCGAAGCCGCGCTGCGCCACAACATGTACGCCACCTTCATGGCCAAGCCCATCGCCGGCGAGCCCGGCAGCGCCATGCATGTGCACCAGAGCATCCTGAGCAAGGCAACCGGCCTGAACATCTTCAGCAACCCGGACGGCACCGAGTCCGATGCTTTTTTTCATTACATCGGCGGCTTGCAGCGCTATATTCCGGCCGCCATGGCGCTGGTGGCGCCCTATGTCAACAGCTACCGGCGCCTGTCGCGCGACACGGCCGCGCCCATCAACATCGCCTGGGGGCATGACAACCGCACGGTGGGCATTCGCTCGCCCATCGCAACGCCCCAGGCGCGGCGGGTGGAAAACCGGGTGATTGGCGCCGACGCCAATCCGTACGTGGCGATGGCCATGACGCTGGCCTGCGGCTACCTGGGCATCAAGAACAAGATCAAGCCCAAACCCGAAATGAAGGGCGATGCCTACCTGTCGCCGTACTCGCTGCCGCGCAGCCTGGGCGAGGCCCTGGACTGGCTGCGGCGTGAGTCCGACCTGCATGAAGTGCTGGGCCGGGACTTTGTCACGGTGTACTCTGAAATCAAGGAAATGGAGTTTGCCGAATTCATGAAGGTGATTTCGCCCTGGGAGCGCGAACACCTGCTGCTGCTGGTGTAGTGCCCGGCTGCCTGCCCGGATACATTGACCCAACCCCGAGAAACCTTCATGCCTATTGCTGTTGACACCGCCCATATCCAGGCTCTGGACCGAGCGCATTTCCTGCACCCCTTCACCGACTTCAAAGACCTGGCCGCACGCGGCGCGCGGGTCATTACCCGCGCCGAAAACATCTACATCTGGGACTCCGAAGGCCACAAGATTCTTGACGCGATGAGCGGGCTGTGGTGCGTGAATGTAGGTTACGGGCGCCAGGAACTGGCAGACGCGGCCAGGCGGCAGATGCTGACGCTGCCCTACTACAACAGTTTTTTCCAGACCACCAACGTGCCGGCGGTGCAACTGGCGGCCAGGCTGGCGGGGCTGGCGCCCGAGGTCGGCGGGCGCAGCTTCAAGCATGTGTTTTATTCAAGCAGCGGCTCCGAAAGCAACGACTCCAACGTGCGCATGGTGCGGCGCTACTGGGATTTGCTGGGCCAGCCGCAGCGTAAAGTCATCATCGGCCGGCACAACGGCTACCACGGCAGCACCATGGCCGGTGCGTCCCTGGGTGGCATGGCGGGAATGCATGCGCAGGGTGATTTGCCGATTCCCAACATCACCCACATCGGCCAGCCGTATTTTTATGAGCTTGGCCAGCCCGGCGAATTGGCAGCTGAATTCGGCCTGCGCGCCGCCGGCTGGCTGGAAGGCAAAATTCTGGAGATCGGCCCGGAAAAAGTCGCCGCCTTCATCGCCGAGCCGGTGCAGGGCGCGGGTGGCGTGATCATTCCGCCAGACAGCTACTGGCCCGAGATTCAGCGCATCGTCGACAAATACGGCCTCCTGCTGATCAGCGACGAGGTGATCTGCGCCTTTGGCCGGCTCGGGCACTGGTTTGCCTATGAAAAATTCGGCTACCGGCCCGACCTGATCACCTTTGCCAAGGCCGTGACCAGCGGCTACATACCGCTGGGCGGCGTCATGGTCGGCAACCGCGTGGCCGAGGTGCTGATAGAGCAGGGCGGCGAGTTCAACCACGGCTACACCTACAGCGGCCACCCGGTGGCCTGCGCCGTGGCGCTGGCAAACCTCGATGTGATGGAAAAGGAAAACCTGCCCGGCCGGGTGAAAGACGACACCGGTCCCTACCTGGCCCGCCAATTCCTGGCGCTGGGCGAGCATCCGCTGGTGGGGCTGGCCGAGACCTGCGGCTTCATGGCCGGCCTGGTGCTGGTGCGGAACAAGGCAGGCCGGCAGGCCTTCGCGCCCGAACTGGGCGTGGGCATGCTGTGCCGCGGCCATTGCTTTCGCCTGGGGCTGATCATGCGCGCCGTGGGCGACCGCATGATCATTGCGCCGCCGCTGGTCATGACGCATGCGCAGATCGATGAAATGATGACGCTCATTCGCGCCTGCCTGGACGCCACGCTGGTCGATTTGCAGGCAGCCGGTCAGCTGGATTGAATAGAATAATTGCTGCAATCGGGCGGACGCTGGCTGGTCCGGATATTGCAACGCCAACGGGAGTGCGTCTGGCAGCCGATGGCGGCGCCCCCGTTCATTTTTTACCTATCCCGGGAGTCAGTCTCACCATGAAAAAACTTTTACTGGTTACGGCCATGTCGGCTACCTTGCTGGCTGCCTGCGGCAAAAAAGAGGAGCCCGTGGCGGTGGTGCCCGCGCCTGCGCCCGTGGCCTCGGCTCCTGCGCTGCCGGTCAATGCCGAGGAGAAGGTCCTGAACATCTACAACTGGCCCGACTATATTCCCGAGGGCATGGTGGCCGCCTTTGAAAAGGAAACCGGCATCAAGGTCAACTACGACACCTTTGAAACCAACGAAGCCCTGCACGCCAAGCTGGTCGCGGGCAATACCGGTTACGACATCGTGGTGCCGGGCACGGTGTTTGCCAAGCCGCAGATCGAAGGCAAGCTGCTGCAGCCGCTGGACAAGTCCAAGATTGCCAACCTGGGCAACCTGGAGCCGGCGATCATGAAAACCCTGACCAAGGCCGACCCGGACAACAATTACCTGGTTCCCTGGGCCTGGGGCTTTACCACCGTCGGCATCAACAAGACCAAAGTCGATAAAGCGCTGGCCGGCCTGCCCATGCCCGACAACGCCTGGGAACTGGTCTTCAACCCCAAGTACAGCAGCAAGCTCAAGTCCTGCGGCATCGCCTACCTGGATTCGCCCACCGAGATCATGCCGGTCGCCTTGCACTACATCGGCAAGGACGCCTACTCCAACGACCCGGCCGACTACAAAGCCGCCACCGAAATGCTGTTCAAGGTCAGGAAAGACGTGCGCTTGTTCAGCGCCACCATGATCGACGACGTGGCGGGCGGCAAGGCTTGCGCCGTGATTGGCTGGTCGGGCGACATCAATATTGCAGCGGGCCGGGCCAGGGAAAACGGCTCCAAGGACGTCATCCAGGCCTTGTTGCCCAGCACGGGCGCCCTGCTGTTTGCCGACACGATGGCGCTGACCAAGGATGCCAAGCATCCGAACAATGCGCACACGTTCATCAATTTTTACCTGCGCCCGGAAAACGCCGCTTCCGTGACCAACGCCATGAACTACCCCACCGCCAACAAGGCAGCCATTGCCCAGATCAAGCCTGAAATCTCCGGCAACAAGACCATCTTTGTCGAGCCTGACTATTTCAGCAAGATGATTCCCCCGAACAGTTTCACCAACGAAGCGCGCGAAGCCATGGCAAACGCCTACAACAGCTTCAAAAAAGGCAAATAACCGCTGGCTGAGTGAATCGGGGCTGTTGATACCTGCGGTATGAACAGCCCTTTTTGTTTTCTGAACGCGAACGCAGGGAAAAATGCATGGCAGACAAGGACGGGAAAGCGGGATATCTGGTCACCGAAAAACTGGTCAAGCGCTTTGACGAAGCGACCGCGGTGGACGATGTTTCCTTGTCGGTGAATCGGGGTGAGATCTTTGCGCTGCTGGGCAGCTCGGGCTGCGGCAAGTCCACCTTGCTGCGCATGCTGGCCGGATTTGAAAAACCCACCTCAGGGCGCATCCTCCTGGGCGGCGAAGACGTTGCCGGGTTGCCGCCTTACGCCCGGCCCATCAACATGATGTTCCAGTCCTACGCTCTGTTTCCGCACCTGGACATCTGGGAAAACGTTGCCTTTGGCCTAAAGCGCGAAAGCCTTCCTAAAGCCGAGATTCATCAGCGTGTGGGCGAAATGCTCGACCTGGTGCAGCTCACGCCCTACGCCAGGCGCAAGCCGCACCAGCTCTCAGGCGGCCAGCAGCAGCGGGTGGCGCTGGCGCGCAGCCTGGCCAAGCGGCCAAAATTGCTGCTGCTGGATGAGCCGCTCGGGGCGCTGGACAAGAAACTGCGCGAACAGACCCAGTTCGAACTGGTCAACATCATTGAAAAAGTCGGAGTGACCTGCGTCATGGTGACCCATGACCAGGAAGAGGCCATGACCATGGCCGGACGCATTGCGGTGATGAGCAAGGGCCGGGTGCTGCAGGTCGGCACGCCTGAAGAGGTTTATGAGCACCCCGCCAACCGCTTCGTTGCGGACTTCATCGGCAACGTCAACATGTTCGAAGGGCGGCTCAGCGTGGACGAGATCGACCGCTGCGCCGCTGTCACCGGCATTGGTGAAATCCAGGTCGGGCACGGGGTCAGCGGCACCCTGAACATGCCGCTGGCCATTGCAGTCCGGCCCGAGAAAATCGAGATCAGCAAGCAGCGGCCTGCAGCGGACCGCAATGTCTTCACGGGCACGGTCAGGGAAATTGCCTACTTTGGCTCCTACAACACCTACATCGTGGTGGCCAGCGATGGTTCCCGGGTCCGGATCACCGAAGCCAATACCTCGCGCCAGGACCTGAGCGACATCACCTGGGAAGACCCGGTGTATTTCTGGTGGAACGACCGCGCCGGCATCGTCCTGCGCGACTGACGCCGCACCCCGGCGACATTCAAGGACTTTCCCATGGCAGATTCAACCTTTCCCGTGCCCGGCAGGCGCTTTGTGATCGCCGTGCCTTATGCATGGCTGCTGCTTTTCTTCCTGGTGCCCTTTTTAATCCTGCT
Source organism: Polaromonas sp. (assembly GCA_028292045.1). Lineage (GTDB taxonomy): Bacteria > Pseudomonadota > Gammaproteobacteria > Burkholderiales > Burkholderiaceae_C > Polaromonas. The sequence goes on along the minus strand of JAQGMZ010000015.1, from coordinate 5,455 downwards.
GTACATCAGCTTTGTGGACATGGGCAACGACATCCATCCGTTCAAGCCGATCTGGGACTCGCAAACCGGCCTCCTCAAGCTCAAGTATGAAAACTACGGGTCGATATTTCGCAGCAGCGACGGCGGCTCGCTGTTCCAGACGCTGTACATCGAGGCCTACCTGCGCTCGCTCTGGTATGCGCTGTGCACCGCCTTGCTTTGCCTGGCTGTCGGCTACCCGTTTGCCTATTTCATTGCCCGGGCACGGCCCGGCGTGCGGCCTGCGCTGCTGATGATGGTGATGCTGCCTTTCTGGACATCGTTTTTGCTGCGCGTCTATGCCTGGAAAGGCATTCTGGCCGACCAGGGCGTGCTGAACCAGGCCTTGATGTTTTTTGGCATCACGGCTGAGCCCGTCCAGATGCTTTATACCGACGTGTCAATGCTGGTGGGCATGACTTATGTCTACCTGCCCTTCATGGTGCTGCCGCTGTATGCCAATCTCGTGAAGATGGATTTTCGGTTGCTGGAGGCGGCCCATGACCTGGGCGCCTCGCCGTTCAGGGCATTCTGGCTGGTCACCGTTCCCTTGTCGCGGGCTGGCATTGTTGCCGGCTTCTTGCTGGTGTTCATTCCGGCAGTCGGTGAGTTCGTGATTCCTTCGCTGCTGGGCGGCCCCGAAAACATCATGATTGGCCGGGTGGTGTGGGACGAGATGTTCACCAGCAACAACTGGCCCCGCGCCACGGCGCTGGCGGTGGTGATGATTGCGCTGATTGTGGTTCCGCTGGCGGTTTACTACCGCTACACCGGCCATGCAGCCGATGGCAAAAAATAAAACCCGCCATGAAAAACTATCTGGAAAAGCATTTTGGCAAGCTGTGGCTGGTGCTGGTCTACCTGTTTTTGTACCTGCCCCTGATATTCATGGTGGTTTTTTCCTTCAACAGCACCCGCCAGGATGCGGAATTCACGGGTTTTTCATTGCGCTGGTATGAAGCATTGACCCGGGACACCCGGATTGTCGAAGGCTTCTGGCTGTCATTGAAGGTTGCCGTCGTTTCCGGATTGCTGTCAGCCCTGCTGGGCACCTTTTCCGCCTTCGTGCTGGTGCGCTACCGGCGGTTTGCGGGACGCACCCTTTTTTCAGGCATGGTCAATGCACCGCTGGTGATGCCCGAAGTGGTTGTCGGGCTGTCTTTGCTATTGCTCATGGTGGGTGCGCAAAATTACCTGGGCTGGCCCCAGCGCGGCATGCTGACCATCATTTTTGGCCACACCCTGCTGGGCATGGCCTACGCCATGGTGGTGGTCCAGTCTCGCCTGCTGGAGGTGGACCGGTCGATTGAAGAAGCCGCCATGGACCTGGGCGCCCGGCCGCATCAGGTATTTTTCCTGATCACGCTGCCCAACATTTTCCAGGCCATCCTGGCGGCCTTTTTGCTGTCGTTTACTTTGTCGTTCGATGACGTGGTGATTTCCGAATTCTTATCCGGTCCGGGCGTCAACACCTTGCCCCAGGTGATTTTTGGCTATGCGCGGCGCGGCATCAATCCGACCATTTATGCCGCCGCCTCCTTGCTGATCACCTCAATGACGGTATTCATCGTTGGCTACAGTATCTGGGTCGCGCGGCAGACTCGGCAGCGTGAGCGCGAAGTCGCCGCTGCCACCCGCGCCGAAATCATGTTGCCTGGCAATGGATGAGTGAATCGATCGGCCGGGTCCTCGCTGAAAGGGCAGAGTGAAAGCCTGGGCTGTTGCGGCTTAGATTTTTCATAGCTCAAATATTTTTACCACTTTATGAAATATTGCAGCTGGAACCCATTTCAAATTCAGGCGCAATGCAAAAAATATTTCCACAATGTGAGAAATCCACTTAACTGTTTGATTTTCATGAAGTTTTTTACTCTTATATAAGACATAAGAGATGCCTTAAGTCTTGTAGAAGACTTAGAATATGTTCACTTTCTTTTTCACCAACCTACGGAGTTCACCATGCCACAAAGCCTTACCGAGCAGCTCAGCCGCGAACAGCAAATTGCCGCCCTTGAAAAAGACTGGGCCACCAATCCCCGCTGGAAAGGCATCAAGCGCGGCTATAGCGCGGCCGACGTGGTTCGCTTGCGCGGCTCTTTCCCGATCGAGCACACACTGGCCCGCCGCGGCGCTGAAAAGCTCTGGGGCCTGGTGAACAATGAGCCTTACGTCAACTGCCTCGGCGCCCTGACCGGCGGCCAGGCCATGCAGCAGGTGAAAGCCGGCGTCAAGGCCATCTACCTGTCGGGCTGGCAAGTCGCCGCCGACAACAACGGCTATGCCGCCATGTACCCCGACCAGTCCTTGTACCCGGTGGATTCGGTGCCTAAGGTTGTCGAACGCATCAACAACACCTTCCGCCGCGCCGATGAAATCCAGCATTCCAAAGGCATCGATGCCGGCGACCCGGCTTACATCGACAACTTTGCGCCCATCGTGGCCGATGCCGAAGCGGGTTTTGGCGGCGTGCTCAATGCGTTCGAGTTGATGAAGGCCATGATCAATTCCGGCGCCGCTGGCGTTCACTTCGAAGACCAGCTGGCATCCGTCAAGAAATGCGGCCACATGGGCGGCAAAGTGCTCGTGCCTACCGCCGAAGCCTGCCAAAAGCTGATAGCCGCCCGCATGGCTGCTGACGTCTGCGGCGTCCCTACGCTCGTGATTGCCCGCACCGATGCGGAAGCCGCCGACTTGCTGACCAGCGATTACGACGAAAACGACAAGCCGTTCATTACCGGCGAACGCACGGCTGAAGGCTTCTACAAAACCCGCAAGGGCATGGACCAGGCAATTTCACGCGCTGTGGCGTATGCCCATTACGCTGACCTGGTGTGGTGCGAAACCGGTACGCCCGACCTGGAGTTCGCCAAGAAATTTGCCGACGCCGTGCATGCGGTCCATCCCGGCAAAATGCTGGCCTACAACTGCTCGCCATCGTTCAACTGGAAGAAAAACCTGGACGACGCCACGATTGCCAAGTTCCAGAAAGAGCTGGGCGCCATGGGCTACAAGTACCAGTTCATCACGCTGGCCGGCATTCACTCCATGTGGTACAACATGTTCGACTTGGCGCAGGACTATGTTGCACGCGGCATGACCGCCTACATCGAGAAAGTGCAGGAGCCAGAATTTGCTGCCCGCGGCCGTGGCTACACCTTTGTGTCGCACCAGCAGGAAGTCGGCACGGGCTACTTTGACGAAGTCACCACAGTCATCCAGGGCGGCAAGTCCAGCGTCACGGCGCTGACCGGTTCGACTGAGGAAGAGCAATTCCACTGATCTGAAGCCCAGGCTGGCGCAGCGTAAAATTACGTTACCCCAGCTTGGTTTTTCAAGCGCGGCTCGTCCGCGCTTTTTTATTTTTGTGCCCGACCCCATGATCCACATCACCCTTCCCGACAATTCCAAACGTGAATACCCGCAGGCCGTCACAGTGGGCGACGTTGCTGCGTCCATTGGCGCCGGCCTGGCGAAAGCGGCGCTTGGCGGCAAGGTCGATGGAAAGCTGGTCGACACCAGTTACCTCATCAGCCAGGACAGTGCAGTGTCCATCGTGACAGCCAAGGACGCGGACGGCCTGGAACTGATTCGCCATTCCGCAGCCCATTTGCTGGCTTATGCGGTCAAGGAATTGTTCCCGGAAGCGCAGGTCACTATCGGGCCGGTGATTGAAAATGGCTTTTTCTACGACTTCTCCTACAAGCGGCCATTCACGCCGGAAGACCTGCTGGCCATTGAAAAGCGCATGACCGAGCTGGTCGCCAAGGATGAGCCGGTGACCCGCCGCGTGTTGCCGCGCGATGAAGCGGTGGCGTACTTCAAAGGCATCGGGGAACATTACAAGGCAGAAATCATTGCCGGCATTCCAGCCAATGAAGACGTGTCTCTCTACCGCAAAGGAAGTTTTGAAGACTTGTGCCGTGGCCCGCACGTGCCCAGCACTGGAAAACTGAAATTTTTCAAGCTCATGAAGGTGGCGGGCGCGTACTGGCGCGGTGACCACCGCAATGAGATGCTGCAACGCATTTACGGCACGGCCTGGGCCACCAAGGACGAGTTGCAGCAGTACCTGACCATGTTGGAAGAAGCTGACAAGCGCGACCACCGCAAGCTGGGCAGGGAACTCGACCTGTTTCATATCGATGACCACGCCCCAGGGTTGGTGTTCTGGCACCCCAAGGGCTGGACAGTATGGCAGGGGGTTGAGCAGTACATGCGCAAGGTTTACCAGGACAACGGCTACCAGGAAGTCAAAGGCCCGCAACTGCTTGAAAAAACCTTGTGGGAAAAAACCGGCCATTGGGACAAATACCGAGACAACATGTTCACGACCGAGAGCGAAAAGCGCGATTTCGCCCTGAAGCCCATGAACTGCCCCGGTCACATCCTGATATTCAAGCAAGGCATCAAGAGCTACCGTGACCTGCCGCTGCGCTATGGCGAATTCGGCCAGTGTCACCGCAACGAGCCGACTGGCGGCTTGCACGGCATCATGCGCGTGCGGGGTTTTACCCAGGACGACGGACACATTTTTTGCACCGAAGAGCAGATTTTGAAAGAGTGCGTTGACTACACGACGCTGCTGCAAAAGGTCTATGCCGACTTTGGCTTCAAAAACATTATCTACAAGGTGGCCACGCGGCCTGAAGCCCGGATTGGCTCTGACGAAAGCTGGGACAAGGCTGAACACGCGTTGATTGAAAGCCTGCGCGCTTCAGGTTGCGAGTTCGAGGTATCCCCGGGCGAAGGCGCTTTTTATGGGCCCAAAATTGAATACACGCTGAAAGACGCGATTGGCCGGCAATGGCAATGCGGCACGATCCAGGTTGATTTTTCGATGCCTGAGCGTCTGGATGCCGAATACGTCGGGGAAGATGGTGCGCGCCATCGGCCCGTGATGCTCCACCGTGCCATTGTGGGAAGCCTTGAACGATTCATAGGCATCCTGATCGAAGAACACGCTGGCGCATTGCCAACCTGGCTTGCGCCAGAGCAAGTTTCGGTACTCACAATTACGGATTCGCAGGCCGAATATGCGCGTTTAGTTGCAAAAACGCTGCAAAGTCAAGGGCTTAGGGTGAATCTTGACCTGCGCAATGAGAAAATTACGTATAAAATACGAGAGCACTCGTTGAAGAAGCTGCCATACATCCTTGTCGTAGGCGACAAGGAAATGGCTGCTGGCGCCGTGTCAGTGCGTGCCCGGGGTAACAAAGACCTTGGCGTGATGGCCGTACAAGCATTTGCAGCGCAAATAGCCTTGGACATTGCACAAAAAGCCTGATTTTTCATTTATATGAATGAGCAAAGGCTAACGTCTTTGCTGAATGGGTATGAGTAGCTATAGCTTTTATAGCAAATATTGAAGGATTCGCACCATCGCTACAGAATTTCGTGACCGCCGTCACCGTGAAGAACGCAAGCATCGCTTGAACCG
>JAQGMZ010000230.1 GCA_028292045.1 Polaromonas sp. | reverse complement strand
AGTGGGTGGTGGGTGCTGACGGACTCGAACCGCCGACCTACGCCGTGTAAAGGCGCTGCTCTACCAACTGAGCTAAGCACCCCACTGTTGAAACCATTACATCAATTCAGCGCATCTTTCAGCGCTTTGCCTGGACGAAACTTGGGAACCTTGGCGGCCTTGATTTTAATCGCTTCTCCGGTACGGGGATTCCGACCCGTTCTGGCCGCGCGTTTGCCCACAGCAAAAGTACCAAAACCCACCAAAGACACGGAGCCGCCTTTTTTCAGCGTCGCCTTGACCGCATTGATGGTGGACTCTAAAGCCCGGGTTGCCGCCGCTTTGGAAATGTCGGCATTTTGGGCAATGTGCTCAATCAATTCAGTCTTGTTCACAAAAAGCACCTCAATATTGGGTCGGTTGATTTTCTGTTGGGCTTGATACTATTATTCTGCAACACGGCGATGCGGTGTTGGCATGAAGGCAATGGACAGTTCAGGTCGGTTTGAGTCATGAACTTTCCGGCTCTTGGCATGCGCAAGTATTTAAAGCTGTGGAGCGGAATTCTAGCTTTCTTTTGCCGATCTCCCGCCTTGACGCCCCGCATCGCCTGTAAATTTACCTGCTTGACAGCAGAAGGTTTTACAGTTCCCCCAGGGCGTGAGCAATTGATTTTCCGACGTCGGCTGTGCTGGCACTGCCGCCTAGGTCAGGCGTGCGCGGCGCTCCGCTTGAGGGTTTCAGCACGTGTTCGATGGCGGCGAGTATGCCATCATGCGCTTCCTTGTGGCCCAGAAACTCGAGCATCATGGCGCCGCACCAAATCTGGCCGATAGGGTTGGCCAGATCGCGTCCGGCTATATCTGGGGCAGAACCATGCACAGGCTCGAACAGCGAAGGAAATTTGCGCTCGGGGTTGAGATTGGCACTGGGCGCAATGCCAATCGTGCCAGTGCAGGCAGGGCCCAGATCACTCAGGATGTCGCCAAACAAATTGCTGGCGACCACCACATCGAAAAAATCGGGCCGCTGCACAAAATGGGCGGTGAGGATGTCGATATGAAACTTGTCGAGCTGGATGGCTGGGTAGTTTTTGGCCATTTCGATAACGCGCTCGTCCCAGTAAGGCATGGAAATCGAGATGCCGTTGGATTTGGTCGCGCTGGTCAGGTGCTTTTTAGGCCGTGACTGCGCCAGCTCGAACGCAAATTTCAGCACCCTGTCCACACCGATACGCGTGAACACTGACTCCTGCAGCACAAACTCCCGGTCGGTGCCTGGAAACGCCCTGCCGCCAATGCTGGAGTATTCCCCCTCGGTGTTTTCACGGACGATGTAGAAATCGATCTCGCCCGGCTGGCGAGGGCTGCCGTCCCGCCGGACCACCGGCGCAATGATGCCGGGCATCAGTCGCGCGGGCCGCAGGTTGATGTACTGGTCGAATTCGCGGCGAAACAGCAGCAGCGAGCCCCACAGGGACACATGGTCGGCACTCGTGTCGGGCCAGCCTACCGCGCCGAAGTAGATGGCGTCATGGCCGCCAATCTGGTCTTTCCAGTTGTCGGGCAGCATCTTGCCGTGCTTCTCGAAATAGTCCCAGCTGGAAAAATCGAAATGGTCGAACTGCAGGTCAATGCCGTATTTGACAGCAGCGGCTTCCAGCACGCGGATGCCCTCGGGCATGACTTCCTTGCCAATGCCATCGCCCGCAATGACGGCGATTCTTTTTTTACCGGTACTTTTGTTCATGACTGTTTCCTAGGGTTTGAAAAATTGAAAGGCTTCTGACAACAACAATGCCGGCGCTTCTTCCGCCATGTAGTGGCCGCAAGGCAGGCTGGCACCCGATACATTCAGGGCACGTTCTCGCCAAAGACGCAAAACGTCAAAGCAGGAACCCACCGTGCCATGCTCACCCCACAGCACGCGCAGCGGCTGGGCCAGTTGCAAGCCTGCCGTCACGTCGGCCTGGTCATGGACCAGGTCAATCGTGGCCGAAGCGCGATAGTCCTCGCAAATGCTCAGGCTGGTCCCGGGAATCTGCGCACAGCGCTCGTATTCGGCCAGCGCTGCAGGCGCAAACGCCGCCAGGCCCGCGTGCCGCTTGCCCATCACGCTGCGCACATAGCGCACCGGGTCCGAATCGATCAAAGCTTCAGGCAAAGGCGGTGGCTGAATCAGGAAAAACCAATGCCAGTAAGCCCGCGCAAATCGGTCTGAAGTGTTTGCATACATGGCCAGCGTAGGCGCAATGTCCAGCAGCATCAGCTGCTGAACCGCTCCAGGGTGATCGGCTGCCAGCCGATGCGCCACCCGGGCGCCACGGTCATGGGCCAGCACCTGAAACTCCGAAAACCCATGGTGCTGCATGACAGCCAGAGCATCAAGCGCCATGGCACGCTTGGAATACGGCTGGTGCTCTGCGTCGCTCGCAACGCGGTCTGAATCGCCATAGCCGCGCAGGTCCATCATGACCACGGTAAACACGCTGCTTAGTTCCCGGGCCACCCGGTGCCACATGGCATGCGTTTGGGGATGGCCGTGCAGCAGCAAAATCGGTGCGCCGCGTCCACCCTTCAAGGTGTGCAGACTGCCTGCGGCGCCAACGACCTTGGTGGAAACAAAACCTTCAAACATAAATCAGCCTTGATGTTCGGGCTGCGCATTTTTTGCACGCCTGGAGTTGATTCTGTCTGATCGAAAGAATTGATTCAAGCAATAATCTGGAAATTGATTATTTCCTTGAAAGCAACAATGGATCGCAACGACCTGGAGCTTGTGGTGGCGGTGCGCGAGCATGGCAGCCTGGCGGCAGCGGCACGCAGCCTGGATGTGGCGGCACCGGTGGTCACCAAACGGCTGGCTGCGCTTGAGCTGCGGCTGGGTCATCGCCTGTTTCAGCGCACCACCCGGCGCGTGACGCCGACGGCCGAGGGCGAAACGGTGTGCGAGCGGGCTGCCCCCTTGCTGCAGGGCTTTCTCGCGCTCGAAGCCGAACTGCTGGAGCGCAAATCGGAGCCCACCGGGGTGATACGGCTGGCCGCGACTTTCGGTTTTGGACGCCTGTGGCTCGGACCGGCATTGGCCACCTTTCAGGAACGCTACCCGCGTGTCAGCATCCAGTTGCAACTTACCGAACAATTGCCGGATATGGCGGCAGAGGGGCTGGACGGTGCCGTCTGGCTGTGGCAAGTCCACGGCCGGCAGGGCGAGTCGGTGTCGCGCCGCCTGGCACGCAACCAGCGCGTGCTGGTGGCCACGCCTGGCTATCTCCGTCAACATGGCATGCCGGCAACGCCGGATGCCTTGCAGCAGCACGCCTGCCTGGTTGTGCGAGAAAACGCCAATGCGCATCACCAGCGATTCGACACATGGACGCTTTACAAAGGCAGCAGCAACACACCGGAGCACATCAAGGTGCAGGGCCCACTGTCGAGCAATTCGGGCGAACTGGTGCGTGACTGGTGTCTGGCAGGGCGCGGCATCATGCTGCGCAGCCTGTGGGACGTCGCGCACCTTTTGGCGTCGGGTCGACTGGTCCGGGTGCTTGAAGGTCATGCCATGCGCGAAGCCGACATCCAATGGCTGGCTCCCTTGCGCCAGGATTCGCCCCGGCGCATCCGACTGCTGATCGATTTTCTAGTGGCGCAGTTCCAGGATGCGCCCTGGGAAACTAGGCTGCCTGCGGCTTTGCGGGCCGAACCACCAGGCTGACGCCCACCGCCGTCAGCACCGTGCCCACCACGGTTGCCTGGGTGATGGCTTCTCCGAACAGCAGCCAGGCCATGACTGCGGTGGTAGGCGGCACCAGGTACAGCAGGCTGGTGACCGCGGTGGCCGCGCCCCGCTGGATCAGCAGGTACAGCAGGGAACTGCCTCCGAGCGTCAGCGCCAGCACCGACCAGGCCATGGCACCGATGAATTCGGCGTTCCAGACAATCGGCTCGGTTTCCAGCCAGCTCAACGGCAGGGTCACGAGCAAGGCGGCGCCCAGTTGCACGGCATTGGCGGTGCGCACGTCGGTCGGCCCGACAAAGTTTTTCTGGTACAGCGTACCGACTGTGATGCAAAACAGCGCAAACACCGTGCAACCGAGCGTGAGCAGGGTGACTTCGCTGCCAGAACCGAATTTGCGGGCGACCACCAGCAACAAGCCGCCCAGCCCAAGCGCCAGGCCTGCCCATTGGCGCGGGGTGACCTGTGCCTGCTTGGCGCCTGATCCTGAATTGGAAGAAGCGCCCGACGATGCTGTCCACGACAGCCACAGGGCCGTCAGCACAGGCTGCAGGCCGACGACCAGCGCCGCCAGGCCCGAACCCATGCCGCTTTTCACGGCTACCCAGACACCCCCCAGGTAGCCGGCATGCATCAGCACGCCGGTCAGGGCAAGGTGCAGCCACTGATTGCGGCTGTCAGGCCAACGGGCGCGGCTGACCTGAATCCAGACCAGAAAGCAGGCAATGGAGAAGGCGTAGCGCAGCACCAGAAAAGTCAGCGGCGGGGCATAAGGCAGACCGAACTTGGCCACAATGAAGCCAGTGCTCCAGATCAGCACAAAGACAGCCGGCATGGCGCGCACCAGCGCGCTTGGAGAAGACGAAGAACTCAAGGCAGGCCTGATTCAGCAAGGAATTATTTGGACCGCGCGCGGATTTCAGGAATCGCTTTTTGCAGGTAGTACACCATCGACCAGACGGTCAAGATGGCGGACAGCCAGATGAGCCAGGTTCCCCAGACCGGGGTGTTGATGAGGCCGAACAGCCGCCCGTCGTACAGCAAAAACGGAATAGCGATCATCTGAACCGTGGTCTTGACCTTGCCGAGCATGTGAACCGCCACACTGCGCGATGCGCCAATCTGGGCCATCCATTCGCGCAGGGCTGAAATGGCTATTTCGCGGCCAATGATGATCAAAGCCACGAAAACGTCGGCTCGCTGCAGGTGCACCAGCACCAGCAAGGAAGCGCAGACCAGGAACTTGTCGGCCACCGGATCAAGAAAAGCGCCGAAGGACGAAGCCTGGTTCAGTTTTCGGGCCAGGTAGCCGTCCAGCCAGTCTGTGGCCGCAAACAGCACGAACATGACCGTCGCGATCAGGTTGCGTTCAACCGCAGGGATATTCAAGTAAAAAACCCCCACGATCAGCGGAATCGCAATGATGCGCGTCCAGGTCATTAGCGTGGGTATCGTCAGGAACATGGCACCGATTTTGGCATGAGCGGTCGACCCGCTGCGCAAAGGGTCCGGCCAGGGCGCACGCCGCAGGCGGCAAGGCGGCCCGGTTTCAATGCAGCGCCCGGTAAATTTCCTCGGCGAGTTCGGTCGAAATGCCATCGACCATGGCGATGTCCTCGATGCTGGCCGACACGATGCCGCGCACGCCGCCAAAGCGCTGCAGCAGGCTGGCGCGCCGCTTCGGGCCGATTCCGGCAATGTCCTCGAGCCGGCTGCCGCCGACCCGGACCTTGGCGCGCCGGGCCCGCATGCCCGTGATGGCAAAGCGGTGCGCCTCGTCGCGTATCTGGGCAATCAGCATCAGCGCCGCCGAGTCGTGGCCCAGGTACACCTTTTCACGGCCGTCGGCGAACACCAGTTCCTCGAGCCCCACCTTGCGGCCTTCGCCCTTTTCCACGCCGGCAATCAACCCCAGGTCCAGCCCCAGTTCGACGAACACCTCCCGCGCCATCGACACCTGGCCTTTGCCGCCATCGACCAGCACCAGGTCGGGCAGCGTGGCTTCGCCGTTGCGCGCTGCCTCGGCCAGCTTGCTGTAGCGCCGCTGAAGCACCTGGCGCATGGCGGCATAGTCGTCGCCCGGCGTGATGCCTTCGATGTTGTAGCGGCGGTATTCGCTGTTCTGCATCTTGTGCTCCTTGAACACCACGCACGAAGCCTGCGTTGATTCGCCCGCCGTGTGCGAAATATCAAAGCATTCGATGCGCAGGGCATCCAGGTTGTCCATGGGCAATTCCAGCGCTTCAGCCAGGGCCCGGGTGCGCGCCTGTTGAGAGCCTTGCTCGGCCAGCAGCCGCGCCAGTTGAAGGCCGGCATTTTTCTGCGCCATTTCCAGCCAGACGCGGCGCTGCTCCCGGGGCTGGTGAACCGCTGCAACACGAATGCCGGTCTGCTCGGCCAGTGCGGCCATCAGGTCCTTGTCCACCGCTTCGCTGACCACCAGCGTGGGCGGCAGCGGCACGTCGATGTAATGCTGGGCGATGAAGGCTTCCAGCACCAGCGCCTCCAGGGATTTTTCTTTCGGCTGGCCGGCTGAAGAAGCATCGGGTTCGGCGTCCAGCGCCGCCACATCGGCGGCATGCTCGACATGGGTTGGAAAATATGGCCTGTCGCCCAGGTGCCGGCCGCCGCGCACCATGGCCAGGTTGACGCAGGCTTTGCCGCCCTGCACTTTCACCGCCAGGATATCGACATCCTTGTCGCCGCCGATTTCCATCGACTGCTGGTGCAGTATCTTGGCCAGCGCCGACATCTGGTTGCGCAACTCGGCGGCCTGCTCAAACTCCAGCCGGTCCGCGTGCAGCAACATCTTGCGCTCCAGTTCTCCCAAAATTTCCTGGGTCTGGCCCTGAAGGAATCGTTCGGCATTGGCCGTATCGAGCGCGTACTGCTCCGGCGTCACATGGCCGACGCAAGGGGCCGAGCAGCGCTTGATCTGGTAAAGCAGGCAGGGGCGAGTGCGGTTGTTGAACACCGTGTCCTCGCAGGTGCGCAGCCTGAACACCTTTTGCAGCAGCAAGATCGTGTCCTTCACCGCCCAGGCACTTGGATACGGCCCGAAATAGCGGTGTTTTTTTTCCACTGCACCGCGGTAGTAGGCAATGCGCGGATACGCATTGGCCAGGGGCGCGGCGCCTTGCGCTCCGGCCTGCGCGCCCGTCAGCTTGAGGTAGGGGTAGCTCTTGTCGTCCCGAAACAGGATGTTGTACTTCGGGTTGAGCGTCTTGATCAGGTTGTTTTCCAGCAGCAGCGCTTCGGCTTCGGAGCGCACCACCGTGGTTTCCATGCGCACGATCTTGGTGATCATGTGGCCGATGCGGGTGCCGCCATGGTTTTTCTGAAAATAGCTGGCCACCCGCTTTTTCAGGTTGCGCGCCTTGCCGACGTAAAGCACACCGCCCTGCCCGTCAAAATAGCGGTAGACGCCCGGCATGGCGGGCAACGCGGCCACTTCGCTGAGCAGTTGGGGGTCAAATTCGTGGTTGGTGGTCATGGTGTCGATGAAACGGATGGCCGTATTGTGGACAATCCTTTCATGAATCGCAGCCGGCAATGGGACATTTTTTGCAAAGTCATTGACAACTTCGGGGACATCGGGGTTTGCTGGCGCCTGGCCGCCGGGCTTGCTTTCCGGGGGCACCGGGTTCGCCTGTGGGTGGATGACGCTTCTGCCTTGACCTGGATGGCGCCCGGCGGTTGCAACAATGTCCAGGTGCTTGGCTGGACCGAGCCACTGGACCTGCAGGGGGCCAACCTGGCGTTGCACCCATGCGAGGTGCTGATCGAGTCCTTCGGCTGTGAAATTGCCCCGGAATTCATAGCTTGCTGCGCAGACCGGGCAGGCGCAAGCGGCGTCAAACCCGTCTGGATCAACCTTGAATACCTGTCTGCAGAGCCTTACGTCGAGCGCTGCCACGCCCTGCCCTCGCAGGTTCGGCAGGGTCCGGCGGCAGGCTGGACCAAATGGTTTTTCTACCCCGGCTTCACCCACCAGACCGGTGGGCTGCTGCGGGAGCCGGGCCTGCTGGAAAGGCAGGCCCGCTTCGACGGCAACGCCTGGCTGGCTGCGCAGGGCATTGTGCTGTCGGGCGAAAAGCGCATGTCGCTGTTTTGCTATGAACCGTCCGCGCTGGGCGGCCTGCTTGCGCAACTTTCGCGGCATGGGCTGGACGGCGCGCCCGTGCGGCTGCTGGTGACGGCAGGACGCGCCGAAAAAGCGGTTAAAAACTTTGTCAACGCCGCAGCCAGCCTGCAGCGCACTGCAAATTCACACGGCCTGCTTTCGATTTCATACCTGCCTTGCTTGAGCCAGTGTGATTTTGACCACCTGCTGTGGGCTTGCGACCTGAATTTTGTGCGCGGTGAAGACTCATTGGTGCGTGCGCTCTGGTCTGGCAAGCCTTTTGTCTGGCAGCTTTACCCGCAGGACGATGGCGCGCACGTGCCCAAGCTAGATGCGTTTCTGGACATGCTGGAGGCACCGGCTTCTTTGCAGCAGGTTCACCGGAACTGGAATTCGGTGAACCTTGACCAGGAACCCGTAAAAATGACGCTGGCCGACCTGGCCGCCTGGCAAACCTGCGCCGCCGCCGCCCGCTCCCGCCTCATGGCGCACGACGACCTGTGCAGCCGCCTGGTCGGGTTTGTGGCAAAAAACCGTTAAAATCGTGGGCTTTGCGAATTTGCCCTCGGGGCTAAATGCATACCGGTCACCTCATTTTTCACGTAACCCGCCGCAGAACCTGCAACACCTTGCATCCGTTTAGCGGCCCACTTCAGTAGAACTGCCATGAAAATCGCTCAAGAAATCCGCGTCGGTAACGTCATCATGCACGGCAAAGACCCGATGGTCGTGCTCAAGACCGAATACAGCCGCGGCGGGCGCAACTCCGCCACGGTGCGCATGAAGCTCAAAAGCCTGATCGCCAGTTTCAACACCGAGCAGGTTTTCAAGGCCGACGACAAGCTTGACCAGGTGTTTCTGGACAAGAAGGAATGCACCTATTCCTACTTCGCCGACCCGATGTACATCTGCATGGATGCCGAATACAACCAGTACGAAGTCGAGGCCGAAAACATGGGCGACTCGCTGAACTACCTGCAAGACGGCATGGACCTGGAAGTCGTGTTTTACGACGGCAAGGCCATTTCGGTCGAAGTGCCGACCAGCGTGCAGCGCGAAATCACCTGGACCGAGCCTGCCGTCAAGGGCGACACCTCCGGCAAGGTGCTTAAGCCCGCCAAGATTGCAACCGGCTTTGAAATCGGCGTGCCTATTTTTGTGGCCCAGGGCGACATGGTTGAAATCGACACCCGCACCGGCGAGTACCGCAAGCGCGTTTGAACCAGCGTCGAACGTCTTGCAAGCAGGCCCCTTTCGGGGCCTTTTTTGTGGGCGCCGGAAAAACCGGACAAATCCCTCCTTATGATGTTCAGGTCAACCCTGCGCTTTCTATCTCCGCCGACTGCATCAGCCGGGCCTGAAAAAACAGCTTAGCTGCATTTTGAACAAAGACCTATGGAACAAACACAAGACTTATCAGAAGACCGCCTGGCCAATGCCTGGGCTGAACTGCATTCATTTTCCACCGACAGTGCGCCGCTGCGGCCCGATGCCAACCGGCTCGCCTTTGCCGACCCGGAATTTTTGTTGCGGCGCGAAACCCGCGGGCTGCGCATCCAGCTTGAAATGCTCAAGCCTGAAATCGACCAGCAGGCGCAAGGCATTGAAAACACCATCGTCGTGTTTGGCAGCGCCCGCTTTCCAGCCCCTGAACAGGCCGAAGCCGCGCTCAGCTTGGCGGAAAAAGGCGACGACGAGGCCGCACTCGCCCTGGCCCGGCGCCATGTGCGCAATGCCCGGTATTACGACCAGGCCCGGCTGTTCGCCCGCATCGTCGCGCAGTACAGCAATCCGCGCCCTTCGGCCGAGCAGTTGTTCATCTGCACAGGCGGCGGCCCGGGCATCATGGAAGCAGCCAACCGGGGCGCCCAGGAAATGGGCGCCCTGACTGTCGGGCTCAATATCGTGCTGCCGCACGAGCAGGGCTCCAACCCCTATGTGTCGCCTTCGCTCAACTTCAAGTTCCATTACTTTGCCCTGCGCAAGATGCATTTCATGATGCGCGCCAAGGCGTTGGTGGCCTTTCCGGGCGGCTTTGGCACGCTGGATGAATTGTTCGAGGTCATCACCCTGGTCCAGACCAAAAAGGCCAAGCCGGTGCCCATCATTTTGTTTGGCACCGAGTACTGGAAGCGTCTGTTCAATTTCGAGGTGATGCTTGAAGAAGGCGCCATTTCACCCGAAGACCTGAACCTTATCCAGTATGTGGATGAGCCGCAAGCCGCCTGGGACGCCATCAAAAAATTCTACGAACTCTGAAATGCCGGCCGTCCCGGGGCAGCCGCTGCTGATCTTCAACCGGGGAGTTAATCGAATTCCTTTTCGAGCGGAAGCAGGCGCACGGCATCGGCTTCGGGCAGGGCCTCTACAGCGCGCAAGGCCTTGCCCATGACCCGGCTGCGCTGCTCGGCGCTGCTCAGCGTGGTGAGCACGGTCTCGGTCTGCGACCTGGCCTTGGCCAGCACCTCGCCGAACTTGCCGAATTCGGTTTTTACCGCGCCCAGCACCTGCCAGACCTCGCTGGCGCGCTTTTCCAGCGCCAGCGTCCTGAAGCCCATTTGCAGGGCATTGAGCATGGCCAGCAGCGTGGTGGGACCGGCCAGCGTGATGCGATGCTCTCGCTGCAGGGATTCGATCAGTCCGGGGCGCCGCAGCACTTCGGCGTACAAACCTTCTGTGGGCAGAAACAAAATGGCGAAGTCGGTGGTGTAAGGCGGCTCGATGTACTTTTCGCAGATGGATTTTGCCTCCAGCCGAATGCGCAGTTCCAGCGCCTTGCCGGCAAGTTCGGCGGCTGCACCGTCGGCGCGCTGCTGGGCGTCCAGCAGGCGCTCATAGTCTTCATTGGGAAATTTCGCATCGATCGGCAGCCACAGCGGCTCGCCCGAGTCGGAGCGGCCCGGCAATTTGATAGCGAAATCGACCGGATTCTTGCCGCCGCGCCGGGTGACCACCTGGGCCGCGTACTGGTCCACGGTGAACACCTGCTCCAGCAGGGCCGCCAGTTGCGCCTCGCCGAAAATACCGCGCGTCTTCACATTGGTCAGCAGGTGCTTGAGGTCGCCCACGCCCTGTGCCAGGGTCTGCATTTCGCCCAGGCCCTTGTGCACCTGCTCCAGCCGGTCGGCCACCTGCTTGAAGCTCTGGCCCAGCCGCGCCTCCAGCGTGTTTTGCAGCTTTTCATCGACCGTGCGGCGCATCTCGTCGAGCTTCGCCGAATTGGTCAGCTGCAGTTGCGCCAACTGGCTTTCCAGCGTGTTCCGCACTTCGTCCATGCGCCGGGCATTGGATTCGCTCACCGATTGCAACTGGGTCGCCAGGGTGTCGGACAGGCTTTGCTGCAGCAGGCTGAGCTGGCGCGAAAACGCATCGATCTGCGTATTCTGGGTGCGCGTGGCTTCGGCGCTTTGCTGCACCAGGCTTTGCTGAAAGCCGCCCAGGGTTGAAGCCAGCTCCTGCCGGCTGCCGCGCGCGCTGTCGCTGATCTCGCGGCGCAATTCGCGCTCGAGCCGGTCGTTGATGTCTGCAAAGCCGTTGAGAAGTTCGGCGTGGCTTTCCCCGGGCACCGGATGCGGCTTGCGCACCAGCAGCCAGACCAGCAGCAGCAGATTGGCCAGCAGCAAGGCCACTGGCAACCAGAATTCCATGGTGTGCCTGTAACCTTACCGGGCAGCCAGCACCGGAGCGTTCAAGGGCGTCAATGGCTGGTTGCCCGTAAAAAATGCAATCAGGTTGTCGGCAGCCAGGCTGGCCATGGCCAGGCGCGTCGGTAACGTGGCGCTGGCGATGTGCGGCGTCAGCACGACGTTGGGCACAGTCAGCAGGTCCGGGTAAACCTGGGGCTCGCCTTCAAACACATCCAGGCCCGCCGCCGCTATCGTCCGGTTGCGCAGGGCCACGGCCAGGGCAGCGTCGTCGACAATGCCGCCGCGCGCAATGTTGACCAGCGTCGCGGTGGGCTTCATCAGCGCCAGCTCGGCCGCACCGATGGCGTGGTGCGACGCTGCCGAGTAAGGCAGCACCAGCACCAGGTGGTCGGCCGTTTTGAGAAGCTCTTCCTTTTCCACATAGCGGGCCTTGCACTCGGCCTCCAGCGCCGCGTCCAGCCGGGAGCGGTTGTGGTAAATCACCCGCATGCCAAAGCCGTGCGCGCCGCGTTTGGCAATGCCCTGCCCGATGCGGCCCATGCCCAGAATGCCGAGCGTGGCGCCGTGGATGTCGGCACCGGCAAACATGTCGTAGCTCCATTTTGTCCACTGGCCGGCGCGCAGGTAATGCTCGCTTTCCGTGATGCGCCGGGCCGTCGCCATCAGCAGGGCAAAGCCGAAGTCGGCCGTGGTTTCGGTCAGCACGTCAGGCGCGTTGGTGGCCAGCACCCCGGCGGCGGTCATGGCGGGAATGTCAAAGTTGTTGTAGCCCACGGCCATGTTCGCGCAAATTTTCAGGTCCGGGCAGGCCGCCAGCACCTCGGCGTCGATGCGGTCGCCGCCGGTGGTGAAGGCGCCGGCCTTGCCTTGCAGATGCGCAATCAACTCGGCTTTGGTCCAGGTGGCATCTGGCTGGTTGGACTCGACGTGGAAATGCGCTTCCAGCCTGGCGATGATCTCGGGAAAAACGGCGCGGGCAATCAGGATTTTAGGTTTGCTCATGGTGGAATATGGGTTTGTATCAGCGGAACCAGATGAGGGTCATCAAGGCGAACAGAGGAATCAGCACACCGACCGACCACAGCATGTAGCCAAAGAAACTCGGCATTTTCACGCCCCGGTCCTCGGCGATGGCCCTGACCATCAAATTGGGCGCATTGCCGATGTAGGTGTTGGCCCCCATGAACACGGCGCCGGCTGAAATTGCCGCCAGCGTCGAGGCAAAAGTGGTCATCAGCGCCTTCGGATCTCCACCGGCGGTGTTGAAGAAAACCAGGTAGGTCGGCGCGTTGTCCAGAAATGAGCTGAGCAAGCCGGTGGCCCAGAAGTACATCGCCGGGTCGGGCGTGCCATCTGGCCGGGTCACGCTGGACACCACGGCGCCGAACGGGCCGCTGGCGCCCGCCTTGAGCATGGCAATGACCGGAACAATGGTCAGGAAAATGCCGGCAAAAAGCTTGGCCACCTCCTGCATCGGACCCCAGGAAAACTGGTTGTCGGCATAGACCTTGGCGCTGGTAAATTTCAGCGACAGCAAAGTGACCGCGACCAGCCCAACATCGCGCACGAATCCGGGCAGGCCGACCGGCGTGCCGGCAATGTTGAACGCGACTGGCGACTTCCAGAAACCGCTGAGCAGCACCAGCCCGGCAATGGCACCCAGCAGCCAAAAGTTGGACGCGCCGTCAAAGCCGAACTGGCGGGTGTCGGGCGTGGGGTCTTGCGGCAGCAATGCATCGCGGCGGTACAACCAGCCATCCAGCACATAAAAGATACCCAGCAGGCTGCCGACCAGAAAGAGCGTTTCCGGAAAGACGTGGCGAACGGTCCAGAAAAAATCCACCCCGTTCAGAAAGCCCAGGAACAGCGGCGGATCGCCCAGCGGAGTCAGCGATCCGCCGGCATTGGAAACGATGAAGATGAAAAAAACCACCACATGCACCCGGTGCAGCCGCTGGTCATTGGCGCGGATCAAGGGGCGGATCAGCAGCATCGAGGCGCCGGTGGTGCCCATGAAGCTCGCCAGCACTGCGCCTATCGCCAAAATAGCGGTGTTCAAGCCCGGGCTGCCGTGCAGATTGCCGCGAATGTGGATGCCGCCGGCCACGGTATAAAGCGCCGTCAGCAGCAAAATGAACGGAATATATTCAGCCAGCAGCGCATGCATCAGGCTGTACGAGGCCATGGCCGGCCCGTACAGCACCGCAAAAGGCAGCAGGAAAGCCATCGACCAGGCAGCAGTGACTTTTCCGAAATGGTGGTGCCACCAGGCGGGGGCCAGCAGTGGCAGCAAGGCAATCGACAGCAGCAGTCCGGCAAATGGAATGCCCCACGACACTGACAGCTGGTTTGCGTCCGGCATGGCGGCAGATGAGAGGCCGGGCCACAGCAAAAGCAGGGCAAGCGTACCCCGCCAGCGATAAGCTTTCATGCGGCTGGTCGTTGTTGAGGGTACGAGGGGCATCAGGCGGCCACTTCAAACACCTGGCGCAAATAAGCCAGGTATTTTTCGTCGTGGCACATGTTCTTGGAAGGCGTGTCGGACAGCTTGGCCACCGGCTGGCCGTTGCAGCGCACCATCTTGATGACGATCTGCAGCGGCTCGTAGCCCAGATCGTTGGTCAGGTTGGTACCAATGCCGAAAGCCAGCTGGCAGCGGCCCCTGAACCGGCGGTACAGCTCGATCGTGCGCGGCACGGTCAGCCCGTCGCTGAAGATCAGCGTTTTGGTCTTGGGGTCGACACGGTTGTGCGCATAGTGCGTCAGCATGCGTTCGCCCCACTGGAAAGGGTCGCCGCTGTCGTGGCGCGCGCCGTCGAACAGTTTGCAGAAGTACAGGTCGAAGTCGCGCAGAAAGGCGCTCATGCCGTACACGTCGGACAGCGCAATGCCCAGGTCGCCCCGGTATTCCTTGGCCCACATTTCAAAGCCGAACACCTGGCTGTCGCGCAGGCGCGGCCCCAGTGCCTGGCAGGCCTGCAAATACTCATGCGCCATGGTGCCCAGCGGGATCAAGCCCAGCTTCATGGCAAACAGCACATTGCTGGTGCCCGCCAGCTGGCCCGCAGCGCCCGTGCCCAGCCGGGTGACCAGTCCGCGCAGGACTTCTTCATGCCAGAGCTTGCCGAATCGCCGGCGCGTGCCGTAGTCGGCAATCTTGAGCTCGCCCAGGCCTTCGGTCTGCAACTGCAGGATCTTGGTGTCCAGGCGCCTGCGGCCTTCGCCCAGGTCGGGCTGCTTCTGGGTGTTGCGAAAGTAGACCTCGTTGATGATGGCCAGAACGGGTATCTCGAACAGGATGGTGTGCAGCCACGGCCCCTTGATCGACACCTCCAGCTCGCCGGACGGCAAGGCGGCAACATGAACATATTTCTCGTTGAGCTTGAACAGGCCCAGGAAATCAACAAAATCGCTCTTGATGAAACGCATGCTCTTCAGGTAGCGGAGTTCGGCGTCCTGAAAATGCAGCTTGCACAGGCCGCGTATTTCTTCGCGTATCTCGTTCACGTAAGGCGCCAGATCGTTCATGCCCGGTGCCCCGGCGTTGCGGCACTTGAACTGGTATTCCACCTCGGCGCCGGGAAACTGGTGCAGCACCACCTGCATCATGGTGAACTTATACTGGTCGGTGTCGAGCAGGCTGGTGATGATCATGGTGAATGCTGGAAACCCGGTGGCAAATAATCCGCGGCACAGGCCCGCTGCCGGGCCTGGCGCGCATGGCAAGTGTGGGCGGCCGGATCAGGTACCGAGGAAGTCCACTTCGAACAGCAGAGTGGCGTTTGGCGGAATCGCACCGCCCGCGCCGCGTGCGCCGTAGCCGAGTTCCGATGGAATGACCAGGCGGCGGGTTCCGCCGACCGACATGCCCTGCACTCCCTCGTCCCAGCCCTTGATCACTTCGCCGGCACCCAGTGAAAACTGGAAAGGCTGGCCGCGGTCCTTGCTGGAGTCTAATTTTTTGCCCTGCACGCCGTCATTGAACAGACAGCCGGTGTAATGCACCTTGACATACTGGCCGGCCTTGGCAATGGCGCCGGTGCCGAGCACGGTGTCTTCGTACTGGAGTCCCGAGGCGGTGGTGGTAATGGTCATGGCAATGTCCTTTGAACGATAGATTGAAAAATGCTTGGCGGTACCCGCAACGGGTCCATTTCACGAATCCCTGACTTTACCCGCAACCAGCCACAGCAGTCGGTCAGCGCGCGAGGCAAGCAGGCGATTTTGTTCCACCACCAGCAATGCCATGCCTTCGCGCTTCAGGGCCAGCAGCGCATCGCGAATGGCTTCGACCAGCACCGGCGCAATGCCTTCGCAGGGTTCGTCGAGCAGCAGCACCTTCGGGCCGGTCATCAGGGTGCGGGCAATGGCCAGCATCTGCTGCTGGCCGCCGCTCATCTGCGCAGCGGGACGGTTGAGCAGGGTTTTCAGGGCGGGGAAAAGATCAAGCGCCCGGGCTTCATGGGCGCTTGCATTTTTGCCCGCCGCCACATGCAGGTTTTCGCGCACCGTCAGGCTGGTGAACAGGCGACGGTCCTCGGCCACGTAGCCCAGGCCGGCCCGGGCGCGGCGGTGCGTTTCCCAGCGCTCGACGTTTTGAATTCCGGAAGGCGCCTGGTAGGAGATGTTGCCCTGGGTGCGCACTTCCAGGCCCATCACGGCCTTGAGCAGCGTCGATTTTCCCGCGCCGTTCAGGCCCTGCAGCACGACCATCTCGCCCGCCGCCACGCGCAGCGTGATGTCGAACAGGGCTTGCGCCTGGGCGTAGAAAGCGCTGAGCTTGTCGAGTTCAAGCATGCGCCGCGCCTTCGCCCAGGTAAAGCCGGCGCACTTCGGCATCGCGGGAAACCTCCTCAAACGAGCCCTGCGCGGCCAGTTGGCCCTCGATCAGCACCAGCACCCGGTCGGCCACGCCGTCCACGGCATCCATGTTGTGTTCGGTGTACAGCACGGCCATGCCCCGCCCGGCCAGCTTTTTGACCAACCGCATCAAGCTGGCGCGCTCGGCCTCGGCCAGCCCGGCGGCGGGTTCGTCAAGGAGCAGCAGGGCAGGACTGGCTGCCAGCGCAATCGCCAGCTCCAGCCGCTTTTTGGCGCCGTAGGGCAGGCTGGCGGCTTCTTCGGGGGCCAAGGCGTGCAGACCGGTTTCTTGCAGGAGCGACAGGGCTGCGGCATTCGACTGCCTATCCAGCAGTTTGAAGGTGGAAATGCTGTTTTGCGCCCTGCCCGCCTGCATGGCCAGCTGCACATTTTGCAGCACCGTGAGCGCTTCAAAAACCTGGGCCACCTGAAAGGTGCGGGCCACGCCGTGCTGGAGCCGCTGGGCCGGGTCCAAGCCTTGCAGCGCCTGGCCTTTCCACATGATCTGCCCGCCCGTGAGCGGATACTGCCCGGCAATGCAGGCAAAGCAGGTCGATTTGCCAGCGCCATTGGGACCGATCAGCGCCACGCATTCGCCGGCCGCCACGTCAAAACTCACCCCATCGACCGCATGAATGCCGCCGAAATGCTTGACCAGTTGTTGCACCTGCAGCATCAGCGCGCCTTTCCGGTCTTTCCGATGCGGGGCATCAGGCCCAGCAGCCCCAGGGGCGAAGCCACCATGATCACCATGATGAACACACCCAGCAGGCCGCGCCAGTAGGTCACTCCGCGGCCCAGTTCGGCCCCCGAATAAGTCAGGGCCAGGCTGCCCACCACTGCGCCCCAGAGCTGGTGCACGCCGCCCAGCAGCACCACCAGCAAGGCATCGACCGAGGTGGACACGGCGGCCAGGGATGGGAAAACCGCCCCCTTGTGCGTGGCGAACAGCCCCCCCGCCAGGCCGGCCAGCACCGCGCTTTCCACAAACACCCGGTATTTCACCCATCCCACGGACAAGCCGGACGCCGCCGCGCGCAAGGGCGCGTCGCGCACCGCCTGCAAGGCCGCGCCCATCACCGAGCGGCTCAAGAAACGCAGGGCGAACACGGCCAGCAGCGCCAGCGCCACCAGCAGCCCATAAAACAGCGGCCGGCCGTCGCCTGTCACCAGCCGCAAGCCAATCAGCCCGTTGTCGCCACCGGTCAGGCCGACCCACTGCGTTGCGCCTGCCCACACCACCTGCGCCAGCGCCAGCGACAGCATGGCCAGGTACACACCGCTGCTGCGCACCACGGCCGCGCCAAACACGGCCGCCACCACCAGCACCGCGCCGCAGCCCGCGGCCAGCGCCACCGGCAGCGTGGCGCCCCAGAGGCTGTGCGACAGCGCCGCGCCATAAGCGCCCAACGCAAAAAACGCCGCATGGCCAAAGCTGACCAGCCCGCCCAGCGCCATCATGGCTTGCAGGCTGATGCCGAAAATCATCAGGATCAGCGCATCGGCGGCCAGTGCCTGCCAGTAAGCGCCGCCCCACCAGGCCAGGGCGGCCAGCGCAGCAAAGCCCATGGCAATGCCGGAGGTGGCCAGCGCCCCCAGGCGAAGACCCCGAAATACTTGCGCGGGTTCGCGGTTACCCGCCTGCTCGAGTGAAGCCCCCTGCGCGCCCCTGAGCCCCTGCGGCCTGAACACCAGCACCACCGCCATGGTCAGGAACACCACCACCAACGTGGCCTGCGGAAACAGCGCGGTGCCAAACGCATGCACCAGGCCGATCAGCAGGGCCGCGACAAAGGCGCCGCCAATGCTGCCCAGCCCCCCGGTGACGACGACCACGAACGTTTCGACGATCACATTCATGTCCATCTGCAGATGCGCCGGTTCGCGCGGAAGCTGCAGCGCGCCGCCCAGCCCGGCCAGTGCGCAGCCCAGCACCACCGCGCCCAGCATCAACGGCCTGGGGTTGACGCCCAGCGCGGCCAGCATGGACCGGTCCTGCGTGGCGGCGCGCAGACGCTGGCCAAACCGCGAACGGTGCAGCAACAGGTGCAAGCCCCCCCAGACCAGCGGCCCCAGGGCAATCAAGGCCAGGGAGTAGACCGGAAAGAATTCGTCGCCCAGCTGCACCGAACCCTTGAGCCCCGGAAAGCGCGGCGCAAACACCTCTTCAGGCCCGAAAGCCCACTGCATGGCGTCGTGCATGGCCAGGCTCAGGCCAAAGGTGGCCACCAGCTGGTACAGCTCCGGCGCGCCGGACATGCGCCTCAACAGGAAGAATTCAGCGACTGCACCCGCCAGTGCCGCGCAGAGTGCCCCGAACACAATCGCAAGCAGATACAGCGGCGCGCTGTCTCCCCAGGCCGGAAACCAGTCGGTGACCCAGTGCGCCGTGAACAAGGCGCCCAGCATGAAAAAGCTGCCGTGCGCAAAATTGACGATGCGCGTGACGCCAAAAATCAGCGTCAGCCCCGCCGCCATCAGGAACAGCGTGGTGGCATAGGACAGCCCGCCGAGCAGCTGAACAACGGAAAAGGTCATGCGCTCAACTCAGTCCAGCCAGGTGGTGAAATCCCTGGCGCTCACGCGGGGCGTGCGGAAAGTATTGACCAGCGCCGACTCGTCGGCATAGCCCAGCGCCATGCCGCAAACCAGCATTTCATCGCCGCCCGCGCCAATGTGCGGGAGAATTATTCTGGAAAAGCCGTTCCAGGCCGCCTGCGGGCAGGTGTGCAGGCCGTGCCCGCGTGCGGCAACCATGAGGTTTTGCATGAACATGCCGTAGTCCAGCAACGAGCCGCGGCCCATCACCCGGTCGAGCGTGAACATCAGCCCGACCGGCGCGTCGAAAAAACGGTAATTGCGCTGGTGCTGCGCATGCATCTTGTCCTTGTCGCCCTTGGTGATGCCCAGCAGGCCGTACAGGCTCCAGCCGTTTTCGCGCCGGCGGTCAATGAAAGGCGACACCCATTTTTGGGGGTAATAGTCGTATTCCTCCTTGTATTCCGAGGCCAGCGCCGGGTTGTCCCGCAGCGCGTCATGGGCGAGGCAGACCTTTTCGACCAGGCCGTCCTTGCTGGCGCCCTGCAGCACGTAGGCTTTCCACGGCTGGGTGTTGGTGCCCGACGGGGCGCGGCTGGCCAGTTCCAGCAAATGCGTCACCAGCGCGCGCGGCACCGGCGCGGGCAAAAACTCGCGCATCGACTGCCGGCTGTTGATCGCGTGGTCCACGGCATTGCCCGGGGGCGGGCAGGCACTGCCGGGCGCATCGTCGGGTGCAAAGTCGCCGACAACGACAGGATGGGCGGAAGAATCGGCAGGGATCATTTAAGCAGCTCCAGTACAGACAAGAGTTCAGGGGGCAAAGAGGCGGCCGGCCGGCGTGTGGCGCGGTCCACGTAGACATGGATGAAATGGCCCCGGGCGGCGCACGGCAGCGTCTCGTCGGCGCCAAACAAGGCAACTTCATAGCGCACGCTGGACACGCCGACATGCGCCACCCGGATGCCCGCGGTCACCGGTTCGGGAAAAGACAAGGGCGTGAAGTAATTGCAACGGGTTTCCACCACCAGGCCAATCACGCTGCCGGCATGGATGTCGAGCGCGCGGCGCTCGATCAGCAGGCCGTTCACGGCTGTGTCGAACCAGGTGTAGTAAATGACATTGTTGACATGCCCGTAGATGTCGTTGTCGCCCCAGCGCGTGCCAATGGGCCGAAAAGCCGGGTAGGCGCTGCGCGGTTCAGGCTGGGTGCGGAGTGTCTGGTGCATTTGAACGCTATTTTGCCTGCGCATCAGCGGGCGCTTTTCCAGCGGCGCCAATATTCCAGCGCCACCCGGTAGGTGTTGACCTGCACCTGCACGGTTTCGTCGATGTTGACGCCGTAGCCGCCCGCCATCGAGAAAGCCAGGGGAATCCGCCGCTGCCAGGCCCAGTCGAAAACCCGGCGGTCTCGGGCCTCGAGCCCGTCGAAGCTCAGGCTCAGCCGCCCCAGTCGATCGCCCGCGTAAGGGTCGGCGCCGGCAAGATAAAAAATCAGGCCGGGCTTAAAACGCCGGTCCAGTTCGTCCAGTGCCAGTTCCAGCGCCTGCAGATAGGGCGCGTCCAGGCAGCCGTCGGGCAGCTCGACGTCGAGGTCGCTGGCCTCCTTGCGGAACGGAAAATTCTTTGCGCCATGCAGCGACAGCGTGAACACGCTGGCGTCGCCGGCAAAAATGCTGGCCGTGCCATTGCCCTGGTGCACGTCCAGGTCGATGACCGCCACCTGCAGCGGCAAGCGCGCCTGCCGGTGCAGCCGCGCCCATTCGGCCTGCATCAGGCGTGCAGCCACTGCCGCGTCGTTGAACACGCAAAAACCCCCGCCCTTGTCCCGGTAGGCATGGTGCGTGCCGCCTGCCAGGTTGGCGGCCAGGCCCTCGGGACGAACGCCAGCCGCCAGTCCGAGCGCCGCCCGGGCCGCCATGACGGTGGCGCCGGCCGAACGGCGGGCACGCTCGGCCATGGCCAGGCTCCAGGGAAAGCCGATCTCGCGCTGCGCGGGCGCTGGCAGCGTTCCGTGGGTGATCGCCTCTATGTAGCCCGGGGTGTGCACCAGGGCCAGTTCGCCATCAGTGGCAGCCGGCGCCTGCATGAGCCGCACGTCTGCAAGCTCGCCGGCAAGGCGCTCGCGCAGCAGCCTGTACTTGGGCATGGGGAAGCGGTGGCCGGCGGGCAGCGGCAATACAAAGTGGTCAGCGTAGAAAGCTTGCACGTATGGATTTTCCTTAAGTAGCGTTGAAATCCAAATCAGAGTACCGCATCTAATATGCTGCAATGCAGCAAAGAGGGTTTGCAAATTGTCGTGTTTCTCCTATAATCCAAATCATGTTGCAGTGCAGCAATTGAACGCAAAGCAACTATTTACCTTAACGAAATATTTGGAGATTACTTATGCTGACTGCTGAACAACTCATGGCCTCCCACAAAGCCAACATCGAAACCCTGTTTGGTCTGACCCACAAAGCCTTTGAAGGCGTTGAGAAACTGGTCGAACTGAACGTACAGGCCACCAAAGCAGCTCTGGCTGAAACCGCAAACCACGCTCAAGCCGTGATGGGCGTCAAGGATGCCCAGGAACTGCTGGCCCTGCAAGCCGGCCTGGTTCAGCCACTGGCTGAAAAAACCGCAGCCTATAGCCGTCACCTGTATGACATCGCTACCGCCGCCGGCGCCGATCTCGGCAAGACATTTGAAGCCCAGACCGCCGATGCACAGAAAAAAGTTCTGGGCCTCGTCGACAGCGCCACCAAGAACGCGCCAGCCGGTTCCGAGACCGCTGTTGCCGTCATGAAAAGCGCAGATGTTGCTGCAAACAATGCTTTCGAATCCATGCAATAGGCTGTCAAGCAAGCCAGCGACATGGCAGAAGCAAACTTCAGCACCGTCACAGCGTCAGCCGTCAATGCCGGCAAGGCCGCTACTGCCAAAAAACGTTAATGCGCGGCTTCCGCTGCGGACAATGTGCTGCTTCAAGTCAAGCACCTTGCCAACCAGTTGTCTCCTCGGGTCCTCCCTGAAATTCATTT
>JAQGMZ010000220.1 GCA_028292045.1 Polaromonas sp. | reverse complement strand
GCCGGCAGCAGCGAGCCGCCGGCGTTGATGGCCGCCTGCACCTGCTGCTCGGCCACGTCCAGCGCCAGCCCCAGGCCGAACTGCAGCGTGACGATGGACACGCCCGCCGTGCTGGTCGAACTCATGCGGGACAAGCCCGCCATCTGGCCGAACTGGCGCTCGAGCGGCGCGGTGACCGTCTGCGCCATGACCTCGGGGCTGGCACCGGGATAGAGCGTCTGCACCTGGATGGTCGGGTAGTCGACCTGCGGCAGCGCCCACAGCGGCAGCAGCCGGAAGCCGACCAGGCCGGCCAGCACAATGGCCAGCATCAGCAGCGCGGTGGCGACCGGCCGCAGGATGAAAGGGCGCGACGGGCTCTGCGTCGAGGCTTCGGCCTGCGCGCCAAAACGGTCCTCCGGCACGGGCTGATCCTGCAGCGCCCCGGGCTCGCGCGGGCTCATGCGCCCTCGGCTTGCGAAGCGCGGCGGCGGCGTTGCGGGCTGGATGCGTCGGCGGCCGGCACCTCGGCCGCCATGCCGTCCGAGGGCGCCGAGGCGCCGGGCCGCTTGCGCTTGCCGCCGCCTGCGCCGCCGTTCGGGCTGTCGCCCGGCAGCACCACGGGCGCGCCGTCTTTCAACCGGTCGGCGCCTTCGGTGATGACCTGTTCGCCGGCCTTCAGCCCGGAAGCGATCTGCATCCTGTCTGCCGTCGCCTGGCCGCGCTGCACCGGCCGCAAGCTGACGGTGCGCTCGCTGGCGTTCACCACGTACACAAAATCGCCCGCACTGCCATGGCGCAGCGCTGCCACCGGCACGGTCACGGCGTTTTCAATGGTGCGCAGCCGCAGCTGCACGTTGACAAACTGGCTGGGAAACAGCGCCAGCCCGCCGTTCGCAAAACGCGCCTTGGCCTTCACGGTGCCGGTCTGAATATCAACCTGGTTGTCCAGCGAGGCAAAAACGCCACTGTCCAGCGTGCTCGAGCGGGTCCGGTCGAGCGCGGTGACCTGCATGGCGGCTCCCCGGGCGGCCGACTGCTGCAGTTCGCCCGCCCGGTCCTGCGGCACGGCAAACACCACGTCGATCGGGCTGACCTGCGTGATGACCGCAATGCCGTTGACGTCACTGCTGCTGACGACATTGCCCACGTCCACGGTGCGCAGGCCGACGCGGCCGGAGATGGGCGCCACCACCCGGGCATAGCCCAGGTTCAGCCTGGCCGTGCCCTCATTGGCCTTGTCGATCACCACGGTGCCTTCAAGCTGCTTGACCAGCGCGGCCTGGGTATCGACCTCCTGGCGGGCAATCGAGTCCTGCGCCAGCAGCGTCTGGAATCGCGCCAGCGTGACGCGGGCGCTGGCCAGTTGCGCCTCGTCGCGCTGGCGCTGGCCGCTGGCCTGCATCAGCGCGAGTTCGAACTGGCGCGGGTCGATGGTGGCCATCAGCTCGCCGGCCCGCACCCTCTGGCCTTCCTTGAACAATACTTTTTCCATCACGCCCGACACCTGCGGCCTCACCTTGACCGTGGCTTGCGGCGTTACCGTGCCCAGGGCTTCAAGGATGACGGGAAGGCTGCTGCTCTCGGCAGTGGCCACGCCGACGGTGGTGGCCAGCGCGCCGCGCCGGCCGCCGGGGGCTGCGCTGGAGGACGAATCGGGATGCGTCAAGTGCCAGGCCAGCCAGCCGGTACCGGCCAGGGCCAGCACAGCCAGCATGCTTCCCGCCCATCGGGCGCGACGGCTCGGGCGCTGGGGTGAACTGGCAGGCTTGGCGAAAACAGGCGAGGCAGGGACGGGCAAATTATCGACTGGGGGGGCCATCGGCTGTCCTGTTGCATGCCGCGCAAAGTGCCCGCGCGGTGTTTTGATTTTTTGTGTTCATTGCGCCGTATTGACCCGGCGCCAAATAATTATCACTTCATCGCCGCCCAAGCAGATGTAGGGCAGGAAATTGACCGGTAAATCTGGCGTAAAGCCAGGCTGCCGCAAGAAAACAGCATCGCCTCAGGCACTCAATCCTTAGAATCCGTTTCCTTTATCCTTAAGCTACCAGCGAAAGTATTTTTCAAGAATGACCCAATCTCCAGAAACAACGGGTTCTTCCATTCATATTTGCCGGGCCGACTACAGCAACCCAGCGCATGGCGATGCGCTGGTCCGGATGCTCGACGCCTACGCCCAAGACCCTGCCGGCGGCGGCCAGGCCTTGAGCGCGTTCACCAAAACCCATCTGGTCGCCGAACTGGCGGCCCGGCCCCAGGCATTCAGCGTGCTGGCGTATTCGGACGGCCAGCCGGTCGGGCTGGTCAACTGCATCGAAGGCTTTTCCACCTTTACCTGCCGTCCGCTGGTCAATGTGCACGATGTGGCCGTGCTGGCCAGCCACCGGGGCCGCCGCGTGGCCGAGCAGATGCTGGCGCTGGCCGAGACATTGGCGCGCGAGCGCGGCGCCTGCAAGCTGACGCTCGAAGTGCTGCAGGGCAACGCCCGTGCCATCCGGTTGTACGAGCGCATGGGCTTTGCCGGCTATGAACTGAACCCTGCGATGGGCAAGGCGCAGTTTTTTCAGAAATGGCTCGACTGAGGCTGCAAGGCCCACTGTGAAACGAACGGCCCAGGTGCCGCACTTGTTCTCCGAACCTGGATGGGTAGATGCCTGAAGGGCAAGACGCCGGGTCAGGTTAAAGACAGCTGGCTTTGAGACAACAGCTTGCGGTACATGCCAAATGCTTTTCTTTCCCAGGATGAGGCATTTGATTTGAAACTGCCCAACAGGTACCTGGCCACTGCGCGTTTTGTCCATGGTTTAACCGGCCCGACAAAATGCAAAACGTGAATGGGCTTGCATTGCTGATTATTCAGCGCTTGCCCTGGCATGGGCAAACCGTAGCCATGGTTCTTGATGTAGTCATCTGCATGGTAATGAAAGACGTTATAGCCCTCGTCCAGGTGCAGGTTATTTTGCACCGGCCAGTCTTTATAGTATTCATTGATCAAATCCTGGTCTCCAATGGCCTCATTGCCTGCTTTTGCAGCCCTGTCCATGGCGGGTTCCAGCATTTTCGCTATTCGGGACGGCAGGTCTTTTTCAGGCTCGATGACCATAAGGCCTGAATTCAGCCGTGTCCAGTCAGCATGAACCAGGCGGCCGGCAGCCACGGCAGACATATGCGGTTTTTCAAACAAATGGTCAATGTTGTCCAGCACGATCATGTCGCTGTCCAGGTAGACAATCTTTTCAAATTGCGTCAGGCCGAAAAAATAGATCTTGTCAAAAGTGTTTGACCAGTGATGCTGCGCCTGGCCGGGCAAAGTCGGCAGGGGCGAGTCGGAAGGCAGCCTGAGAAACCTGATGGCTCTGGTTTCCAATAAACTTTCGGTTTCAGCAGGCATGGATGCCGAAATGCCAACAATCAGCGGAGGAGCTGCCTTGACCTGTTTCAATGATTCTGCCAAGGTAATGACACCTGGCAGGTAATTCATGGTGCTTAACAGGGTAAAGTAGACTTTCATTTATACTTTCTTTGAATAATTAACTGCTGATTGCACTGGAGCTATTTTGGCGAATGAGTTGAATAATATGGTCTTGCGGCCAAGGCTGATTTAAACCCGGACCTGTAAGTTAATTAATCAACCCCGATTTATTCAATACCCATTTTGGCATGATGTGACCTGTTGCCAGGCCAGCATGCGCAACCATAAGGGCGGGGCGCATAAAATGTGACATTTGTGAATCACCATTAACTTTTATTCACAACTTGCTCAGAAGGCTCCTGGGTTTTTAAATTAGCCTTCAGGCATGCCAGCGCCGACACCTTCGCCATCCAATGCATGGATTATTTACTGCGACGGCAGCGCAAGGCCTAATCCGGGCCGAATAGGCATCGGCGCGATTTTGATCGATCCCTCCGGTATTCGCCATACCCTTTCCCGGGTAACAAACACAAAAGGGTGCAACAACGAAGCAGAAGTTCAGGCCCTGATGGCCGCCTTGGCAGAAGCGAAAAATCAAGGGGCCACTGAACTGCAGATATTCAGCGACAGCCGTATTCTTGTCGAGCAACTCGGGCCCTTGCCGATCAAACCGATTGCGCGGCTCGCTGTTCTGCTGGACGAGGCACGCGACTTGTTGAAGCTCTTCAAACACGCGCACCTGCAATGGATACCGCGCCACCGGAACGGTGAAGCGGATGCGCTTGCCCGGTCTGCCCTGAACCTGCCGCCCGCTGCAAAAATGGAGTGGGGCGAACGGTGCCTGCCCGGCGCTACCAGCTCAGGCGCAGCGCCAACGCCGCGAGCGCCACCGCCAGCACCGGAATGGTCAGCACGATGCCGACCTTGAAATAGTAGCCCCAGGTGATGGTCATGCCCTTGCGCGCCAGCACATGCAGCCACAGCAGCGTGGCGAGCGAGCCGATGGGCGTGATCTTGGGCCCGAGGTCGCTGCCGATAATGTTGGCATAAATCATGGCTTCCTTCACCGCGCCGGTGGCCTGGGTCGCGTCGATCGACAACGCCACCACCAGCACGGCGGGCAGGTTGTTCATGCTCGACGCCAGCAACGCCGTCAAAAACCCGGTTCCAAAGGCCGCGCCCCAGACGCCGCCGGCGGCAAAGCGGTCCAGCAGCACCGCAATTCCGGCCGTCAGCCCCTGGTTGCGCAGGCCGTACACCACCAGGTACATGCCGAGCGAAAAAACGACAATTTGCCAGGGCGCGCCGTGCATCACCTTGCGCGTGCT
This sequence comes from Polaromonas sp., assembly GCA_028292045.1. Taxonomy (GTDB): domain Bacteria; phylum Pseudomonadota; class Gammaproteobacteria; order Burkholderiales; family Burkholderiaceae_C; genus Polaromonas. Next base: position 8,111 of record JAQGMZ010000220.1, on the reverse strand, counting down.
GATGACCTTGCCGCGCCCGGCCACCGCCAGCAGCAGCGCTGCGCAGACGGCTGCGGTCGCGCTGACGGGAACGCCCAGTGGCTCCAGGATGAAAAACCCGAACAGCAGCAGCGCCAGCACCGCCCAGCCGACCCGAAACGTGGCCGCATCACGAATGGCGCTGCCGGGCAATGGGACCTGGCCGGCATCGTAGCGGCGCGGAATGTCGCGCCGGAAATAAAGCATCAGCACCGCCAGCGCTGACACGACGGCTGCGATATTGACCGGAACCATGACGGCTGCGTACGCGTTGAAACCAATCCTGAAAAAATCAGCCGACACGATATTGACCAGGTTGGACACCACCAGCGGCAGGCTGGCCACATCGGCAATGAAGCCGGCCGCCATCACGAAAGCCAGGGTTGCCGCCGCGCTGTAGCCCAGCGCCAGCAGCATTGCCATGACGATCGGCGTGAGGATGAGCGCCGCGCCGTCGTTGGCGAACAGCGCCGCCACCGCCGCGCCCAGCAGCACGATGAGCGCAAACAGCCAGCGCCCGTTGCCGCCGCCCCATCGCGCCACATGCAGGGCCGCCCATTCAAAAAAACCGGCTTCGTCCAGCAGCAGGCTGATGACGATCACGGCGATGAAGGTGGCGGTGGCGTTCCAGACGATGTCCCAGACAATCGGAATGTCGCTGGGCTGCACCATGCCTGACAGCAGGGCGGCTGCCGCGCCCAGCGAGGCGCTCCAGCCGATGCCCAGGCCGCGGGGTTGCCAGATCACCAGCGTCAGGGTGGCAATGAAAATCAGCAGGGCAACAAGCACGGCAATCCTTTTACGTTTGACTCAAGAGATCGCTTGCTGCCTTCATGACATAGCCGGCCGCAAGCAACGTGCTGCCCGGTTTCAAACAACCGGCGCGGTGTTGACGCCGCAAGGGCGGCCTTCGCAGCACTGCTCGGTCAGGTAGGCCAGCAGTGCGTTCATGTGCGCAATATCAGCCCGGTAAATCAGGTGGCGGCCGCGCGGCTCGCTGCTGACCAGGCCTGAATGGGCCAGCTCCTTCAGGTGAAACGACAGGGCGCTCGGCGCCACGGCCAGTTGCTCGGCCATCACGCCCGGGGTCAGGCCCTCGGGGCCGGCCACCACCAGCGACCGGAATGCGCGCAGGCGCTGGGCTTGCGCCAGCGCGGCCAATGCCTTGACGGCAGAGGCTTCGTCCAGCGATACAACTTCAATAGTGCTGATCGTTTTCATTATTCAAATATAATTGAAATATTGAATCAATCCATCTTCTCAGCCAAAAAAACTTTCAACAGGAGTTCAAGCCCATGGCCGACATCACGATTTACCACAACCCGCAGTGCGGCACCTCGCGCAATGTGCTGGCGCTCATTCGCAACACCGGCGCCGAGCCCGAGGTCATCGAATACCTCAAAACGCCACCCACCCGCGACAAGCTGCTTGAACTGATCGCACAGATGGCCGTTCCTGTCAGGGAGGTCATGCGGCGCAAGGAAGCGCTGCATGGCTCGCTGGCGCTGGACAACCCTTTGCTGGGCGACGACGCGCTGATCGACGCCATGCTGGCCCATCCGGTCCTCATCAACCGTCCCATCGTCGTGACGGCGCTGGGCACACGCCTGTGCCGGCCGTCTGAAACGGTGCTCGACATCTTGCCGCTGCCACAGCGCGCCGCGTTCGCCAAGGAAGACGGCGAAGCGGTCGTCAACGAACAGGGAGCGCGAATTGCCGGGCTTTGACAAATTTGACGGCCTGCCCAATGTTGATCCGGCGCAGTTCGGCCCGCCTGCGCTGGAGCGCATGCCCGCGCCGGCCAGCCCGCATGCGCCGCGCATCCTGCTGCTCTACGGTTCACTGCGGGAACGCTCCTACAGCCGTTTGGCCAGCGAAGAGGCCGCTCGCCTGCTGCAGGCAATGGGCGCCGAAACCCGGACCTTTGACCCGCGCGGCCTGCCCCTGCCGGACGATGCGCCCGACAGCCATCCCAAAGTGCAGGAACTGCGCCAGCTTGCGCAATGGGCCGAGGGCATGGTCTGGACCTCGCCCGAACGCCATGGCGCCATGACCGGCATCATGAAAGCACAGATCGACTGGATTCCGCTGGCCGACGGCGCCGTGCGCCCGACCCAGGGCAAGACGCTGGCGGTGATGCAGGTGTCGGGCGGCTCGCAGTCGTTCAACGCCGTCAACCAGCTGCGCGTGCTGGGCCGCTGGATGCGCATGCTGACCATTCCCAACCAGTCGTCGGTGGCCAAGGCTTTCCTGGAGTTCGACGACGCCGGGCGCATGAAGCCCTCGGCGTATTACGACCGGCTGGTCGATGTGATGGAAGAACTGGTCAAGTTCACGGTGCTGACGCGCGATGCCTCGCCGTGGCTGGGGGACCGCTACAGCGAACGCCGCGAAAGCGCCGAAGCCCTGTCCATGCGGGTGAACCAGAAAGCCATCTAGCCAAAGGGGCGGCGGATCAGTAAGCCCGGCTTGTTGCGCCATGCCCGCCAGCACAAGCGGCTGCGGCAGCGCCTTCAGCTGATGGCCGCTGCGGCGCCTGTCATGCAACTGCCACTGATCTGACACGCCAGCGTCACCCGGGGCCTCCAGAATCCAGCCAACACTGATTGATGGAGTCCGCAATGGCAATGGATCTGCACCCCGCCGGCAACCGCCAGAACAGCGCTGGCCACGGCGCCAGCCTTGAAATTTACGACCTTGACCAGCAGCGGCTGAAAATTCTTCGCTGCACGGCGCATGCCATGGCCGCCAGCCCGGGCGGCTTGCGCTTCAGGCCCGGCACGCGGCCGTGGCTGGATGGCCTGCCGACCAGCCTGCAGTTGCGGGCAACCGCTGCGGCGGGCCAACTGTAGATGCGTGTTTGAACCGAAAACCAAGGAATAAGCCATGAAAGAACTGCCCACCCCGACCTTTGCGTTTTCGCCCGTCGGAACGCCCCGGAGGTCACTTCATCCAGGCCCTCATGCGCTCACTTCCGCCGCTGTGGCCAGGCTTGCAGCCCCGCCGGTGGGGCAGATTTCGGTCAGCTGGGCCCGGCACCAGGACGAGGTCCGGGAAGCACAGAGGCTGAGGTACCAGGTGTTTGCGCTTGAAATGGGCGCCAACCTGGCCAGAACGCTGCCTGGGCACGACATCGACCTGTTCGATGACTACTGCGAGCATCTGCTGGTGCGCGACGGGGAAACCCGGCAGGTGATTGGCACCTACCGGGTGCTGACCCCGGCGCAGGCCAGCCGGGCCGGCGGCATGTACAGCGACATCGAGTTCGACCTGGTGCGGCTGCGTTCCCTGCGCAGCCGCATGGTCGAACTGGGCCGCAGCTGCGTGCATGAAGACCACCGCAACGGCAGCGTCATTCTGGCGCTGTGGGGCGCGCTGGCCGAGTTCATGGGCCGCAACCAGCTCGACACCATGATCGGCTGCGCCAGTATTCCGATGCAGCACAAGGGTGTGCCGGGCGGGCATGCGGCCGCCAGCATCTGGCGCCAGCTCAGCCAGACCCACCTGGCCGGCATTGAATACCGGGTGACACCGCGCCTGGCGCTGCCGGTGGAAAAACTGGACAACTCGCTGCAGGTGGAGCCGCCCGCACTGATAAAAGGCTATTTGCGGCTGGGCGCCCGGGTGCTGGGCGCGCCGGCCTGGGACCCGGATTTCAACTCAGCCGACCTGCCCATGATGGTGCGGGTTTCAGACTTGCCGAAGCGCTTTCAAAAATCATTTCTGGGCAACAACGCAGCCGCGTGAAGCCGGTCTTCGTCAGTTGACCATGACCAGCTTGCCCATGACGCCGCGCGAACCCATGCGCGCATAGGCGGCCTTGAGTTCGGCCATCGGCATGGTGCGGTCAATCACCGGCTTGATCTTGCCCTGCGCATACCACTGCGCCAGCTCGGCCATCGCGGCGGCATTGGCCTGCGGCTCGTTCTTGGCAAAGCCGCCCCAGAACACACCCACGATGGACGCGCCCTTGAGCAGCGTCAGGTTCAGCGGCAGCGCCGGAATGGTGCCGCCGGCAAAACCCACCACCAGGTAGCGGCCGCGCCAGGCAATCGAGCGAAACGCCGGTTCGGCCAGGTCGCCGCCCACCGGGTCGTAAATCACGTCCGGGCCTTTGCCCGCGGTCAGGGCCTTGACGGCTTCGCGCAAGTCCCGGGTGGCGTAGTTGATGGTCTCGTCAGCGCCAATCGATCTGCAGAGCGCGCATTTTTCGTCGGTCGATGCGGCGGCTATGACGCGCGCGCCCAGCGCCTTGGCTATCTGGATGGCCGACGTTCCCACGCCGCCGGCTGCGCCCAGCACCAGCACGGTTTCGCCGGCTTTCAGCCGCGCCCTGTCCACCAGCGCATGGTGCGAGGTGGCGTAGATCATGATGAAGGCCGCCGCATCGACAAACGCAAACCCCGCCGGCAGCGGCATGCACAGCGCGGCCGGCGCGATCGTGTGGGTTGCAAAGCCGCCGGTGCCCGACAGGCAGGCGACTGGCTGTCCAACCTGCAGATGGCTGACGCCCGGGCCCAACGCCTGCACCACGCCGGCATATTCCGAGCCGGGCACGAAAGGCAGGGGCGGTTTCATCTGGTACTTGTTCTGCACGATCAGCAGGTCGGGGAAATTCAGGCTGGCCGCCTTGATTTCAATCAGCACCTCACCGCTGCCGGGAACCGGCGTGGGAATATCTTTCCAGCTCAGCGCGTCAACGCCGGTGGGGTTTTCACAAAGCCAGGCATGCATGGGCAAGTCTCCAGGAATGAAGGGAAGGCGGGGTGTGCAATTTCTCCGGGTGTGGCCGATGAACGTGCTGCGAGCTGTGCATCATAGGCAAACCGGCCTGCCCAGCCTACCTGATAACCCGCGCAGCCTGTCCCACCCGTGACCGTAGAATCGAAGCATGAAAATTCTGATCTGCAACGACGATGGCTACCAGGCCAGCGGCATCGTGGCCCTGTACGAAGCCTTGAAAACCCTGGCCGATGTCGAGGTCGAGGTGGTGGCGCCCGAGCAGAACAACAGCGCCAAATCCAACGCCCTGACGCTGCATTCGCCCATGTATGTGCAAACGGCGGCCAACGGCTTTCGCTACATCAACGGCACGCCCGCCGACTGCGTGCATATTGCCCTGACCGGCCTGCTGGGCTACCGGCCCGACCTGGTGGTGTCGGGCATCAACAACGGCGCCAACATGGGCGATGACACGATTTATTCGGGCACCGTCGGCGCGGCGATGGAAGGCTACCTCTTCGGCATTCCGGCCATTGCGTTTTCGCAGACCGAAAAAGGCTGGGCTTTCATCGACGTGGCGGCGCAGCAGGCACGCAACCTGGTGCAGCAGCTGATTCCTTCGCTGGAGGCGGTGGCTGAAGGTGCGCAGCCAAGCGCGGCGCCCTGGCTGCTCAATGTCAACATTCCGAATCTGCCGGCCGGGCAGGTCGAGGGTTTCAAGGTGTGCCGGCTGGGACGCCGCCATGCGGCCGAGCGGGTCATCGTGCAGACCAGCCCGCGCGGCGAATCGATGTACTGGATCGGCGGCGCCGGGCCGGCCAAGGAAGCAGGGGAGGGCACCGATTTTCATGCGACCACGCACGGCTTTGTGTCGATCACGCCGCTGCAGGTGGACCTGACCGATCACGAGCGGCTGGGCCACTGGACGCAGACCGCCGCACGGCTGACCCACAGGCACTGACAAGGCATGGCATGAAGCCTGCGTCACAGTGGCCTTTCGATTCCATCGGAAAAGTGTCTTCAACCGGGCTGCGTCCCGCTTTTTCGGTGCGGCTCAATCCCGACAATGGAAGTTTTTTTGCTACTAAAAAAGTAGCTGATTACGCAGGCACCACAAGCGCCATAGCTTTAAATGATCTTAAAAAACCGTTCCCTTACGGCACTTGGGCCGGTTGGGGGCTGGATTCGACCGTGCGCGCCCGCATGGTGCATCGGCTGGCCGAGCAGGGCGTACACGATGCGCCGGTGCTGGCGGCCATGGGTGCGGTGCAGCGCCACCATTTCGTCGATACCGCACTGGCCGATCTGGCTTATGAAGACACCAGCCTGCCAATTGGTTTTGGGCAAACCATCTCCAAGCCCAATGTGGTGGCGCGCATGCTGGAGCTGCTGCAGCAGGGCTTGACTGACGCCAGCGGCAGGCTCGGGCGGGTGCTGGAGATCGGCACCGGCTGCGGCTACCAGGCCGCTGTCCTGAGCCACCTGGCCACCGAGGTGTACAGCATGGAGCGGCTGCGCGGCCTGCATGAAAAGGCGCGCGAAAACCTGCGCAGCCTGCGCCTGGCCAATCTGCATCTGCTGTTCGGCGACGGCATGGCCGGCTTTGCCAAGGGCGCGCCCTATGCGGCCATCATTGCTGCGGCGGGCGGCGAAGCCATTCCGCCGGCCTGGATTGAGCAGCTGGCCGTGGGTGGGCGCCTGGTCGCGCCGCTGCAGGATGCCACCGGCGCCCAGGCGCTGGTCGTGATTGACAAGACGCCTCAGGGAATTCGGCAGACTTTACTGGAGGCGGTTCACTTTGTCCCTTTAAAATCAGGAATCGGATGAGCTGGATTGTGCCAATGGCAGCCCGGTTTAACGCAAAGATTAAGGATGAAGGAATCAATGATTAAAAGCACATGGTCAAACAGCATGGAATTTCTTCCTGCTTCCGGACCGAACCCCCGCGCCCGCTGGACTTCGATGCTGGCGCTGCCATGCGCCCTGGCTGCAGCGCTGCTGCTGGTGGCCGGCTGCGGTTCACGTTCCCTGAACAGCGCGCCCGTGGAGGACCGCAACGCTGGCCTGTCGCGTCCGTCGGTCGATGTCAAGCCCCTGCCCGGCGCCGAGAATGCCGGAAAGCCCGGCTATTACATGGTCAGGCCGGGCGACACCATGATTCGCATCGGCTTGGAAAACGGTCAGAACTGGCGCGACATTGCGCGCTGGAACGGCCTTGAAAACCCGAACCTGATCGAAGTTGGCCAAGTGCTGCGCGTGGTGCCCCCTGCCAGCGAGAGCGCCCATGCGGTGACGCGGCCGGTGACGCCCGGTTCGGTGGCCATTGCGCCGGTCCTGTCTCCCGGCGCCGCACGACCTGCTCCGGTCAACAGCGTGCCCGTGCCTTTGCCGCTTGCCACTGGCAGCGACGAGGATGTCGGCTGGATCTGGCCGGCCCAGGGCACCCTGGTCGCCGGCTTTGATGAAGCCAAGAACAAGGGGCTGGATATTTCAGGCAAGGCCGGGGCTCCCGTAGTGGCGTCCGCCGATGGCCGCGTGGTGTATGCAGGCGATAGCTTGCGAGGATATGGCAACCTGGTCATCCTCAAGCACAACAACACCTTTATGAGTGCCTATGCGCACAACAAGACGCTGCTGGTCAAGGAAGACCAGACCGTCAAGAAAGGCCAGAAGATTGCCGAAATGGGCAACAGCGACTCTGAAAAGGTCAAGCTGCATTTCGAGATTCGCCGCCAGGGCAAGCCGGTTGATCCGGCCAAGTACCTGCCCGCCAAATAAGCGGCTGCTGGCGATGAGAAAAGGAGCCCTGCGCCAGCCGGGCTCTTTTTTAATGGAAGGGCGGTTTTCAATCAGGCCGCTCCATGGACTTCGAGAGGCAGGCGCTGCGGCCTGAGACAATTGGGCATGACTGAAGAAATCCAGAAACCGCCCCAGCCCGTACCCGCCGACTATCCGATTGATTTGCTGAGCGTCGAGTCGCTCGACATCGAAGCCCAGGGCATTGCCCACCGGGCCGATGGCAAGGTCGTGTTCATCGAGGGCGCGCTGCCTTTCGAGCAGGTGACCGCCAATGTGTACCGCAAGAAAAGCAGCTTTGAAAAAGCCACCCTGACGGCGATTTACCACGAGTCGCCCCAGCGTGTGCGCCCGGCCTGCCCGCACTTCGGCATGCACACGGGCGCCTGCGGCGGCTGCAAGATGCAGCACCTGCACATCGGCGCGCAGGTCGCCGTCAAGCAGCGCGTGCTCGAAGACAACCTGCGCTTCATCGGCAAGGTCAAGGCGGGCAACCTGCTGCGGCCGATTGAAGGGCCGGCCTGGCGCTACCGCTACCGCGCCCGCCTGTCGGTGCGCTTCGTGCGCAAGAAGGG
>JAQGMZ010000194.1 GCA_028292045.1 Polaromonas sp. | reverse complement strand
AGTGGGAACCGAAAAGATAAACCTCGGGCTTGCCCACGCCGCCGAACAGCGCGTCGTATTCGCGGCAGGTGTCGGCCAGGGAAAGTTCGCGCGCCGCGGCAACCAGTTCACGCCACGGGTTTTCAAGCATGGCCCCGGCGGCGGGCGCATCGGTCACGGCCACGCGCAAGCGTTCGTAAAGGTCGGCCGATGGCGCTGCATAGAACAGCGCGGCCAGCAGCCCGTACACCTCGGCACGCGCGGTTTCTTCGTCCAGGGTGGAGGTCAGGAGCTGGGCTTGCATGGAGGTATCGCTGACAGGTGAGACGTTAAATGACATCGAAAATCTTCACTTCGTTGTCAGCCGAATAAATATCGATGACCCGGCAGTCGCTGCACATTTTCAGGCGCTCTGCGGCTGCGCCCTGGAACATGGCGTGGCCGGCCAGCTTGCCCAGCATCGACTCGATGGCCTTGAGCGTGCCGAAAGGCTTGCTGCAGCGAATGCAGGCGTAGGGCTGCATCTCGTTGAGGACCACGGCTTCCTTGCGCTGCGGCGTGAGCCTGAGCTGGGGAATCAGCGCCAGCGCATTTTCCGGGCAGGTCTTCACGCACAGGCCGCATTGCACGCAGTTCTTTTCGATGAACCGCAACTGGGGGCGGTCGGCATTGTCCTGCAGGGCACTGGCCGGGCAGGCGCTGACGCAGCTCAGGCACAGGGTGCAGGTGTTCTTGTTGATGGCAAGCGCGCCCAGCGGCGAGCCGGCGGACGGCAAGGCAATCACTTCCGCAGGGGCGGGCGCCTGCGCCATCAGGTGGTCCAGCGCCAATTCCAGGGTGGCGCGCTTGTCGGCCTGGACCGCAAAGCCCGCCGGCTGCGCAACGCCCTGCGCCGGCGCCGCCCGCAACTGGGCGTCGAGCCTGGCCAGGCCCGTGCCGTCCTGCGCGTCCAGAATCCGGAAATGTTCGCCCGGATAGCCCATGCCCGTCAGAATCGCCTGGGCCACGGTCATCTGCTCCTGCAGGGCCTGCCGGTATTGCGGCGCTTCTTCTGCCGTCATCAGCACCCAAACCTGCGACGCGCCGTGGGCGATTGCCGACAGCCACAGTTCGAGCCCAAGCGATGCGGTGTGCCACAAGGCCATCGGAATCACCCGCGCCGGCACGCCGCGAATCGACGGATCGAGCCGAGCCTTGCGGCCCAAATCACCCAGTAGGCGAATTCCGGCTTCCTGGCTGTGCAACAGCAGCGCGGCCTGCTTGCCGCCCGCCTTCGCATACGTGCCCAGCAATGTCTTGATCTTTGCGCCCTGCTCGGCGGGACGCGGGTAGGCATAGGAAATGGCGCCGGTCGGGCACACCGTGGTGCAGGCGCCGCAGCCCACGCACAGATTCGGGTTGACCTTGATCTGCTGCCGCTTTTTTTCACTGCTGATGGCGGCGGCGGAACACACGTCGATGCAGGCGCTGCAACCCACGGTGTTGTTGCGGCTGTGGGCGCACAGCTTTTGCTTGTAGTTGAAGAACTTGGGCTTTTCAAATTCGCCCACCAGTGAACGCAGCTTGAGCAGCGTGCCCTGGTCGTGCCCGTCCCACAGAAAATAGCCTTGCGGCAACTCATGCTGGGCGAACGCCGGCGCACTGCGCAGGTCCAGCACCAGGTCAAACTTTTCGCTCAGGGCTTCCGGTTCGCGGCTGAAATCTATGGCCCCGGCAATGCCGCAAACCTTCACGCAGGTGCGATGTGAATTGCACAGTTCGCCGTTGATCTGGTAGTCCAGGCCGATAGCGCCTTCGGGGCAGGCCGACAGGCAGGCATTGCAGCGGGTGCACAGGTCCAGGTCGATCGGGTTGCTGCGCGTCCAGCTCAGGTCGAACGCGCCCAGCCACCCGGTCAATTGCGTGATCTGCCCGGCCAGCACCGGGTAGCGGCGTTCCTGCGCGCCGCCGTTCTGGCCGGCTCCCAGGCTGAACAGCGTGACATCCAGCGCATCGGAGACCCACTCGGCGGCACGCTCGGCCGCGTCGAGCGGGCCGATGATGAGCAGCCGGCCGGCGCTTTTGTAAGTGACCGTCGGCACCGGCTCGGCTTCAGGCATGCGGGCCAGGGCCAGCAAGGCCGCCAGCTTCGGGGTGGCCTGGACGGCATCCTTGCTCCAGCCGCCGGTTTCGCGGATATTGACAAACCGGATGACGGAAGTGGCGCCTTCGGTCTGCTGCGCCACTTCGGCAAACAGCCGCGTTTCCTGGGTGCATGCGACGATGACTTCGTCACCCGACTGGATTGCCTTCTGAAATGCGCCCGCCTCGCGCCTGCACAGCGCGGAATGCAGTGTCAGGTTTTCGTCAAGTGCCGTGCCCAGCGCCTGGGGCTGAAGGGGCATGGTCTGGTTGCAGTCGCAAATGAGAGTGGGCATGTTCGTCGAGTTGGCTGGCACCGGCATGCCTGGAAATGGGTGTTTGCGGACTGCCGGCGTCCGGTGAATTTGCGGACTGTGCCACGGATTCAGGTTTAGGGTTATTCGGATCTTTCGGCACCAACGAATCTACAGGAGAGCGGGCTGCAGCGGCTTCGGGGTTTTCGTTACCGTCCTCGTCTTTATTTTCATCGTCCTCGTTAAAAATTTTCAGCATTTTTGCGCCCACCATCTGGCGCAGCATCGATTCCGGGATCGGATCGGCCACCGAATAGTCGCCAATGTAAATATCGAGCCCGTCCATGACGTTGAAGTGCGGATCGGCGAACAGTTTTTTCATGGCGGCGTTGCGCACTTCGGGGCCGACGTTGCGTCCCATGAAAGGCGCGAAGTCCGATTCCTGGGTCAGCAATTTCACATCGTCCAGCGACAACAGCGTTCGGGGCTGCCCTGCCGGGCCGGTATCCGGGGGCGGTGCTGCGGCGGGGTCGGCTTTCAATGCATTCACGGGCAGGGGTGCGGCGGCCACTGCAGGCGCCGGTTTTGCCGTGGCCGGGGGCTCATCCAGCGGCTTGCCTTGCAGCACATCGGTCTTGCGGCGGGCCCAACGGCCCAGAAATCCGGAACGTTCTTCAGGCATGGCCGCCTCCGCCTTTGCCGCGCATCTTTTCGGTGCTGATGCGGGCCGGGCTGCCAAACCGGTCCACCAGCGGCTTGAAGCTTTGCGGGCGCTGCCGGCGTTTGGCTTCGAGCACATGGTGCGCGTCTACAAAATGCTGCATCCACTGCACCACACCGGGCGGCGCGGGCACCTGTTCCACGGTTTCCTGCGCATCGAGCCAGCGGCCGGCGTCGTGGTAGCTCAGGGTGACGATCTGCGGAACGGCCATCGGCTCATCGGCCAAGCCGGCCTCTTCCTCCATCCGCCAGACCACCCAGAAGCAGGGCTGCGGCGTGGTCACGTTCAGGTAGTAGCCTTCGGCGTCGCCCAGATGCAATTCCACCCGGAAGCCGGGGTGCAGCCAGCGCTCTTCGCCGGCATCTTTGAGCAAAAGGCGCGGCCGGTCGCCAAAACCCGCTTCATGCGGCACCACATCGGCCAGCACCCAGCGCCAGGGCTGCCAGATGTTGTCGATGCGCTCGCGGCGCATGACCACCGCCACGTCCATGCACGGGCGGCGCAGGGCCTCATCGGCCTCGGGAGACTGCATTAAAAAGTCAAGCATGGCGGAAGTGTACGGCGCTCTGGCGGCCTGTTCGTGCGAGGGTTTTTCCGGTCTGTGCGTTACGATGGCCGGATGCCCCGGATGCCCCGGCTGCAGGGGCGAGGCGTTCAATGACGGCAGAAACTGGACTTTCGGGCCCGACACAATTCATGCACCATCCCCACCCAACCCCCACCCGCAGGCAATGGGGCCAGTTGCTGGGCGCCACGGCGCTGCTGGCCCTGGCCGGGTGCGCGACGCCGCCCAGGCCCCGACTGCGCGAATCAAGCTCTTCCCAGGCTGGCAGCGACATCGCACTGCTTGCCCTGTCGCTGCTGGACCGCTCCTATGTGGCCGGCGGACGCGGACCGGCCACGGGGTTTGACTGCTCGGGCCTGGTTTCCCATGTTTACCTTCAGGCCGCCGGCATCCGTTTGCAGGGCAGCGCAGCCTCCATGGCCAAGGCGGCGCGCCCCATCAGCCCGTCGGAGCTTATGGCGGGCGACCTGGTGTTTTTCAACACCCTGGGTTATTCCTTTTCCCATGTGGGCATCTACGTGGGCGACGGCCGGTTTGTGCATGCCAGCAACCCGCGCACCGGCGTGCGAATCGACAGGCTCGACAGCAAATACTATGCAAGCCGCTTTGAAGGCGCCAAGACTTTGCTGGGCTGACCAGAGCCTGGTTCCGAAGAGTTCGCGCCATATCCCGACGCAAGCGCCGCCGCGCCGCCGCGCCGCACCGCCACCGCGCAGTACTTGAATTCGGGAATCTTGCCGAACGGGTCAAGCGCGGCATTCGTCATCAAATTGGCGGCGGCCTCGTAGTAGGCGAATGGCATGAACACTGCGCCGGGCGGCGTGCCGTCGTCGCGGCGCACATGGATCGCCACCTCGCCCCGGCGCGACTGCACCGTGACCACGTCGCCGGCTTGCACCCCCAAGGCCAGCAGGTCGGCGCCGCACATCGACGCGGTGGCCATCGGCTCGATGGCATCGAGCACCGCCGCCCGCCGGGTCATGCTGCCGGTGTGCCAGTGTTCCAGCTGGCGGCCGGTGATCAGCACGAAGGGAAAGTCGGTGTCGGGCCGCTCATTGGCTGGAATGATGTCGGCCGGGACCAGGTGCACGCGCCCGTCGGGGGTGTCGAAGCGGTCGATGAACACCGTCGGCGCGCCTGGGTCGTCCGCGCTCAGGCAGGGGTAGGTCACGCTCGATTCGCGCTCCAGCCGCTCCCAGGTGATGCCGGCAATGGCCGTGTGCATGGCGCGCCGCATTTCCTCATAGACTGCCGCGACGCCGTCGTTCGCGCCTTCGTAGCGCCAGTCCAGCCCCAGGCCGACGGCCATCTGCTGCACGATCCACAGGTCGGGCCGGGCATCGCCGGGCGGCTCGATCGCCTGCTTGCCCAGCTGCACCATGCGGTCGGTGTTGGTGACGGTGCCGGTCTTTTCAGGCCAGGCGGTGGCGGGCAGCACCACGTCGGCCAGCCAGGCGGTCTCGGTCATGAAGATGTCCTGCACCACCAGGTGCTCCAGGCTGGCCAGCGCATGGCGCGCATGGTTCAGGTCCGGGTCGCTCATGGCCGGGTTCTCGCCCGAGATATACATGCCGCGCACCTTGTGCGGGTCGCTGTCGGGCGCCAATATCTTGTGCATGATCTCGACCACGGTGTAGCCGGGCTGGGCGTCGAGCGGTGTTTTCCAGAAGTCTTCGAACCAGGCGCGGACAGCCGGGTCGGTCACGCGCTGGTAGTTCGGCAGCATCATCGGAATCAGGCCGGCGTCGCTGGCGCCCTGCACATTGTTCTGGCCGCGCAGCGGATGCAGGCCGGAGCCGGGCTTGCCGATCTGGCCGGTCACGGTGCACAGCGCAATCAGGCAGCGCGCGTTGTCGGTGCCGTGGACATGCTGGCTCACGCCCATGCCCCACAGGATCATCGCCCCCTTGGCGCTGGCAAATTCACGCGCCACCTCGCGCAGGGTGGCGGCCGCAATGCCGCAGATGGGCGCCATGGCTTCGGGGCTGTAGCCCTGGACGTTTGCCTTCAGCGCTTCGTAGTTGCTGACCCGCTGGCGGATGAAGTCCTGGTCCGTCAGGCCTTCTTCGATGACGGTGTAGATCAGCGCATTGAGCATGGCCACGTCGGTATCGGCCTTGAACTGCAGCGTGCGCCAGGCGTGCCGGCCGATGTCCGTGATGCGCGGGTCGGCCAGCACGATCTTCGCGCCCTTTTTAGCGGCGTTCTTCATCCAGGTCGCCGCCACCGGGTGGTTGGCGGTCGGGTTGGAGCCGATGACGAAGATCAGCCCGGCGTTTTCCACGTCATGGACCTGGTTGCTGACCGCCGCCGAGCCCACGCCTTCGAGCAGCGCCGCCACGCTGGAGGCATGGCACAGCCGGGTGCAGTGGTCCACGTTGTTGCTGCCGAAACCGGTGCGCACCAGCTTCTGGAACAAATAGGCTTCCTCGTTGCTGCCCTTGGCCGAGCCGAAGCCGGCGAGCGACTTCTTGCCCCGGGTGTCGCGCAGGTTTTTCAGCGCGCCGGTGGACAGCGCCAGCGCCTCTTCCCAGGTGGCTTCGCGGAACACATCGGACCAGTCGGCGCTGTCGCGGTTCAGGTGCTCCAGAGCCTGCGGGTCTTTGGCCACGCCGGTTTTGCGGATCAGTGGCACGGTGAGCCGCTGCGGGCTGTGGGCATAGTCAAAGCCGAAACGGCCCTTGACGCACAGCCGCGACTGGTTGGCCGGGCCGTCGCGCCCCTCGACGCTGACGATCTTGTTGTCCTTGACGTTGTAGGTCAGCAGGCAGCCGACGCCGCAGAACGGGCACACCGAATCGACCTTTTTGTCAACGATTTGCGAGCCGATCTGCGTTTTGGGCATCAGCGCGCCGGTCGGGCACGCCTGCACGCATTCGCCGCAGGCCACGCAGGTGCTGTCGCCCATGGGGTCGTTCAGGTCAAACACGATTTCGCTGTGGGCGCCGCGCAGGGCAAAGCCGATCACGTCGTTGACCTGTTCCTCGCGGCAGGCGCGCACGCAGCGGTTGCACTGGATGCAGGCGTCCAGGTTCACGGCCATGGCGGGGTGCGACAGGTCGGCCCTGGGGGGTTCGCGGCGCAGGGCCTGGAGTTCGGGCCGCACGGTCACGCCCATGCGCGCGGCCCAGTCGCTGAGTTCGCCGTGCTGCTGCGACTCGTCCGCTTCATTCCACTTGTAGCCCTGCGCCGGCATGTCGGCCAGCAGCATTTCGAGCACCATTTTCTGGCTTTTGACGGCGCGTTCGCTGCCGGCCTGTACCGCCATGCCCACCGTCACGCTGCGGCAGCAGCTCGGCGCCAGGGCGCGTTCGCCCTTGATCTCCACCACGCAGGCCCGGCAGTTGCCGTCGGGCCGCAGGCCGTCCTGGTAGCACAGCCGCGGAATCTGCACCCCGTGGCGCTCGGCGGCCTTGAGGATGGTTTCGCCCTCGAAGGCGTGCAGGGTTTGGTCGTCGAGCGTAAAGGCGACGGTGGGCAAAGTCACTTCAGCGGGTTGTGCGCGTGCGTTCATCTCAAGCCACCTCATGGGCAAAATATTTTTGTACGCAGCGCACCGGGTTGGGCGCCGCCTGCCCCAGGCCGCAAATCGAGGCATCGGTCATCACGGTGTTCAGGTCTTCCAGCGTGCCGTGGTCCCAGCGGGGCGCGGCCATCAGCCGGGCGGCCTTGGCCGTGCCGACGCGGCAGGGCGTGCACTGGCCACAGCTCTCGTGGGCAAAAAACCTCATCATGTTCAGCGCCGCATCACGCGCCCTGTCATGCTGGCCCAGCACGATCACGGCGGCCGAACCGATGAAGCCGCCATGCGGCTGCAGGGTGTCGAAGTCCAGCGGCACATGGGCATGGCTGGCCGGAAATATGCCACCCGAGGCGCCGCCGGGCAAATAGGCGTACAGCGTGTGGCCGTCCGCCATGCCGCCGCAGTATTCGTCCACCAGTTCGCGCAGCGTGATGCCGGCCGGGGCCAGCTTGACCCCCGGATGCTTCACCCGCCCGCTGACGCTGAAGCTGCGCAGCCCCTTGCGGCCGTTGCGGCCAAAGCCGCTGAACCATTGCGGGCCTTTTTCCACGATGTCGCGCACCCAGTACAAGGTTTCGAAGTTGTGCTCCAGCGTGGGCCGGCCGAACAGCCCCACCTCGGCAATGTAGGGCGGGCGCATGCGGGGTTCGCCGCGCTTGCCTTCAATGCTTTCAATCATGGCTGATTCCTCGCCGCAAATGTAGGCGCCCGCCCCCCGGCGCAGTTCGATGTGCGGCAACGGGCAGGGCGGGTCGGCCTGCAGCTTGGCAATTTCGGCCTGCAGCAGGGCGCGGCAGTCGTGGTATTCGTCGCGCAGGTAGATGTAGCAGGCAGCAATGCCCACCACTTGCGCGGCAATCAGCATGCCTTCCAGAAATCGGTGGGGGTCTCTCTCCAGGTACACCCGGTCCTTGAAGGTGCCGGGCTCGCCTTCGTCGATGTTCACCGCCATCAGGCGCGGCGCGCTCTGGCCCTGCACGATGCGCCACTTGCGCCCCGCCGGAAAACCCGCGCCGCCCAGGCCGCGCAGGCCGGAGTTTTCCATGGCGTGCAGGATGGGCTCCGCAGCCTCTTCCCCGTTGACCAGCAACGCCGCCAGCGCATAGCCGCCGTGGGCGCGGTAGGTGGCGTAGTCGGTGGTTCCGGCAAATTCGGGAATGCTTTTTTCAGCCAGGTCGGACGCGACAAAATTAACAGCTGGCTGGGCAGATACAGCCTTGGCCTGAGCCGTATTGACGGCGTCAATCACCTTGCCGGGCGTGGCGAACGGCACCGGCGTCTGGTGCACTACCGCAGCGGGTGCCTGTTCGCAGCGGCCAATGCAGGGCGCGGCCAGCACGCGCACATTGGCCGTGCCCAGCAAGGCGGGCAGGCGCGCCAGCAGGTCTTGCGCACCGGCCATCTCGCAGCTCAGGCCGTCGCACACCCGCACCGTCAGGCCGGGCGCCTGGCCATCGCCGTTCGCGTCGCCCCGGACGACTTCAAAGTGGTGGTAGAACGTGGCGACCTCGTACACCTCGGCCATGGGAATGTTCATTTCCTTGGCCAGCGCAACCAGGTGGCGGTCGTGCAGGCATCGCCAGGCGTCGTTGAGCTGGTGCAGATGCTCAATCAGCAGGTCGCGGCGGTGGCCTTCAGCGGGTCGCAAGCCAATCAGCGCCCGGACTTCGGCCACCGACGCGTCGTCGGCCTGGCGGCCCTTGAGTTGGCTTTTGCGGCGGATGCGGTCGCGCAACTGGTCCAGCGTGGCGATGGGTACGGCCGGAATGCCTGTAAGCGCAGAAGATGGGTTCATGCGCCACTGTGGCCGGTCCGGCTGGTCGCGTCAAATTGAATCCCTGTATGGTCCGATTCAATCCGTGAATGAACACGGCACGCTCGTGAAACACCCAGGGCTATGGCACGCCCTGGACGAGGCTTACTTGCTGGCGTCCGCCCGTGCAGCGTCTGCCTTGCGCTTGGCCTCGTCAGCCTTGGCCTGCAGATCCTTGGCTTCTTTTTCCGCAGCCTCGGCTTCCTTGGCCTTGGCCTGCTTGTCGGAAGACATGCCGCCGGCCAGTGCGCTGCCGGCCATGGTGCCCGCCACGGCACCGACGGCGGCAGCGCCCATCGTGCCCATCATTCCAGGGCCACGGGCAGCGGGCGCGGCAGCTGCCGCCGGAGGTGCAACAGGCGGCGCGGCCTGGGGCCGGGGTGCGGGTGCAGGCGCAGGGGCCCTGCTCATGCGCGAAGACGACATGGACCTGCCGCCGCTTCCCATGCGCTTGGCATGCGCCAAAGTAGGCGCAACCAGGGCGGCAATGGTCACGGCGATGACGCTGGCGGTGGTGCGAAAAGAAGTGCTCACGGTGTGTTTCCTCAAAATAAATTCCAGGTTGGAAAACGTATGCGCAGCAGTTGCGGGCAAAAAGAAATTTACCAAGCACAGCAGTGGGTCGATGCGTAACAAGCCGTAAAGTAATGCGCCGACCCCTGGCAGTGCTTGCAGAAACGCCAGCAATGTCACACACCTTTCACAGCGGTGGTGGATGCTGTGAGGGCGGCATGTCGCCGTTGCACTCCACTTTGCGAGATCATCATGAATGCTGACAAGACCTCTGTGACCGAAGCCACCGCCGTTGACGCTGAGCAGGACTTCCTGGACGAAGAACTCGAGTCGATTGGCGACCACCACCGGATGGCGGCGCACCACTTTGCCGCTGCCGCCAGGCACCATCTTGCCGCCGCTGAGGCTGACGACAACGGCGATGACGAAGCCAATGCCCGCCACGCGCACCTGGCCTATCGCCACCAGCTCAATGGTGTGCAGTACGCTGAAATCGCGGTGATGGACAACGAACCGCTGGAAGACGAGTTCGGCGACGAAACGCCTGCCGCCTGAACCAGATGCGCCAGCGTGTCGCCGCCGCACCGAACGCAGCGGCGGTGACAGCGGTCAGCCATGAAGATGGCTGATCCGGCGATTCACGCTCAGCGGTTCAATTCACGCAGGTAAGCCGTGCGTGCCTCGGTGGCGGTGTCGGGGAAATCGCTGAACAGGCCGTCCAGGCCGAGGCGGTAGAACTGCAGGTATTCGGCCTTCGGGTCCTTGTTGTAGTCGAAGGCCAGGCGGCGTGCTTCGTTGCGGAAGGTGTAGGCGTGCACGAACAGGCCGGCCTTGTGGGCATCGTCGATCAGGCTGGTGGCGGGCTGGCTGCTGGCGTCGTTGTAGTCGCGCTTGCCGTCGCCGTTGCGGTCAACGATGTTGCCTGCGGCATCCAGCGTTGCCTTGACCGGCACGATGTACGGCTTCCAGGGGCCAATGCCGTCGGCATAGGCCTTGATTTCGGCCAGCCCGGCCGGCGTGACCATGGCGCTGAACAGGCGGGTGTCGCCACTCACCGTCCAGTCGTAGGGACGGTCGTAAGGCGCGGCGTAGCTCAGCTTGCCGGCTTTCAGGTCGTAGTCGTCGGCATCGACCAGCTGCACCATGCGGGTCGCCAGGTTCTTGCTCTTCATTTCCTTCAGGCTGCCGGGCTCAAAGCTTTGCACCAACACCGGGGCGGTGCGGCTGTTCCAGCCGGCGGCGTTCAGCACCGTGATCAAGCGGTCTTCCAGGCCCAGCCCCAGGGCGCGGTGAAACGTGGGGTGCTTGGTCTCCGGGGAAATGCCGATGTCCCGGCCCGTCGCCACGCGGCGCGCCTTGACCAGGTCGATGATTTCCTGAAGCGTGGGAATCTTGTACAGGCCGTTGAACTGCTGCGGACGCTCGGCGTCGGTGATCAGCGCGCCCATCGTCTTGATCTCGGCCAGCGTGAAGTCGCTGGCGAACCAGCCGGTTTCATCCACTCCGTCCACCTTTTTGGTGGTTTTGCGGCTGGCGAACTGCGGCAGGGTCGAAACATTGGTCGTTGACGTGATGTTGGGTTCGTGGCGGGCAATCAGCACCCCGTCCTGGGTGGCCACCAGGTCGGGCTCCACAAAATCGGCCCCCATTTCAATGGCGCGGCCATAGGCTTCGAGTGTGTGCTCGGGCAGGTAGCCCGATGCGCCGCGATGGCCCATCACCAGCGGCTGCACATTGTTCAGGGTCTTGAAAGGCAGCGGCGACGGCGAGTCACTGCCGCCGCAACCCGCCAGCGTGAGCGCAGCGGCGGTGACCAGCACCGACATTTTGAGAGGCAATATGTTTTGAAGCGCGGACATGGTTGACTCCAGGGTTGAACACGCCGGAGAGTGTCTGCTTTGTTTATGACAGTTACTGAATGGCAGCCGGCCTGCAGACCTTATCAGTCACAGCCGGAAAAGCAACTTCATCATCGTCCACCGTTGCCTGGTCCTTGGACGCCGGAGCCGCGCGTGGCCGCGAACGACCGCAAAGACTGCCAGCCAGTTGTCGTCCGATGGCAGCCGTTCGCGGCCAGTACCGCCGGTCGCGCGGTCGAATCAGCCGCGCCGGGCCGCTTCGATAGCGGCAATGTCAATTTTTTTCATCCGCATCATCGCCTCGAACGCACGCCTGGCCGCCGCCGGATCGGGGTCGGCAACAGCGGCAATCAGGGCGCGCGGCGTGATTTGCCAGGACAGGCCCCACCGGTCCCTGCACCAGCCGCACGCGCTTTCCTCGCCGCCGTTTTCGACGATGGCGTTCCACAAACGGTCGGTCTCCATCTGGTCGTCGGTGGCAACCTGGAACGAGAAAGCCTCGCTGTGCCTGAACGCCGGGCCGCCGTTCAAGCCGAGACAAGGAATGCCCATCACCGTGAATTCGACCGTCAGGACATTGCCCTGCTTGCCAGCGGGATAGTCGCCGGGCGCGAGATAGATCGTTCCGACCGCACTGTCCGGAAACGTTTTGGCATAGAACTGCGCGGCGTCCACGGCCGTACCGTCATACCACAGGCAAATCGTGTTCTTGCTCACCATGACGTTCTCCCAAGTCGAAAAAATTTCTAGACATGCGCCACAGCTGCCCGGCTCAATCCCCCAGCGTCCCGCTGTGCCGCGCCACCTCTTGCAGCCACGCCTCATTGCGCGCCAGCCCCAGCGCCGCCTCCAGCGTTCTTGACGCCCGCACCTTCGCCAGATGGATGAAACCCACCGGCGTCACCATGGCCGGCGCCACCAGCGGCAGCGCCTCCAGCCCGCCCTGGTTGCACACCGCGCCGACCAGCGCGCCGGGCAGCACGCTGCAGACATCGCCGGCCAGCACGCTCAGGGCCAGCGTCAGCACCGAACTGGTTTCCATCACCGGCCGCACCACCGCCCCGGCCTGGGCAAAGGCCTGGTCCACCAGGCTGCGGTTGTGCATCTCGGGCGTCAGCAGGCACAGCGGCAGTTGCGCGGCGTCCGCCCAGCGCATCGCCGCGCCCAGACGCAGTCCCGCCCCGGCAGCGCGGGCATCGTCCGGCAGGCGGCGCAGCAGGAAATAATGCTCGCCGTATTGCGGCAGCACGGCAAACGGGCCGCCTTGTTTCAAGCGGTCGGCAAAGCCCAGCGCCAAATCGAGCGACAGGTTTTCCAGGCCTTCTTCGATGTCCTGCGAACTCAGCGACCGCACCACCGGAACAATGCCCGGGTGCGTGGCCTGCAGCCGGGCGGCAAAGCGGGCGGCCACCGGAACGGCGGTGGGCACCACGCCCAGCTGCAAACGGCCTTTGGGCTTTTCGGCGCTGCTGGCCAGCTCCTGCTGGAGCAGGGCATGCTCGTGCAGCATGCGCCGCGCGGCGCCCAGCACCTGCTCGCCCTCTGGCGTCAGCCCGGCGTAGCTGGGCGCTCGCCTGACGATCGGCGTGCCGAATTCCTTTTCCAGCGCGCGCAAGGCATTGGACAGGGCCGGCTGGGTGATGTGACAGGCCTGCGCTGCGCGGGCGAAATGCCGGTGCTCGCTCAGCGCGACCAGGTAGCGCAGGGAAGTCAGCAGGTTCATCCGGCGCAGGCCCGCATCAGGTGTTCTTGCTGATGGTGATGGTCGGGAACTTGGCCGAAAAGTCTTTCGCCTTGGCCGCGACGGTGATCGCCACCTTGCGCGCCACGGCCTTGTAGATGCCGGCCACGTCGCCGTCCGGGTCGGCCACCACCGTCGGCATGCCGCTGTCGGCCTGCAGGCGGATCTTGATGTCCAGCGGCAGCGCGCCCAGGTAGTCCATGCTGTAGTCGGCCGCCATTTTCTTGCCGCCGCCCTCGCCGAAGATGTGCTCGGCGTGGCCGCACTGGCTGCAGACGTGCACCGCCATGTTCTCGACAATGCCCAGGATCGGCACGCCGACCTTCTCGAACATCTTGATGCCTTTCTTCGCATCCAGCAGGGCGATGTCCTGCGGTGTGGTGACGATCACCGCGCCGGTCATGGGCACCCGCTGCGACAGCGTCAGCTGGATGTCGCCGGTGCCGGGCGGCATGTCGACGATCAGGTAGTCCAGGTCTTTCCAGTTGGTCTGGCGCAGCAACTGCTCCAGCGCCTGCGTGGCCATGGGGCCGCGCCAGATCATGGCTTCGTCCTGCGCCACCAGGAAGCCGATGGACATGACCTGCAGGCCGTAGTTCTCCATCGGCTCCATGTTCTTGCCGTCGATGCTTTCGGGACGGCCTTCGACGCCCATCATCATCGGCACGCTCGGGCCGTAGATGTCGGCGTCCAGCAGGCCGACCGCCGCGCCTTCGGCCGCCAGGGCAAGCGCCAGGTTGACGGCGGTGGTGCTCTTGCCCACGCCGCCCTTGCCCGAGGCCACGGCAATGATGTTCTTGACATTCGGCAGCAGCTGCACGCCGCGCTGCACGCTGTGGCTGGCGATCTTCACGCTGACGTTGACCGACACATTGACCACGCCGGCAACGCCCCGGGCGGCGGCAATCAGGCTTTTGCGCAGACCAGGGATCTGGCTTTTGGCAGGGTAGCCGAGTTCCACTTCAAACGACACGTCGCCGCCGCTGACCTGCAGGTTCTTCAGCGCCCGGGTGGACACGAAATCCTTGCCGGTGTTGGGGTCGAGCACGGTTTGCAGTGCGTTCAAAATTGCCTGTTGTTCTACAGCCATCGGGAAATCTCCATGTGATTCGGACAAGGCAGGCCGCTTCTTTTGCAAAAATGCGCGGGCTGCCGGGGTTGGTAGCGAGTCTAACGCTGCAGCCGCTGCCAGCCTTTGGCCAGGGAATGAAAATTGCTATTTATTTAATAGCATTTTGTGCGGTTTAAGCATTGCCTATTTGCTGATCTGGTACGTAAAAGAAGAGGCTCTGTGTTACTGCAGCGCTTGCGGCTGGGCCAGCGCCTTAAAATCGATACCAGCTCTCCACTGCCAAAAGCCTTCCTTATGACCCAGCGCCGCCTTTTTGTCACCACCGCCCTGCCTTACGCCAACGGCAACTTCCACATCGGCCACATCATGGAATACATCCAGGCCGACATCTGGGTGCGGTTTCAACGCATGCAGGGCAATGCGGTCAATTTTGTCGGCGCCGACGATGCCCACGGCGCGCCCATCATGATTGCGGCCGAAAAAGCCGGCAAGACGCCGCAGCAATTCGTGGCCGACATTGCCGCCGGCCGCAAGCCCTACCTGGACGGCTTTCACATCGCCTTTGACAACTGGAGCTCGACCGATTCGCCGGAAAACCATGAGCTGGCCCGGCAGATCTACCGCGACCTGCGCGACAACCCGGAGGGCTCGCTGATCGAGACCAAGGTCATCGAGCAGTTCTTCGACCCCGAAAAGAACATGTTCCTGCCCGACCGCTTCATCAAGGGCCAGTGCCCCAAGTGCGGCTCCAAGGACCAGTATGGCGACAACTGCGAGGTCTGCGGCGCGGTGTATGCGCCCACCGAGCTGATCAATCCCTACTCGGCGCTGTCGGGCATGGCGCCGGTGCTCAAAAGCTCGGAGCATTTTTTCTTCAAGCTGTCGGACCCGCGCTGCGTCGATTTCCTGCAAGCCTGGACGCAGGATGGCAAGCTGCAGCCCGAGGTGGCCAACAAGGTCAAGGA
>JAQGMZ010000188.1 GCA_028292045.1 Polaromonas sp. | reverse complement strand
AAATGATGGGCCTGCGCGGCACGCCGCACCTGGAGTTGTTTTTCGACAACGTGCCGCTCGAAGCCGTGTCCCTGCTGGGCGCCGAAGGCCAGGGCTTCAAGCTGGCGATGGGCGCGCTCAATGTGGTGCGGCTGGCGCAGGTTGGCGCGCGCGCCGTGGGCAAGGCCAGCCATGTGTGCGAGTTGATGGTGGCGTACGCCAGCGAGCGCAAGCAGTTCGGCCAGCGCATCGGCGACTTCCAGATGGTGCAGCAGCAGCTGGCCGACAGCGTGATCGAGATCAACGCGGCCCGCTGGATGGTTTACCACGCCGCCTGGATGCTGGACCAGGGCCTGGACGCGCGCGAGCAGATCGCCATGGTCAAGGTGCAGGCGGCCGAAACCCTGGGCCGGGTGGTGGACCGGGCGGTGCAGATTTTCGGCGGCATGGGTTTTTGCAAGGAACTGCCCATCGAACGCTACTACCGCGATGCCAGCATCTACCGCATTTTCGACGGCACCAGCGAAATCCACCGCAGCGTCATTGCCAAGATGGTGATGAAAAAAGGCGCTGCGCTGTTTGATGTGAACCGGTGATCGCCATGAATAGCACCAAATTCATAAGCGCGGCCGAGGCCGCAAACCTGATCAATGACGGCGACACCGTGGGCTTGATGGGCGGCGGTGGCGGCCTGATGGAAGCGAGTTGTTTGTTCGAGGCAGTGCAGGCGCGCTTCCTGGCGACCGAGCAGCCGCGCAACCTGACGATGGTTCATGCGCTGGGCATTGGCGACAAGAAGACCAAGGGCATGAATTGCTTTGCTCATGAAGGTTTGGTGCGCAAGGTGATTGGCGGGCACTGGGTCTGGTCGCCCGCCATGCAGCGGCTGGCCGAGGAAGAAAAAATCGAGGCCTACATCCTGCCCGGCGGCGTGTCGAGCCAGCTGCTGCGCGAGATCGGTGCGGGCCGGCCCGGCCTGTTCACCCATGTCGGCCTGGGAACGGTTTGTGACCCGCGCCAGGGCGGCGGCAAGATGAACAAGAGCGCGCAGGATAACCTTGCCGAAGTAGTGCAAATGGATGGGCGCGAATACCTGCGCTACAAGCCGTTTCCGGTTCATGTGGCCTTAGTGCGGGCCAGCGCGGCCGATGAAGACGGCAACATCAGCTTCGAGCATGAAGCCGCCAACCTCGATGCGCAGTCGCTGGCGCTGGCGGCCCGCAACAGCGGCGGAAAAGTCATCGTGCAGGTCAGAGAGCGGCTACCGCGTGGCGCGCTCAAAGCCAGGGAGGTGCGTATTCCCTCGGCCTGGGTCGATGCCATTGTGGTCGATCCGGAGCAAAAAGCCAGCTACGACATTCCCTTCGATGCAGCCCTGAGCGGAGAACTGACGGGCGAAGTGCGACTCAGCAGCGAGAGCGCCGACCATGTGGCGGAACAGGCAGCCGCCTACGCGGCCTTCAGCGAACGCCATGCCGTGGCGCGCCGCGCCGCCATGGAACTTTTCAACACTGGCAAACAGCGTCCGGTAGTCAACTATGGTGTCGGCGTGCCCGACGCGGTGGCCAAGCTAATTGCCGCGCGCGGTGAGCAACACCGGCTCTACCAGACCATCGAGCACGGCACCTATGGGGGCACCTTGCTCGACGGTGTGCTGTTCGGCTACGCCCGCAACGCCAGCGCGATGCTGGACGCGGCCACGCAGTTCGACTTTTACGCTGGCGGTGGTCTTGACATTGCGTTTCTGGGCTTTGGCGAGTTCGACGGGCAGGGCAACGTCAACGTCTCGCGCCTAGGTGGCCTGACCGTCGGGCCGGGTGGCTTTATTGACATTGCGCAGAATGCGAAAAAGGTCGTGATTTGCGGCACGCTGGCCGCCAAGGGTGTGAAACTGCAAACCGGTGACGGCCAGAAGCGGGTGCAGCAGCAGGGCGCCGTCAAAAAGCTGGTGACGCAGGTTGACCAGATCACTTACAGCGGGCCGCAGGGCCTAGTGCGTGGCCAGACGGTGCTGTACCTGACCGAGCGCGCCAGCTTTCGCCTGACCGCTGACGGCATCGAACTGTTCGAAATCGCGCCGGGCATTGATCTACAGTGCGACGTGCTTGACCAGATGGACTTCCTACCGCGTTTGGCGGCCCATGTCGCGGTCATGTCTGCGGATCATTTTATGGCCTCGGGGCATTAAATGAAGCCTTCGCTGAAAACCTAAAAATGCTTTTCTCGATTGAAGTTTCTATTTTTTCAGCCATGACGTAATAGCGCCATTGCCCCTTTGGGTTCTTGGTGGATGCTCCTTGGCGATTCAGCGCGGAAAGGGCGTGCGCAGGTGCGAGCTCAAGCGGCTCATCACGCTGGCGTCCTTGAGGCCGCAGCGCTGCTGGATCTCGGCCAGCGGTACGCCGGCATTGAGCCACATCGCGATGCAGGTTTTGCGCAGCGTGTTGGCCCCATCTGTGCGATTTCGATGCCGGCTAAGCTGCTGGCCATGTGCGCCCGACAGATTTTGTACAGGCCTTTGCTGCTCAGCGCCGAGCCTTGGGGCCCGCCGATCAGCAGCCGGTCGCCCGGGCCGGCCTGGCCCATGGCTCTGACCTCCAGCCAGTCGTGCAGGGCGCTGCTCGTGTGGGCGTCGAGCACCAGACAACGCGTCTGCACGTGACGCGAGCCCGACAGCTGCAGCGTGTAAGTCAGCCCCGCCGGGTGCGCGGCCGTTGGTGCTAGGAATGAACTCGCGGGCTCGAACAGGCAAAGGCTTGCCAGCCCTAAGCGCCGGGCCACCTGCTCGGGCGTTCCTTCATGAGCCTGAATGCAGCCCAGGGTCATGCCGAGCAGTTCGGTTACGGTCAGCGCACTGCGCATCATGAGGTGCAGCACCAAGCGGCTTCGCCGCGCCTGGAACGAATGGCCGCCGGGCAAGTTGTCTTGCGGCAGCGCCCACAGGTGCGGGGGCAGCGCGAGCGAGGCGGTCTTTTCGCTGATGGCAGGCATTACCTCGCTACAAGGGTTATCGGCCAGGATATGGCTGAGCACCGCAGAGGCATAAAGATCATGCAGGATGCGCCAGTAGCGCCGCAGCGTGACGGGCGAGACCTGGGCCGAATGGATGAGTTTGCGCGGCGAAACCGCGCCGGCAAAGGCCTGCACATCCGCGCGCTCGGCCGCATCCCAGGAGCCGCTGCGAAGCGCGCAAAAGGCCAGCCACTTGCGCCAGACGAACTCGGGGGGCAGCGGAAATCTTGGACTACTTGAAAGTAGTTCGTGTCTTCTTACGAAGACCGCATTCGAGCCGTCAGGCTCATGGGCAAGCACCAACAGGATAAAAACGCACCGACAAGTACATCTGAACTCGCCCTGCCTACCGCCAGATCGCACTGCCCGATACGTTTTTGGATGCTGGCGCGCTGCCCGCGTTGCACGATCGCTATGGCATCTTGACCGAAGCAATGGGCCGACAGATCAAATTCTGGCTTTGAGTTAGATCAGATGTCGCATTGCCTGAGCTGTTTCATTGAGTGCAGGCAGAACCCGGGCGGCAGCGTCCTCGGTTGATTCAAAACCGATCGGCATGGTGACGCTCAACGCGCCCACAGGCTGGCCATTCCGGTCACGCAAAGGCACAGCTATACCGCGGTAGTTGAGTTCGAGTTGTTGCTCAGACACGGCCCAGCCCAGCGTGCGCGCCTGTGCCAGGTAACTTCGAAGTCTGTCTTTGCAGGT
>JAQGMZ010000185.1 GCA_028292045.1 Polaromonas sp. | reverse complement strand
TCATAAGGGCCGACCCATTCCAGCGCGTCCAGCGTGCCCTTTTCGAGTGCCGGATACAGGTCGGCACCGGGGATGGATTGCGGGATCACGCCGAAGGGCTCGAGCACCTTGCCGGCAAATGGGTTGGTGCGGAACTTCAGGCCCTTCAGGTCGGCCACCGACTTGATTTCCTTGCGGAACCAGCCGCCCATCTGCGCACCGGTGTTGCCGCCCGGGAAATTGATGATGTTGTACTTGGCATAAAACTCGCGCATCAGCTTCAAGCCGTTGCCTTCGTACATCCAGGCGTTCATCTGGCGGGTGTTCAGGCCAAAGGGAACCGCACAGCCCAGGCAAAAAGTGGGGTCTTTGCCGTAGTAATAGTAAGGCGCCGTGTGGGCCATTTCAACCGATGCGTTCTGCACGCCATCGACCACGCCAAAAGCGGGCATCAGTTCGCCCCCGGCATGCACGGAAATCTGGAACTTGCCGCCGGTCATGTCGCTGACTTTCTTGGCAAACACTTCTGCAGTTCCAAAAATGGTGTCCAGCGATTTTGGAAAGCTCGAAGCCAGGCGCCAGCGGATGGAAGCCTGGGCGTGAACCGCAGGGGCAATGCCTGCGGCCAGCACACTGGCAATACCAGCGTTTTTGATAAGTGATCGACGATCCATGGGGGTTCTCTTTGTAAAAAGTTGACGATTGCCTGCTGTGCGGGTCATGGACCCTACCTGTTCCAGGTTGCTGAAATGGCTAGCGACCGCGACACCAGCCGCAGGAGCAGCGCATCGGTATTTTGTCAGTTTTTGTCCGGCCCCAGCCCCGTTCTTACCCGTAGAAAAAGACGCCTGGTGCCGGGGGTGGAGTCACGCATGGGGCTGGCTAGTCATCGCAGCTGAATTCACTCAGGCAACTGCTTTGAGCACGACCTTGGCCGGCAGGTCGCCCTGGATAAAGCGACTGCAAAAATTGCGGACCGATGCCTCGATGCCGTTTGCATCCAGGCCTTGCAAGGCCAGCAAGTGCGCCGGATCGCCATGCTCGATAAATTCGTCCCGCAAACCCAGATGGAGCAGTGGCCTGACAACGCCAGCGGCCTGAAGCGCTTCACCTACGCCGCTGCCAGCACCGCCCATGATGGCGCCCTCCTCGAGGGTTACGAAGATGTCGTGGCTTGCCGCTATTTTCAGCAGCAACTCAGTGTCCAGCGGCTTGGCCCAGCGCATGTTGACCACGGTCGCACCCAGCTTTTCGCCTGCCTGCAGCGCCGGGTACAGCAGCGTGCCAAAGGCCAGTATTGCAATGCCGCTGCCTTCGCGGCGAACCTCGCCCTTGCCAAAAGGCAAGGATTGCAAGCCAGTCTCGGGTTCTACCCCTGCGCCCGCACCGCGCGGATAGCGCACGGCAACGGGCGAGTCTTGGCCGAACGCGGTAGTGAGCAATTTGCGGCATTCGTTTTCATCGGCCGGGCAGGCAATAGCCATATTGGGAATGCAGCGCAAAAATGGAATGTCGTAGGCGCCGGCGTGGGTTGCGCCATCAGCGCCGACCAGGCCAGCGCGGTCCAGTGCAAACACCACGGGCAGGTTTTGCAAGGCCACGTCATGGACCAGCTGGTCGTAGCCACGCTGCAGAAAGGTTGAATAGATGGCCACTACCGGCTTGAGGCCTTCGCAGGCCATGCCTGCGGCAAAGGTGACGGCATGCTGCTCGGCAATGCCGACGTCGTGGTAACGCTTGGGAAAACGCTGGTGAAATTCGACCATGCCGGAGCCTTCACGCATGGCAGGCGTGATGCCAATCAGGCGCGGGTCATGCTCGGCCATGTCGCACAGCCAGCGGCCAAATACCTGGGTAAAGGTTTGCTTGGCCGGGGAAGTGGCTTTTTGAAGGCCCATCGACGGGTCGAACTTGCCGGGCCCGTGGTAAGCGATCGGGTCGGCTTCGGCCAGCTTGTAGCCCTGGCCTTTTCGGGTGACAACATGCAAAAACTGCGGCCCGGCGCCGGTTGCCAGCAAATGGCGAATGTTTTCCATCGTCGGGATCAACGACTCCAGGTCATGGCCGTCGATCGGCCCGATGTAGTTGAAGCCGAAGTTCTCGAAAAGCGTTGCCGGCACCACCATGCCCTTGGCATGGGATTCAAGCCGCCGGGCCAGTTCAAGCAGCGGCGGCGCAACGCGCAAAACCTGCTTGCCAACCTGCTTGGCTGAAGCATAGAAACGCCCGCTCATCAACTGCGCCAGATGGCGGTTGAGCGCGCCGACAGGCGGGCTGATGCTCATGTCGTTGTCATTGAGCACAACCAGAAGGCGGCTGTCGTCATACACGCCAGCATTGTTCAATGCTTCGAACGCCATGCCGGCGCTCATCGAACCGTCGCCGATGATGGCCACGGCATTGCGATTTTCGCCCTTGAACTGGGACGCCAGCGCCATGCCCAGGGCCGCTGAAATCGAGGTTGACGAGTGCGCGGTGCCGAAGGTGTCATATTCGCTCTCGTCGCGGCGAGGAAAACCCGACAAACCGCCAAACTGGCGCAGGCTGGCCATGCGCTCACGCCGCCCGGTCAGGATTTTGTGCGGATAGGTCTGGTGGCCGACATCCCATACCAGGCGGTCGTCGGGCGTATTGAAGACATAGTGCAGCGCAACCGTCAGTTCGACCGTGCCCAGGTTGGAGCTTAAATGTCCGCCGGTCTTGGAAACACTGTCCAGCACATAGGCACGCAGCTGATCGGCCAGTGTTTTGAGTTGCATGCGCGAAAGCTTGCGCAGATCAGCCGGGCTATTGATGGTTTCAAGCAAAGAGTACATCGTGATGTGTTCCGTTAGGGCAAGTCCGGTGCTGGACTAGTGCTGCCGATTGACCAGCATGTCAGCCAGCGCCCGCAGGGCATGCGTATTTTCAAGCTGGCTGGACTCCAGGCTGGCCAGGGCTTGCGCCAGCAACTGCTGGGCGTAGGCCCTGGATCCGTCCAGCCCCATGAGTGAAACGAACGTGGGTTTGTCCTGCGCGGCATCCTTGCCGGCAGTCTTGCCAAGCGTGGCCGCGTCGGAGGTTACGTCCAGTATGTCGTCCACCACCTGAAATGCCAGGCCGACAGCAGCCCCGTAATTGCGCAGTGCGTCAAGTGCGGCAGGCGAGGCGAAGCCGCAGGCAGCGCCCATCACCACACTGGCCTGGAGCAATGCGCCGGTCTTGAGGCGGTGCATCTCATGCAATTGTTTGGAATTCAACGACAAGCTGACGCTGGCCAGGTCAATCGCCTGCCCTCCGGCCATGCCCTGGTAGCCAGCGGCCCGGGCCAGCAGGCGGCACAGGCTGGCCTGCATGCCTGCGGGAAACGACGCATCATCAGGCGTCAGCAACTCAAACGCCAGCGCCTGCAGCGCATCGCCAGCCAGCAGAGCACCTGCTTCACCGAACTTGACATGCACCGTGGGCTTGCCGCGCCGCAGCACGTCGTTGTCCATGCAGGGCATGTCGTCGTGCACCAGCGAGTAGGCATGAATCAACTCGACCGCGCAGGCTGCCCGCATGGCCAGCGAAGAATGGCCGTTGGCCGCATCGCAGGAGGCCATGACCAGCAGCGGGCGCAGGCGCTTCCCCCCGTCGAGTACGGCATAGCGCATGGCGTCGCCCAGGCCGGCAGGCGCAGGCGCATCGGCAGGCCCGGCTACCCAGCGGAACAGGGACTGCTCGATGACAACGAGCTGCCGGGCGCTCCAGGCGCCCAGGTCAAACAAAGGAAAAGGTTCAGGAGCGTTCAAATGAGGGATCTCTTGCACTAGAGCAGTTATGGCTTCGACTACGAAAACAGGCGATCAAGGCGCCCAGATAAATATCATGCCTGGGTCCAGGGCTTGAGTTCGCTGCCTTCGAGCACCTTGATCTGGGTTTCAACGGCTTCAAGCCGGTCGCGGCAAAATTTAAGCAATTGCGCGCCGCGCTGGTATACGGTGAGCAGTTGGTCCAGGGGGAGCTGGCTTGATTCCAGGCTGCTCACCAAGCCCTCCAGCTCCTGCAATGCAGTTTCGTAGCTGGCAGGCAGGGCGGGGGACGGTACGCCGCTGATTTTGGCATCAGGAGCGACAGTAGCAACGGTAGAAGCGGAACTTTTGGCCATACAAATTAGGGGTTGAAGGTGATTTTAAAGGCTTGCGATGTTTTGGCATGGGTCCCCTTTGACGGATGCGCGGCTTCATTATCCTGCCCCTGGAAATGGGCAGTTGTAGGAAGTCGGCGCGGGTACACTTGATAACCATTCTCGATACCAGAACTCGTCATATCCCATGACCGGCC
>JAQGMZ010000179.1 GCA_028292045.1 Polaromonas sp. | reverse complement strand
CCGCGGCGTGCGCCTGCTGGTCGGCGTGGTAGCTGGAACGCACCATGGCGCCCACCGCTGCGTGCGTGAAGCCCATCTCGCGCGCCTTGGCCTCGAACATCCTGAACGTGTCCGGATGCACGTAGCGGCGCACGGGCAGGTGCGACGTGCTGGGAGCCAGGTACTGGCCGATGGTCAGCATGTCGATGTGGTGCTCGCGCATGTCGCGCATGACGTCCAGGATTTCGTCGTCGGTCTCGCCCAGGCCCACCATCAGGCCGCTCTTGGTCGGCACGAGCGGGAACATCGCCTAGAACTACTTCAGCAGGTTGAGGCTGAAGCGGTAGTCGGACCCGGGGCGCGCTTCCCGGTACAGGCGCGGGATGGTCTCCAGGTTGTGGTTCATCACGTCGGGCGGCGCGGCCTTCAGGATGTCCAGCGCGCGGTCGTCGCGGCCGCGGAAGTCCGGCACCAGGATCTCGATCGTCGTCGCCGGCGAGAGCTCGCGCGTGCGCTGGATGCAGTTCACGAAGTGCTGCGAGCCGCCGTCGCGCAGGTCGTCGCGGTCGACCGAGGTGATCACGACGTATTTCAGCTTGAGCCGGGCGATCGTCCTGGCCAGGTTCTCCGGCTCGTCCAGGTCGAGCGGGTCGGGCCGGCCGTGGCCCACGTCGCAGAACGGGCAGCGGCGCGTGCACTTGTCGCCCATGATCATGAAGGTGGCCGTGCCCTTGCCGAAGCATTCGCCGATGTTCGGGCAGCTGGCTTCCTCGCACACCGTGTTGAGCTTGTTTTCCCGCAAGATCTGCTTGATCTCGTAGAAGCGGGTGGTCGGGCTGCCGGCCTTCACCCTAATCCAGTCGGGCTTTTTCAGCACTTCCCCACGCTCGACCTTGACCGGAATGCGCGACAGCTTGGCCGCCGCCTTTTGCTTGGCCAGCGGGTTGTAGTTTTCCAGGGTCTGGACTTCGCGGACGACTTCGGGTGTGCTCATGGTGAATGGTACTTGGGTAGGGGATCAGGGCAATCAGGGAGCCAGGTGCGTGGCCAGCTTGGGGCCCAGCACATCGGCTGCTTCCTGCCAAGTTGCCGAGACACCGATTGTAGAAAGGTCTGTGGTTTGCAGTCCGGCATAGCCACAAGGGTTGATGCGGGAGAAGGGTTCCAGGTCCATCGCCACGTTCAGCGCCACGCCGTGGTAGGTGCAGTGCCGGCTGACCTTGATGCCCAGCGCGGCAATTTTGCCCAGGCCGCGAAACGGGTCAGCCGGGTGCGCCGGGCCGGTCAGCGCGGCATGCGAGAACGGATCGTCCAGACGCACATAAATGCCCGGCGAGCCCGCCACGCGGTGGCCGGTCACGCCGAAATGCCCCAGCGTACGAACCACGGCCTCTTCAATGCGGTAGACATATTCCTTGACGAAATAGCCCGCCCGCTTGAGGTCGATCAGCGGATACACCACCACCTGGCCGGGGCCATGAAACGTCACCTGGCCGCCCCGGTCGGTCTGCACCACCGGAATGCTGCCAGGATTGAGGATATGGTCTGCCTTGCCTGCCAGACCTTGTGTATAGACAGCAGCATGCTCGCAAATCCATAGCGCGTCCGGTGTGGTTGGATCGCGCGCGGCGGTGAAGTCCTGCATGGCCTGGTAGGCAGGCAGGTAATCGGCGCGGCCCAACTGCCGTGTCAACACGGCAAAGCTGCAACCGCCGCGCCGGGCCGCCCCAAGCAAGGCCAGCCCCCACGGGAGGCAGCGGTGGCGCGTGGGGGCATTAGCTTCACAGCACCACCTTGACCATCGGGTGCGTGCTCAGCGTACGGTACAACTCGTCGAGTTGCTCGCGGCTGGTGGCCAGCACCGTGATGGTCACGCCCAGGTACTTGCCGCCCTTGCTCTCGCGCAGTTCAATGGTCGAGGCGTCGAAATCGGGGTCGAACTGCCGGGCAATGTGGGTGACTGCCTGCACATAACCTTCGGACTTGACGCCCATCACCTTGATGGGGAACTGCGACGGGTACTCGATCAGCGAATCCTTGGGGGCTGCGTCCGAAGGCTGGGGTTCGGGCCGGTGCTTGTCAACGCTCATGGTCAGGTTCCCTGTTTGGCCATTTGGTAAGCCGCGTAAAGTTTTGCATAGACCGGGCCGGGCCGCCCATTGCCCACAGGCTGGCCGTCCAGCAGGGTGATGGGCAACACTTCTTTAGTGGCCGATGTCAGCAGCAACTCGTCGGCCGCCAGCACTTCAGCCCGGCTGATGCGGCGCAGTTCGAAACCAATGCCTGCAACGCGGCAAATTTCCTCAATCAGTCCGTAACGGATGCCTTCAAGCACCAACTGGTCCTTAGGCGGCCCCATCACCTTGCCCTGCCTGACCAGCCAGACATTGCTGGCCGCCGCTTCGCTCAGATAATCGCCTCGGAACATCACTGTTTCAAGAGCCCCGGCATCCACGCTGATCTGGCGTGAAAACACCGCGCCGAGCAGGCTGGTGCTCTTGATATGCGCCTTTTCCCAACGGAAATCCCCTGCGCTGACGCAGGCCACGCCCTCGGCACGTTGCTGGTGGCTGGGCAGTTTCATCGGGTTGACCATGATGAAAACGGTAGGCGTCAAGCCGGGCAGCATGGAATGGTCCCGCATGGCCACGCCCCGGCTCACCTGGATATAGATCAGCTGATTGCCCTGTTCTGTTTCTGAGCCCGTGGATGCTGCATAGTCCGCTATTAATTTGATGGCAATGTCATGCCATTGGCCCTGGGTCAGCGGGTTGGTGATGCGCAACTCGGCCAGGCTGCGGTCCAGGCGCGCCATATGCTGGTCAAAGCGGAACAGCTTGCCGGCATAGGCAGGCACCACTTCATAAACACCGTCGCCAAAGATGAAGCCACGGTCGAGCACGCTGATTTTGGCGTGCCTGAGGGTGCTGTAGTCACCGTTGAGGTAGCAAGGCGTATCGGGCAGGGCGTTGGCAGGGGACAAGGTCATGAACTGCAGGCTATGGTTGAAAAAAGAGGTGATCGGTGCAGTAAATCAAGGCTAGGAATGAATTACACAAGAAAATAAACGGCGGCAATGGCCAGCACGCCCAGCCCGAGGTTGACCGTGGCGAGTGTGGCAATCTGGCCTGCACGACGGGTGCCTTCGGCCCAGTCTGTCTTGCCGACTGCCAGCTGCAAGCGCCGAAAAGGGCCAAAGTACAGGTGCCCGAAAAGCGCAAACATGACCAGCCCGATGCCCAGCATGGCGTGCCAGCCGGCCGGCGCATTTTTCATTCCAACGGCCATCAGCATCGCCAGGCCGGTCAGCAGCAAAATCACGATGGTTACCCACACTAGGGTGAAAAACCGCTTGAGCGCTTGCGCCGTCAACATGAGCCGCTCGGGCGGCGACAGTGTGGCAGTGGCAGCAGGACGCAGGGCAAACAGCATGAAGCCAATGCCTCCGAGCCAGGCGATGGCTGCAAGCACATGAAGAAATTTCATCAAAACGGGCATCTGTTGTCTTTCATTAGAATGGGCAAAATTCAGGACGCGCTTGGATCGTGCGGCGTTTTCGGAAGGGCAGCGCTGGGCAACAACAAGTGGTTCTCCATGTGACTAGGCCTGTGAGCCTGATCATAAAGCGCAGTAGCGCGCCACTAATTGGTGCATGCGAAAGGCTATTGCCAGATGGTACGGGGTTTCTACGTATAATCAGAGGCTTTGCTGAGATTGAAGTCCCGTAACCTTCATGTAATTTGTCAGGTACACAATGGCGTATACAGCGGTCGAGCGTACTGCCGGCTCTGAAGCAGACGCGCTGGAGAAAACGAAAGTGGTCGTCAAACCAGGCAGCCTGGACGTCATAGATGAGGCGCAAGACGAAGGCTTCAAGCCCCTGACGCGCGAAGAAGCAAAAAAGGTCAGGGCGTTGAACCCGCCGATTGCGCTGTGGTGGGTGGTGGCGGGGCAGTTTGGCGTCGGTGTCGCGGTGGCTTTGCTGGCCTGGGCGCTGACAGGCCAGGCGCGGATGGGTTGGTCGGCCGCCTATGGCGCTCTGGCGGTGGTTATTCCCGCAGCGTTGTTTGCGCGGGGGCTGTCGCGGCAGCAGTCGGCTGTGCATGGAAATGCGGCGCTGGCGGGATTTTTTGTGTGGGAAATGGTCAAGATTACCTTGACGGTGGCGATGTTGCTTGCCGCGCCAAGGCTGGTCAAGGAATTGAATTGGCTGGCGCTGCTGGCGGGTTTTGTGGTGACGATGAAGGTGTACTGGGCGGCCATGTGGTTGCGCCCGGCGCGCAAGAAATCTGTCAATAATTTTTAAATTGATAACTGGTGATTTATGGCTGCTGCTGAACACGCTGGAACAACTGGCCCGACGTCTGGAGAGTACATCCAGCATCACCTGCACCATTTGCAGAAAAATTTCTCATTTGAAAATGTCGAGCAAAAGGGCATTGTCGATTTCAGCCTGTTTAACCTTGACTCCGTGTTTTATTCGGTGGTCCTGGGCGTCATTGCCTGCTTTTTTCTCTGGCGCGCTGCCCGCAAGGCCACTTCCGGCGTTCCCGGTCGGTTTCAGGCCGCGGTAGAAATCCTTTCCGAGATGGTCGACAGCCAGGCCAAGGGCGTGATTCACAACGCCAAGAGCCGCAAGTTGGTGTCGCCGCTGGCATTGACCGTGTTTGTCTGGATTTTCCTGATGAATGCCATGGACATGCTGCCGGTCGATCTGATTCCCGCCTTGTGGCACAGCGCCGGTCCGGCCATGGGTTACGCCGACTACATGCGCGTCGTGCCAACGGCCGACCTGTCTACCACGCTCGGGCTGTCCATGAGCGTGCTGGTGGTCTGCCTGGTGTACAACATCAAGATCAAGGGCGTGGGCGGCTGGGCGCATGAATTGATTTCCGCGCCGTTCGGCGACCACTGGTTTTTGTATCCGGTCAATTTCCTGATGCAAATGATTGAATTCACCGCCAAGACCGTCTCGCACGGCATGCGGTTGTTCGGCAACATGTTTGCCGGCGAACTCGTCTTCATGCTGATCGCCCTGATGGGCGGCGTGTGGGCCTGGCAGTTCAACCCCCTCACGGGTATGTTCTGGCTGGGATTCGGGCATGTTGTCGCCG
>JAQGMZ010000178.1 GCA_028292045.1 Polaromonas sp. | reverse complement strand
GCCACGTCCCAGGGGTGCAGGCCGGTTTCAAAAAAGCCGTCGGTCAGGCCCGCCGCCACATGCGCCAGGTCCAGGGCCGCCGCGCCCGGCCGGCGCACACCGGCGCACTGGCTCATGACGTCGCCCAGCATGTTCAGGTAAGGCTTGAGCTTGTCGCCGGGGCGGTAGGGAAAACCGGTCGAGATCAGGCAGTCCTGCAGGCGCGTGCGCTTGCCCACGCGCATCCGGCGGTCGTTGACGTAAGCGCCCCGGCCCTTGCTGGCGCTGTAGATATCGTTGCGCGTGGGGTCGTAGACGATGGCCTGCTCGACTTTGCCGCGAACGGCCAGCGCGATGCTGACGCAGTAGAACGGAAATCCGTGGATGAAGTTGGTGGTGCCGTCCAGCGGGTCGATGATCCAGACGAATTCGGAGTCTTTCGCGCCATGCTCGCTGCCGGATTCTTCGGCCAGAATGCCGTGGCCCGGGTAAGCGGTGAGCAGCGTTTCAATGATGGCCGCTTCGGCGGCCTGGTCAACTTCGGTGACGAAATCGTTGGTCTGCTTGAGTGAAACGCGAACTGCCTCGACGTCAAGTGCGGCGCGGTTGATGAGGGCGCCGGCGGCGCGCGCAGCCTTGACGGCCACGTTGAGCATGGGGTGTAGATTGCTGGACATAGGGTGTAAGAAAGAGCGGGCAGGAACTGCAAGGCCGGGGACCGGGGCAGACGACAATAGCGGATTTTACCGGCTTCGCCCGGACTGGCCGAATTTACGCCGGCGCGCGGACATTTCACGTTGCGGGCCAGGCCATTTCCCCAAGTCATTCCCTGCCCATGAAAACCCGTTTCATCCTGATCAACACCAGCCACGCCGGCAACGTGGGCGCCACCGCCCGCGCCATGAAAACCATGGGCTTTGACGACCTGGTGCTGGTGGCGCCGCGCTGGGCCAATGTGCTGCGGCGCGAGGAAACCATCCAGCGCGCCAGCGGGGCCCTGGACGTTTTAAACAACGCCCGGATCGTGGAGACGCTGGACGAGGCGCTGGACGGCGTGGCGCACCTGTGCGCCACCGCCATGACGCCGCGCGACTTTGGCCCGCCCACGCGGGCGCCGCGCGCGCATTTTGCCGAATTGCTCGGAAATTCTCAAACAACTTCGGACAATGAGCCGGCAGCGCAGGCAGGCCAGCCGCAAAAGCCCGGTTCGATTGCTTTCCTGTTCGGGTCCGAGCGTTTCGGCATGCAGAACGAGGACGTGTACCGCTGCCATGTTGCGCTCAGCATTCCGACCGACCCGACCTTCGGCTCGCTCAACCTGGGCGCGGCGGTGCAGCTGATTGCCTATGACTGGCGCGAGGCGCTGGGCGGTTTTGGCGTTCAGCCGGCGACCCAGGCGCCCCGGCTGGCCGACGCCGCCGCCGTGGGCGGCCTGCTCCGGCACTGGGAAGCGGCGCTTGTCGACATCGGTTTTCTGGACCCGGCGTCGCCCAAGAAACTCATGCCGCGCCTGAACCAGCTGGTCAACCGGGCGCAACTCAGCCCCGAGGAAATTCATATCCTGCGCGGCGTGGCCAAGGCCATGATGCGCCACGCCACTGGTCAGGCGCTGGCAGGGGCGGGCATGCCGGCCCGGCCAGCGGACAAGCCCGACAGCCCCTAAACTTGCCGAATGTTCTCCAGACTCCGCTCCGACATCCAGTGCATCCTTGAACGCGACCCGGCCGCCCGCACCCGCTGGGAGGTGCTGACCTGCTACCCCGGCCTGCATGCGCTGATCCTGCACCGGCGCGCGCACTGGTGCTGGATGCATGGCCTGAAATGGCTGGGGCGTTTCATCTCGCACCTGTCGCGCTGGCTCACCGGCATCGAGATCCATCCCGGCGCGCAGATTGCCGGCTGCGTCTTCATCGACCACGGCATGGGCGTGGTGATTGGCGAGACCGCTGAAATCGGCGCGGGCTGCACGATCTACCACGGCGTGACGCTGGGCGGCACGTCGCTGTACAAGGGCGCCAAGCGCCACCCGACTTTGGGCCGCAACGTGGTGGTGGGCGCCGGTGCGCAGGTGCTGGGCGGCTTCACGGTGGGCGACGGCGCCCGCATCGGCTCGAACGCCGTGGTGGTCAAGCCCGTGCCGCCCGGGGCAACCGCCGTGGGCAACCCGGCGCGCATCATCCAGCCCGGGGCCGATCTGAAGCGCGAAGAGGCGGCCAGCCAGATGGGATTTTCAGCCTACGGCGTGACGCAAAGCGACGACCCGCTGAGCCAGGCGCTGCGCGGCCTGATCGACAACGCTTCGGGCCAGGAGCACCAGATCGCGCTGCTCTGGCAGGCGATTGAAAAGCTGTCTGCCCTGCCCAGCGCGGCGCGGCGCGATTGCGTTCCGAAGGACGCCGCGCTGCAGGAAAATTTCGAGGCCGACAAGCTCAACCAGCTGGTGGGGAAATAGCGCGCCGGTTTTTATGTTGGCGCGCGCACCGCGTTCTTGGGGCGAAACGCCTTGCAGACCTCGTCACGGGTTTCCAGGCAGGGGCCGCCGATCAGGTCGATGCAGTAGGGTACGGCAGCAAAAATGCCTGGCACTGTCGATTCGCCCGCCGCATTTTTAAGGCCTTCGAGCGTCTCGGCGATCGCCCTGGGCTGGCCTGGCAGGTTCAGGATCAGGCTCTGGCCGCGTATCACCGCCACCTGGCGCGACAAAATGGCGGTCGGCACGAATCTCAGGCTGATCTGCCGCATCTGCTCGCCGAAGCCGGGCATTTCCTTGTGCGCCACGGCCAGCGTGGCTTCGGGCGTCACGTCGCGCAGGGCGGGACCGGTGCCGCCGGTGGTCAGCACCAGGCAGCAGCCGGCGTCAACCAATTCAACCAGGGCGGCGCTGATGCCCGCCTGTTCATCGGGAATCAGGCGTTCTTCAAAGGTGAGCGGGTTGCGCAGGGCGCGGCTCAACCAGTCTTTCAGCGCGGGCAGGCCTTGGTCTGCGTATACGCCGGCACTGGCCCGGTCGCTGACCGACACGATGCCGATGCGGACCGGATCGAACTCTGCGCTCATGCTTCGGGCACCTTGGCCATGGCTTGCTTGACCAGCTGGAAAATCTCGCGATAGGATTTGCCGTGGCGCGGCGCCTCGCCCGGCGTTTCAGGCTTGGCGATGTCTTTTCTGGCCTGGCGGATCAGGGCGCGCAGCTGCTGCGAGTCGGTGTCCGGGTAGTCCGTCAGCCACTGGCTGAGCGCTTCGTCCGCCGCCACCAGCTTGTCGCGCCATTGCTCGGCCAGGTGCAGGGCCAGCGTCAGGTCGGCCGAACCATTGGCCTGCTCGTCAATGGCGGCGCGGATCGGCTCGGTGTCCAGCGGGCGCATCAGTTTGCCGATGAACTGCATCTGGCGCCGCCGGCCTTCGAAATTGGTGATGCGGCGGGCTTCCTTCAGCGCGTCCAGCAGCTTGTCGGGCAGGTCGAGCCGGGCCATCAGGTCAGTGCGCAGCGTCAGCAGCGCCTCGCCCAGCGCCTGCTTTTCGTCGGCCTCGGCCTTCAGCTGGGTCTTGCTCGGCGGGCCCACTTCTTCGAGGGCGATTTCTTCGGGTTTCACAAACCGGCCGTTGGACCAGTAGCCTTTGATGGCCTTGGGTGTCTTGGTATTCATAGGGCTTAGTATCATAGCGACATGACCCAACAAACTTCTGCCCGCTCTTCCCGCGCTGTTTCTGCCCCTGTTTCCCGCGCCAAAACCTCCCAGCCGGAAGCCGGTTTCAGCTACCACCGCGATTTTTTCGAAGACCTGGTGGATACCGCGCTCAGCCATGCCAAAAAACTGGGCGCCACCGACGCGGCGGCTGAAGCGTCCGAAGGCTGCGGCCTGTCGGTCAGCGTGCGCAAGGGCGAACTGGAGTCGGTCGAGCGCAACCGCGACAAGTCGCTGGGCATCACCGTGTATGTCGGCAAAAAACGCGGCAATGCCTCGACCAGCGATTTTTCAAAAGCCGCCATCCAGCAGACGGTCAAGGCCGCCTATGACATCGCCAGCTTCACCGCGCAAGACGACACCTCGGGCCTGCCCGACGAGCAGGACATTGCCCATGAGCACCAGGCGCTGGACCTGTTCCACCCCTGGGCCATCACCTCCGAGGAAGCCGCCCGGCTGGCCCTGCAATGCGAAGCTGCCGCCTTTGCCACTTCCCGGCTGATCACCAACAGCGAAGGCGCGGGCGTGTCGGCCCAGCAAAGCCATTTTTTCAGCGCCCACAGCAAGGGCTTTCGCGGCGGTTATGCCAGTTCACGGCACAGCATTTCAGTGGCGCCGATTGCCGGCAAGGGCAAGCAGATGCAGCGCGATGCCTGGTACAGCTCGATGCGCGACGCCGGCGACCTTGCCCGGCCTGAAGCCGTGGGCCGCTATGCCGCCGAACGCGCGCTGGCCCGCCTGAAAGGCCGGAAAATCCCGACGGTCGAGTGTCCGGTGCTGTTCGAGTCGCCGCTGGCGGCCGGTTTGCTGGGCGGTTTCGTGCAGGCCGTCAGCGGCGGCGCGCTGTACCGCAAGAGTACGTTTTTGTTGGACAGCCTGGGCAAGCTGGCTTTTCCCAAGCACATC
Organism: Polaromonas sp.; assembly: GCA_028292045.1. Taxonomy (GTDB): domain Bacteria; phylum Pseudomonadota; class Gammaproteobacteria; order Burkholderiales; family Burkholderiaceae_C; genus Polaromonas. The sequence continues at coordinate 1,512 of JAQGMZ010000178.1, read as the reverse complement.
GACATCTGCGAAGACCCGTTTCTTCCCAAGGGCAAGGGCAGCTCGCCGTTCGACGACGAAGGCGTGAAGACCAGCGCCCGGCAGGTGGTGGACGCGGGGCGTGTGGCCGGTTATTTCCTGAGCACCTACTCCGCCCGCAAGCTGGGCATGCGCACCACCGGCAACGCCGGCGGCTCGCACAACCTCATCATGACCAGCCGCAAGACGAAAGCCGGCGACGACTTGGGCGCCATGCTGCGCAAGCTGGGCACCGGCTTGTTCGTGACCGAACTGATGGGGCAGGGGGTGAACTACGTAACCGGCGATTATTCGCGCGGCGCCTCGGGCTTTTGGGTGGAAAACGGCGAAATCGCGTTCCCGGTCGAGGAAATCACGATTGCCGGCAACCTGAAAGACATGCTGCTGGGCATTCAGGCGGTGGGCGCCGATGCGTACAACTACGGCGCAAAAACGGTCGGTTCCATCCTGGTCAACCGCATGAAGGTTGCCGGTAGCTAAGAAGCCCCCACGCTCCCCGCTTCGCGTGGTTCGCTGCCGCCCGAGGGGCGCTGCGCCTGCAGTCCGGCGAAGCCGGCCGTGCGGGTGAGTGCGGGAACGGGGAGATGCGTTATTGCGCTTGTTGGCTTGTTCAACCAGCCAGTGCGGCTTTTACTGCTGCTGACACCTGGCCCATGTCGGCCTTGCCGGCGAGTTGGGTTTTTACCGCACCCATGACCTTGCCCATGTCGGCCTGGCTTACGGCGCGGCCCAGTTCGGTGGCCAGGGCGGCGACGATGGCCTTGACCTCGGCTGCGACCTCTTCGGCGCTCAGGCGGGCGGGCAGGTAGGCCTGCAGCACCAGCAGCTCGGCCTTTTCCTTGTCGGCCAGGTCCTGGCGCTGGGCTTTCTCGAACGCCTCGATCGAATCCTTGCGCTGCTTGATCAGCTTGTCGACGATGGCGACGGCCATCACGTCATCGACCACCACGCGCTCATCGACTTCCTTTTGCTTGATGGCCGACAGCAGCAGGCGAATGGTGCCCAGGCGCTCACTGTCCTTGGCGCGCATGGCGGTTTTCATGTCTTCGGTGATCTGTTCTTTGAGGGTCATGGCTAGTCTCCTGGAGGGCGGGTAAAAATACAAGGCTGAAAAACAAAAAAGCCCGCAGAGCGTCCTCTTGCGGGCTTGATCTGCCGTGAGGCAAGTACTGGTTAGTACAGCTTCTTGGGCAACTGCATGGCACGAATGCGCTTGTAATTGCGTTTGACAGCGGCTGCCTTCTTGCGCTTGCGCTCGGCGGTGGGCTTTTCGTAGAACTCACGGGCGCGCAGGTCGGTCAGCAGGCCGAGTTTTTCGATGGTGCGCTTGAAGCGGCGCAGGGCGACGTCAAAGGGTTCGTTGTCTTTTACGCGAATGGTGGTCATTGATGAATCGATTCAAAAGATGCACTTTTCATTGATCTGATCAGGATCAGGCCAGGTGCGGGTTTGCTAGCAAAGCCTAAGAGTATAGCAGCCCCCACGCTCCCCACT
>JAQGMZ010000172.1 GCA_028292045.1 Polaromonas sp. | reverse complement strand
CGCACTGAGCGTAAACGGCAAACGAACAGCATCTTCAAGCGTTGCGCACCTGCTTCTCGTGCTCTTGGGAACGCTGTCGGGCGCCGTGGAAGCAGCCGCCGTACGGCCCAGGTAGCTTGCTATACTGGAAAAGCGCCGATTTGCTCAGCTTGCGGGCGCGTAAAAAGTACGGCTAAAGACGATCTTTCCCCTCGACCCGGACCTCGCCTTAGCGATGCCGGGTTTTCTTTTGGACGCATTGCACACCGTTTCCTGCCAAAACCCTAACCAGCTCACCGTGGACAATTCAACAACAGCGCCTACTGCCCCCGCCCTGGTCGCCACGCCGGCATCCATGCACTTTGCCGAAGCGCTGCCACTGCGCAGCGGCGCCTCGATCCGCGCCTACGACCTGAGCTATGAAACTTATGGCCAACTCAATGCCGGCAAGTCCAATGCGGTGTTGATCTGCCACGCGCTCAATGCATCGCACCATGTGGCGGGCGTCTACGTGAATGAAGCCGGCCGGGTGCAGGACAAGTCCGAAGGCTGGTGGGACACCATGATCGGCCCCGGCAAGCCGGTGGACACCAACCGTTTTTATGTGATTGGCGTGAACAACCTCGGTTCCTGCTTCGGCTCGACCGGACCGATGCAGACGAATCCCGAAACGGGTGACGTATACGGCGCCGATTTCCCGGTGGTCACGGTGCAGGACTGGGTCAGCGCGCAGGCCAGGCTGCTCGACGCATTGGGCATCCAGACGCTGGCCGCCGTCATGGGCGGCAGCCTGGGCGGCATGCAGGCCATCAGCTGGACGCTGCAATACCCTGACCGCGTGCGCCATGCGGTGGTCGTGGCCAGCGCGCCCAACCTGACCGCCGAAAACATCGCCTTCAACGAAGTCGCCCGGCGCGCCATCGTGACCGACCCCGACTTTCACGCAGGCCATTTTTACCGCCACGGCGTGCTGCCCAAGCGCGGCCTGCGCATCGCCCGCATGATCGGCCACATCACGTATCTGAGCGACGATGTGATGAACGAAAAATTCGGCAGACTGTTGAAAAAGGCCCCCACGCTCCCCGAGGGGGCGTTGCGCCTGCAGTCTGGCGAAGCCAGTCCCGCGGCCCCTGCTGGTGAATGCGGGGAGGTGTTTGCTCGCGCGCCTGCGGCTGACAGGGCTGAGGCTGCGCTGTATCGCTATTCCACGCAAGAGGTCGAGTTCGAGATCGAAAGCTACCTGCGCTACCAGGGCGACAAATTTGCCGAATACTTCGACGCCAATACCTACCTGCTGATCACGCGGGCGCTTGACTACTTTGACCCCGCCGGTGAATATGGCGGCGACCTGAGCCGCGCGCTGGCCCAGGCGCGCGCCAGGTTCCTGCTGGTCAGCTTCACCACCGACTGGCGGTTTTCCCCGGCCCGCAGCCGTGAAATCGTCAAGGCGCTGGTGGCCAACCAGTGCGACGTGAGCTATGCCGAAATCGACGCGCCGCATGGCCATGATGCTTTTTTGCTGAATGACCCACGCTACCTGGGCGTCATTCGCTCTTATTTTGAGAGCAAGGTGGCTGCATGACCAGAATGACCCCCGTCGGCGCGCAGCCCTCCGCGGACCAGTTGTCGATTGCCCGGCTGGTGCCTGAAGGCTCGCGGGTGCTGGACCTGGGCTGCGGCACCGGCGCGCTGCTCGACCACCTCATCCGGGAACGCGGCTGCTCCGGCTACGGCGTTGAAATCGACGACGCCAATGTGCAGGCCTGCGTGGCGCGCGGCGTCAACGTGATCCAGTTCAACCTGGAAGACGGCCTGGCGCTGTTCGGCGATGCTTCGTTCGATGTGGTGCTGCAGATCGACACGCTGCAGCACCTGCGCAATGCCGAGGTCATGCTGCGCGAGACCGCCCGCGTGGGCCGGATCGGCGTTGTGGCTTTTCCGAACTTCGGCCACTGGCCGAACCGGCTGGCGGTCCTGCGCGGCCGCATGCCCGTGACCCGTGTGCTGCCTTACCAGTGGTACGACACGCCCAATATCCGTGTCGGCACGCTGCAGGATTTTGCCGCGCTGGCCCGCCAGAACCGCCTGCAGATCCTGGATTCCTTCGGGCTGCAGGAGGGCCGGGAAATCCGCTTCTGGCCCAATGCGCGCGCCAGCCGGGCGGTGTTCAAGCTGCAGCGCGCCTGAACGAAGCATGACCCCCGCCACGGCCCCCGCCCCGCCAGCCGCCATTTCGTTCCGCGAAGCCTGCCGCTTCTGGCTGCTGCTGGGCTTCATCAGCTTTGGCGGCCCGGCCGGGCAGATTGCGCTCATGCACCGCGAGCTGGTCGAGAAAAGGCGCTGGATTTCCGAAAAACGGTTTTTGCATGCGCTGAACTTCTGCATGCTGCTGCCCGGCCCCGAGGCCCAGCAACTGGCGACCTACCTGGGCTGGCTGATGCACAAGACACGTGGCGGCGTGGTGGCGGGCACGCTGTTTGTGCTGCCGTCGCTGCTGCTGCTGATCGCGCTCAGCTGGACCTACCTGGTTTTTGGCCAGCAGCCCCTGGTGGCGGGCATTTTTTACGGCATCAAGCCGGCAGTCGCCGCCATCGTGTTGCATGCCCTGCACCGCATCGCTAAAAAATCACTGGGAAAGGTAGGGCTTGCGCCCGTCCCGTGGGTCTTGGCCGGCCTGAGTTTCATCGCAGTTTCTGTCATCAAGCTGCCTTTCCCGGTGGTGGTGATCAGCGCGTTGCTGATCGGGGCGCTGCTGGCACGGTTTGCCCCCGGCGCACTGGCAGGCAGCGGCGCCGCACATGCGCTGGCGGCCGGCGGCACGCACCAGGCCGCCCGGATCGATGACGCCACCCCGACGCCGCCCCATGCGCGGTTCAAGCCGTCCCGCTTGGCCGTGGTGCTGGCCACCGGCGCCGCGCTCTGGCTGTTGCCCATGGCCGCGCTGCTGGCGGCCCGGGGCTGGTCAGACACGCTGACGCAAATCGGCTGGTTTTTCAGCAAGGCCGCACTGCTGACCTTTGGCGGCGCCTACGCGGTGCTGCCGTATGTGAACCAGGCCGCCGTGGCGCATTACCACTGGCTGACCACCGCGCAGATGATGGACGGCCTGGCGCTGGGCGAAACCACGCCCGGTCCGCTCATCATGGTGGTGGCGTTTGTCGGCTTCGTCGCCGGCTGGGGTCGGCAGGTGCTGGGTCCCGATGCCCTGTTCCTGGGCGCCGCGCTGGCCGCCTGCGTGGCCACCTGGTTCACTTTTCTCCCCTCGTTCATCTTTATTCTGGCGGGCGGCCCGTGGGTCGAGTCCACACGCGGCAATCTCAAGCTGACCGCGCCGCTGGCCGCCGTCACGGCCGCAGTGGTCGGCGTGATCGCCAATCTCGCGCTGTTCTTCATCGGCGCGGTCGCCTACCCGAATGGCGCACAAGGGTTGTTCCAGACCCCGCCAGACTGGACCGGGCTGGCCCTGATCGTGCTGGCGGCGCTGGCCTTGTGGCGAATGAAGTGGGGCGTGATGACGGTGATCGCCGCCTCGGCCCTGGCAGGCCTGGCGCTGCGGATGCTGGGCGGTACCTGACGGCGCCTGCCACTACGGCGCCGTGAGGCCGCGCATTGCAGCGTTATGCTCCAAGCCATGCACACCCCCCCCGACAGCGCTTACGGCGCACCGGCTTCCAGCCTGGCGCTTGGCCTGTCCAGCCGCCTGTTCGGCAGCTGGGTCAGCCAGGTCACGCCGGCCACGCTGCGAGCCGATGCGCTGGCCGGCCTGCTGGGCGCCGTGCTGGTGCTGCCGCAAGGCATTGCCTTTGCGACGCTGGCCGGGCTGCCGCCCGAGTACGGGCTGTACACGGCGATTGTCCCGTGCATCATTGCCGCGCTGTTTGGCTCGAGCTGGCATGTCATGTCGGGGCCGACCAACGCCAATTCGCTGGCGCTGTTCGCCATGCTCTCGCCGCTGGCCATGGCCTTCAGCCCGATGTACATCCAGCTGGCGCTGGCCGTCACCGTGATGGTGGGCCTGCTGCAGTGGCTGATTGGCGCACTGCGGCTGGGCATGCTGGCCAATTTCATTTCGCCTGCGGTGCTGTTCGGCTTTACTTCGGGCGCGGCCTTGCTGATTGCCGTGCACGCACTGCCCGACCTGCTCGGCCTGGCCGCCGCTCCGGCGCACGGGGCCGGGGCGGTGCTGCTGCATGTGGCCGCGCAACTGCCTTCGGCGCAACCGGCGGCGCTGGCCGTGGGCGGCGCCACCCTGGCCGTCGCCCTGCTGCTGCGCCGTGTCAAGCCCGGCTCGCCCTACATGCTGATCGGCCTGGGAGCGGCCACCGCGCTCACCTGGGGATGGAGCCAGATCCTGGCCAATTCCAGTGCCGCGCCCGTCCTGGCCCTGCGCACAGTGGGCTACATCGCGACGCCGTGGCCGCGTTTCGACTTGCCGCGCATCAGCTGGGCGCAGGCGTCCGAGCTGATCGGGCTGGCCATTGCGCTGACCATGGTCGCGCTGGGGCAGGCGGTCTCGATTGCCAAGACGGTCGCGATGCGTTCGGGCCAGCGCATCGACGCCAACCGCGAATTCCGGGGGCAGGGCCTGTCGAACATCATCGGCGGTTTTTTCTCCTGCTATGTGTCATGCGGCTCGATGAACCGCTCCATGCCCAACCTGCAGGCCGGCGCCCGGACGCCGCTGGCCTCGGTGTTTTCAGCGCTGCTGCTGCTGGGGCTGGTGGCGGTCAGCGCGTCCCTGCTGGCGCGCATACCCATGGCGGCCCTGTCGGCGCTGCTGGTGCTGGTGGCGCTGAGCCTGCTGGACACGGCCCGCTGGCGCCAGCTGTTGACCTTGAGCCGCACTGATTTTGGCGTGGCGCTCGCCACCCTGGCGGCCACGCTCACCATTCGTCTGGAAATGGCGATCCTGCTGGGCATGCTGCTGTCGCTGATGTCTTTCCTGTACCGCACCTCGCGCCCCGCCATGCGCACCATGGGCTTTGACAGCCGCGGGCCGGAGCGCCAGTTCGTGGTGATCGATGACGCGCCAGAGCCCGGGCTGGACACGGGCCGAAGCACGGCATCCGAAGCGACCAGCGTGGGAGCCCATCGGCTACCCGAGTGCCCGCAGTTGAAACTGCTGCGCATGGAAGGCGAGGTGTATTTCGGCGCGACCCAGCATGTCGCCGACATCCTGCACGCGCTGCGCAGCCAGCCTGCGCCGCAAAAACACCTGCTGGTCATGGCCAAGAGCATGAACTTCATCGACCTGGCCGGCGCCGAACTGTGGGCGTCCGAGCTGGCCGCGCGCCGGGCCATGGGCGGCGGGCTGTACTTTCACCGGCCCAGGCCTGAAGTGATCCGCATGTGGGGCAAGACAGGCTTCACCGATGTGCTGGGCCCGGCGCACCAGTTTCCTGACAAGGCCAGCGCCATTTCCACGATTTTCAGCAAGCTCGACCCCGAAATCTGCCGCCATTGCAGTGCGCGTATTTTCTGGGAATGCCGGACTGCGCCGGGCGAGGACGACCCGGCCAACCAGCCGCAAGCCTGAACGCCCTGCCCGGTTGTGCCGCCGCAGGACGCGGCATCAACCCGCGCGGCGAAACGTCAGGTTGATCCGCTGGCGGCCCAGGCTGGGATGGTCGCCGTCCGCCAGCGGCGCAATGCCGTGGAACGCCAGCCGGGATGCGCCGCCCCACACCGCCACATCGCCGTGCGCCAGATGCCAACGGGCGGGGCGGTCATGGCGCTGGGCGCCGCCAAACAGGAACACGGCCGGCAGGCCGAGCGACACCGAGACAATCGGCGCGCTCAGGTCGCCTTCGTCCCTGTCCTGGTGCAGCGAAAGGCGCGTGCCGGGCGCATAGCGGTTGATCAGGCAGGCATCGGGCCGAAAGCCGGCAAACCCGGCTTGCGCGGCGGCGCGCAGGGCCAGCTCGGCAAAGCAGTCCGGCATGCGCGGCCAGGGCCGGCCGGAAAGCGGGTCGTTCCGGTCGTAGCGGTAGCCCGTCCGGCTTGAGACCCAGCCCAGCACGCCGCAATTGGTCATGCCGACCGACATGGTGCGCCCGCCCGGGGTCACCAGATGGCGCGGCGGCGCGCGGGCCATGACCTGTTCGGCCGCCTGCACCAGGGCCTGCGCCTCGCCCAAGGCAAAACCGCGCAGCAGCAACGCGCCCGGCGCCAGGCGTTCCGGTGGCGCATCAGGCAGGGGCGTTTCATCAAACAGGCTTCGGCTCACCGGACACCCCGGAGGTGCGGTTTCAAACCAGGCTGAACCTGGCTTGAAGCCGGCGCGTTTCCCCCTGCGCCAGCATCATGATGCCCTGCTGGCGCCATTGGTCCTGCGGGGCGTTGAGCGCGGCATTGGCATGCTGCACCGGCTCTGCGGCAAAAAATCCGCGACCCACCGGCGAGTACACCTGGAAATAGGAAGCGTCGGCTGCGTCGAGCTGCAGCCCCCGGCCGCTTTCGGGCCAGGTGATGCGGGCCGTGCCGCCCCAGCCACCGAAGCCGTTGTCCAGGTCCTGCCCGCAGATCGGGCGATGGTGCAGGCTGTAGCGGCCGGCGGCGGGCAGCTGCTCGACGGGCAGCACGTCGGCATCCACGGTCCAGACGCTGGCGACGCTGGTGTCCAGCAGCGTGCCGGGGGTGCAGGGGTAGTACGGATGCAGGCCCAGACCGCAGGGCATCGGCGTAGCAGACAGGTTCTGGCAGCTGAGTTTCATCGACAGACCTTCCGCTGACAGCACCAGTTGCTGGCGCGCCTCGTAGTCCCATGGCCATTCGCCGGCCGCATGGCGGTAGACCATGTCCAGCCGGTCGCTTGCCACGTTTTCCGCCAGCCAGGCAGCCCGCCAGCCCTGCCCGTGCAAGGGACTGGCGTCGCCCGCAAGGTTGCCGGCCAGGCGAATCTCCCGCCCGTCGCACTGAAAAACCCCGCCGCGAATCCGGTTGGCATAAGGCACCAGCGGAAAGCAGGCAGCTTCCAGCACATCGGAGTAGGGGCTGTCGGTGCCGCGCAGCAGGGGCTGGCGGCCTTCAGGCCCAAGGTAATCGAAGCGGGCGATGCTGCCGCCGACGGCGGGTAGCACGTCGAGCATCAGCGGGCCGGCGCGCAGGGTGAGGCGTTCGCAAGTCATGGGGGTGGCAAGTCTTCATTTGTCAAAGGAAGAGCGCCCGCTCATCTGTAAATTTTCACCTGACCGGGCAAGAGTCGATCAGCTTAGCGCAAAGTTTCGAGCGCATTGCAATCGTTACCATTGTTAACAGAAAGCTATTAGAACTGCTATGGTCCGTGCGCCGGCAGCTATCAAATGAATAGCCCAGGCACGGAATTTCTGCTGGTTCCCTGTTCCGCCAGTCCGCTCAGGATCGGGCAGTCCGGGCGGTTGTCGCCCGCGCAGCAATCTGCCAGCTCCGCCAGCGTCTGGCGCATTGCCTGCATTTCGGCAATGCGGCGCTCCAGGTCGGCGACATGGGCCTGGGCAATGCGTTTTACATCGGCGCTGGCGCGCTGCTGGTTTTGCCAGAGCTTGAGCAGTTCGGCGATCTCGGCCATGCTGAAGCCCAGCGTTCGTGCGCGGCGGATGAAGCGCAGCGTGTGGATTTGCTTGTCGCCGTATTGACGGTAGCCGGCATCGGTGCGGCGCACGGCGGGCAGCAGGCCCAGCGATTCGTAATGCCGCACCATCTTGGCCGACACGCCCGACCGGCTGGCGGCCTGGCCGATGTTGAACGGGCCGGCATTGGCGGCAAGTGCGGTCATGTGGAACTTCCCTTCCAGCGCCGCAGCAGCAGCGCGTTCATCACCACGCTGACGCTGCTGAAGGCCATGGCCGCGCCGGCGATCACCGGGCTGAGCAGGCCGAAGGCGGCCAGCGGTATGCCCACCACGTTGTAGAAAAACGCCCAGAACAGGTTCTGCCGGATCTTGGCGTAGGTGCGGCGCGAGATGTCGATGGCGTCGGCCACCAGCGCCGGGTTTCCGCGCATCAGGGTGATGCCGGCGGCGTGCATGGCCACGTCGGTGCCGGTGGACATGGCGATGCCGACGTCGGCAGCGGCCAGCGCGGGCGCGTCGTTGATACCGTCGCCGACCATCGCCACGCGGCCGCCGCGTTCGCTGACCTGCGCCTTCAGCCGGCCGACGATGTGGGCCTTGTGTTCCGGCAGGACCTGGGAATGCACGGTGTCGATGCCCAGTTGCCTGGCCACCGCTTCGGCGCTGCCGCGGTTGTCGCCGGTGACCAGCGCGGTCTGGATGCCCAGCGCCTGCAGCCTGGCAATCGCCGGGGCGGCCGCCGCCTTGAGCGTGTCGCCAAAGGCCAGCAGTGCCACCAGCTGCGGCGCGCCGGTTACATCGGCCAGGTACGACACGGTGCGGCCTTCGGCTTCCAGCGCCTGGGCACGCGCCCAACATTCGCCCAGGTCCACGCCCAGCTCCTGCATGAAGCGCGGGCTGCCCAGCCGCAATTCGCGCCCCTCGACCAGCGCCGACATGCCGCGCCCGGCCACCGCGCGGACCTGCGACGCCGCCGGCACGCCAAGCTGCTCGTTCGCGGCGAGTTGCGTGACGGCCCTGGCCAGCGGATGCTCGCTGCCCGACTGGATGGCGGCGGCCCAGCGGAGCGCCGCATCGCGCGTAATGCCCAGCGGCGCCAGCGCCACTAGCTCGGGCCGGCCTTCGGTCAGCGTGCCGGTCTTGTCAAAAGCGACGATCCTGACCTGGTGCGCCACTTCCAGCGCCTCGGCGTCCTTGATCAAAATGCCGCGCTTCGTCGCAACGCCGGTGCCGGCCATGATGGCGGTTGGCGTGGCCAGCCCGAGCGCGCAGGGGCATGCAATGACCAGCACCGCCACGGCGTTCAGGATGGCGGTTTCCCAGTTCCCGGTGCCCAGGCCCCAGCCCAGCAGTGTGATGAAGGCGATGCCGATGACGACCGGCACGAACACGCTGCTCACCTGATCCACCAGCCGCTGGATCGGCGCTTTTTTCGCCTGCGCCGACTCGACCATGCGGACGATGCGCGCCAGCGTCGATTCCGCGCCGATGGCCGTGGTGCGCACGATGACCAGCCCTTCGGCATTGACCGAGCCGCCCGTCACCCGGTCGCCCGGGTGTTTGCTGACCGGCAGGCTTTCGCCGGTGATCAGCGATTCGTCGACCTCGGTGGCGCCCTCAGTGATCTCGCCATCGACCGCGATGCGTTCGCCGGGCCGCACCACAACCAGGTCGCCGACCCGCACGGCGCTGATGGGCACGTCCTGGTCCGTGCCGCCGCGTCGAATCCTCGCGGTTTCGGGCCGCAGGGCATTGAGCGCGCGGATGGCTTCGGTGGTCTGCCGCTTGGCGCGCGCCTCCATCCACTTGCCCAGCAGCACCAGCGTGATGACGATGGCCGAGGCTTCAAAGTACAGGTGCGGCATGCCCTCGGCGCCATGGCGCAAGAGCATATAGACGCTCAGCCCGTAGGCCGCCGAGGTGCCGACCGCCACCAGCAAATCCATGTTGCCCGCGCCGGCCCGGACGGCTTTCCAGCCCGCCTTGTAAAAACGCGCACCGAGCCAGAACTGCACCGGCGTGGCCAGCGCCCATTGCAGCCAGCCATCGAGCATCCACATCTTGCCAAACAGCAGGCCGGCCATCGGCAGCGCCAGCGGCATGGACAAGGCAGCCGCCACCGCAATCGGCCACCAGCTGGCGCCGGTTTGCCGGGCCGGGCTGGCCACGGCACCCTGGACCGCTTGCGCCCGGTAGCCGGCCTTTTCCACTGCAGCGATGAGCCGAGGCAGCGCGGCGGCGCCATCCGCGACAGCGACTTCAGCGACTTCCAGCGCCAGGTTGACTTCAGCCGTCAGCACGCCCGGCACCTGTTTCAGCGCCTTTTCCACCCGCAGGGCGCAGGAAGCGCAGGTCATCCCGCCAATCGCAAGGCGCAGCGACTGCTCGCGCGCAGCGCTGCCGGAGGTGCTGCCCACCGCATACCCGGCTTTTTCGACCGCGGCCTTGAGCATGTCCAGCGTGATGCCGCGGGCTGACCTGACGCTGGCATGCTCCGTGGCGAAATTGACATGGACCTCCTCGACCCCCGGCAGGGCGGCCAAGGCTTTTTCAACCCGCGCCACGCAGGCGCCGCAGGTCATGCCCTCCACGGGAAAACGCCATTCCTTCAGGGTGGGCGCAGGGGCGGACGGGGCTGGCAAGGTGGTGGTGGCGGTCAAGGGGTCGCTCCTGAAGATGCCTGGCCGGGTGAGGCAATGCGCCAAGTTTGAACCTTACCATCATGACAAGGTCAAGCGCTGGCTGAAATTAGCCCTGCCGGCACTCAGGGTTTCCCGTCAGCCGCTTGACTCTGCCCCCGGGGGAAGGTTCAGACTGCCTCCGTTCTTTGGCTTTTTTGTGTTTAACCTGCAAGGAGATCTGTATGGAATTCAATGTGCCCGACATGAGCTGCGGCCACTGTGCCGGTGTCATCACCCAGGCCATCCAGCAACTCGATGCCGATGCCATGATCAGCATCGACCTGCCCGCCAGGAAAGTCACGGTGGAAAGCGCGCAAGACCGGCAAACCGTTGCCGCCGCCCTGGCAGAGGCTGGCTACCCCGCGCACTGACGGCCGCGTTGCCGGTTGGCCGCCGGGCTGCGGCTGCCCAGCCGTCCTCGATAGAATCATTCTTCCTGCCACTTCTACGAGCGCCTGTGTCTGACCGTTTTGCCGTCCTGCCCCAATACCTGTTGCCCAAGCAGGCGCTGACCCGGTTTGCCGGCTATGTCGCTTCACGCGAACGCGGCTGGGTGACCACCGAAATCATCCGCCGCTTTGTCGCCAAATACCGGGTGAACATGGACGAGGCGCTGGACGGCAACATCGCCAGTTACCTGACGTTCAACGACTTTTTCACCCGCGCCCTGAAACCTGGCGTCCGGCCGCTGGCCGCCGCCGGCCTGGTTTGCCCGGTCGATGGCGCGATCAGCCAGTTCGGCGCAATTGCGCACGACCAGCTCCTGCAAGCCAAGGGTCACAACTACTCCACCACGGCGCTGGTCGGCGGCGACGCGGCGCTGGCGGCGCAGTACGACCATGGCAGCTTCGCCACCATCTACCTGAGCCCGAAGGACTACCACCGCATCCACATGCCGTGCGATGGGCGCTTGAGCCGCATGATCTACGTGCCCGGCGACCTGTTCTCGGTCAACCCGGTCACGGCGCGCGGTGTGCCGGGGCTGTTCGCGCGCAACGAGCGTGTGGTCTGCGTGTTCGAGTCGGCGCGCGGGCCGTTCGTGCTGGCGCTGGTCGGTGCGACGATCGTCGGCAGCATGGCCACGGTCTGGCATGGCGTGGTGAACCCGCCACGCGGCAAGGTGGTGCGCGAATGGCTGTACCCGGTATCGCCGGACAAGCCCGAGGCGTCGATTTTTCTGAAGCAGGGCGATGAAATGGGCCGGTTCTTGCTCGGCTCTACCGTGGTCATGCTGTTTCCCGAAGGCCCGCTTCGCTTCAATCCTGAATGGGCGCCGGGCCGTGCGGTTCGGCTGGGCGACGCGATGGCGAATTACGCGGCTTAAAGGACTGTCCCGGCTTTTCCGTGAACGGTGCCGCGCCGGCCCACAGGGTGTTGCGCCACACGCTGACATGGCCCGTCAGCGCCCTGGCCTAGTCTGGACCCATCGCATCACATGAAGCCAAGGAGTCTGCCATGCCACGCGGCGACAAATCTGCCTACACCGACAAGCAAAAGCGCCAGGCCGAACATATCGAGGAGGGGTACCAAGACCGTGGGCTGTCCAAGGAAGAGGCGCAAAGCCGGGCCTGGGCCACGGTGAACAAGGAAAGCGGCGGCGGCAAGAAAAGCGGTTCTGGCCGCGGCAAGGCCACGGACACGGGCCCGTCCAGAAAAGGCGGGCGTCTGGGCGGTGCTGCCGCTGCCTCGCGCACACCCGAGGAACGCTCGGCATCGGCCAAAAAGGCCGCAGCCACCCGCAAGAAGAACGCAGCCAAGGCCTAAGGCCAAGGCGTCTCCCAGCCCGTCCGCGTCTACTGGGGGTGCAAGCGCGCGCCACTCGAGGCCGTAAATCTCATGGCTGCCACGCGACGATTGGCGCCAGCGTAAAGTCGGGCTTTGCGCAAATCCCGTTGCCTTTTCTGGAGCCCGCCATGAACGCCCCCCTGCACCGTGAAATTTCCGCCAGCGTCCTCGACGCCGCGCTGGCCTTGTCCCAGGTCACCGCTCAGTGGGACGATGACCTCGTCCAACAGATTGCCGACTACATTGCCATTCCCGCCAAGTCGCCGGCCTTCGACCCCGACTGGGCAAAGCACGGCCACATAGACACAGTCATGCGCCAGGCCGCCGCCTGGGTCGAAGCGCAGCAGGTCCAGGGCCTGACGCTTGAGGTGGTGCGGCTTGAAGGGCGCACGCCTGTGCTGTTCTTCGAGATTCCGGCCACGCGCGCCGGCTCGACGCAAACGGTGCTGATGTACGGCCACCTCGACAAGCAGCCGGAATTCACCGGCTGGCGCAACGACCTCAGCCCCTGGGCCGCCAGCTACGAGGACGGCAAGCTCTACGGGCGTGGAGGTGCCGATGACGGTTATGCGGTGTATGCCAGCATCGCTGCGGTTCAGGCGTTGAAAACGCAGAACGTCCCGCATCCGCGCATCGTCGGCTTGATCGAGACCTGCGAGGAAAGCGGCTCCTACGACCTGCTCCCTTATGTGGATGCGCTGAAAGCCCGGCTCGGCGAAGTGGCGCTGGTGATCTGCCTGGACTCGGGCGCCGGCAACTACGACCAGCTCTGGCTGACGACCAGCCTGCGCGGCAACGCTGCGGGCGTGCTCAAGGTCGAGGTGCTGACCGAGGGCGTGCATTCAGGCGATGCCAGCGGGCTGGTCCCGTCGAGCTTTCGCATCATGCGCCAGGTGCTCGACCGGCTGGAGGACAGCAAGACCGGCCGTTTGCTGCCGCAAAGCTTTCACTGCGAAGTGCCAGCCGATCGCCTGCTGCAGGCCCAGGCGACCGCAAAAATACTGGGCGATGAGATTTACAAGCGTTTTCCGTGGGCGCATTACGACTGCGAAGGCGAGGCCGCCTTTGCGCTGCCCACCACCACCGACCCGGTCGAGGCGCTGCTGAACCGTACCTGGCGGCCAACGCTCAGCGTGACCGGCGCCGAGGGCTTTCCGTCATTCCGCGATGCGGGCAATGTGCTGCGGCCCTACACCGCCTTCAAGCTGTCGCTTCGCTTCCCGCCGTTGATTGACGCGTCAGTCGCGGTGCAGGAGCTGAAAAGCTTGCTGGAAGACAACGCGCCCTACCAGGCCAAAGTGACGTTTCACAGCAATGGCGGGGCCACCGGCTGGAACGCGCCTGCCGCAGCGACCTGGTTTGAAACCGCGCTGAATGACGCCTCGCACAACTTCTTCGGCGCGCCCTGCGGCACGATTGGCCAGGGCGGCACCATTCCGCTGATGGGCATGCTGAGCAAGGGTTTTCCGAAGGCGCAAATGATGGTCTGCGGCGTGCTCGGCCCGAAGAGCAATGCCCACGGCCCCAACGAGTTTTTGCATGTGCCGTATGCCAAAAAGCTGACCGCCGCCGTGGCGCAGGTGATGGCCAGCGTGCCGGACTGAGCCCGGCCTGCCTGCCATCAGCGGGCTTGCAGCAATCCGCCCAGCATGCCCATCAGGTCAGCGCCATTGCCCAGACCTTGGTCAGGCATCTTGCCGGCCGGGGTCAGCTGGTTGATCAGGTCGGGCAGGAGGGACGACAGCTGACCGGCAGCTTCGCCAGGCTGCACGCCGAGCTTGCCGGCAATGTCGGCCACGGCGTCGGTGCCCAGCGCACTGGTGATCTGCTCGCCTGACACGGCCTGGTTGGGGCCGCCGCCGATCCACGAGCTCATCGCGCCGCCCAGGCCGGCCTGCTGGAACTTGCTCACCAGGCCGCCCAGGCCACCCTGGGTGCCATCGTTGCTCAGCATGCCCATGGCAATGCTGATCAGTTGTGGATTGTTGGCCAGCATGCCCATCAGGCCGCCCAGGCCGCCAGCGCCTGCATTGGCGTTTGCTGGCTGGTTGTTGTTCATGACTGCGCCCAGCACGGAATCGAGTAAACCCATCGTAAATCCCCTTGAAAATGATTGAACCCACGGGCTGCCTCACAGCCACCTGAAGGATTTAAGCAGACAAGTTGTTACTGATCGTGTTTTCCGAAGGCGCTAAACAGGCACTTTCTGCCATAAATCACGGTTTATGGTCTGGCTTGTGCCGGCGGCAGCGTCAGTTCCGGCCGGCCAGGGCGGCCAGCACGGCCAGGGGCGCGGTTTCAGACCGGAGAACACGCGGCCCGAGCGTGACCGGACTGAAGCCGCACGACATGGCGGCGGCCTCTTCAGCCGCACTCAGGCCGCCCTCTGGCCCGCTTAAAAACACCAGCGCGCCCTGGGTTGCAACTGCCTGCGCCAGCGGCCGCGTGCCTTCCCGCAGCGACAGCAACAGCCGCGCGCCGGCTGCATCGGGCTGGGCGGCGGCCCGCTTGAGCCAGCCGGCCAGCGTGTCCACGTCATGAACCTGCGGCAAGCGGTTGCGTCCGCATTGCTCGCTGGCCGCGATGGCAATGCCGCGCCAGTGCGCGACTTTCTTGTCAGCCCGGTCCGCCTTCAGGCGCAGCACGCTGCGCTCGCTCATCACCGGCTGGATGCTGGCGGCGCCCAGTTCGGTCGCTTTTTCAATCAGCCATTCCATCCGGTCGTTGGCAGGCATGGCAACGACCAGGTGAATGGCTTGCGGCGCTTCGCGCGCGGTAGCGGTCCAGGCGCCCACCACCACATCGACATCGCTGCGGCCCATGCGCTCGACGGTGGCTTCGAACTCGCCTTCGCTGCCGGGCTGCCCGTCGCCCCGGCCGTTGAAAAGCGTGATGCGCTCCCCGGGTTGCAGGCGCAGCACCTGCACATGGCGGGCGGTCTGCTCAGGCAGGCTGATGGCGGTACCGGGAACCAGCGCCACATCGGCATAAAAGCGGGCGCTCACGGCCTGGCTTCCTGCGAAACGACATGGCTTGTCATTTGGGCGGCTTGTTGTCCATGCCGATCCACTGCAGGGAGCGGTCCTGGCGTCAAAACGTGTACCCGACGCGGGTTTCGTTGCCCTCGATCTCGTCGAGCAGCACCATCAGCGGACCAAGCTGGCGGTACCGGGCGGCGGTGCTGCGGGCGTACTTGATAAAACGCGGCGTGTCCTGCAGGTACCGGGGCTT
>JAQGMZ010000155.1 GCA_028292045.1 Polaromonas sp. | reverse complement strand
TGTTCGTCTACACCCTCGTGGTGGCCAGGTTTCATTCCTTTTCAGGCTGGGCCGGCGTCGTGGCGCTGGCGCTGATCGTGATTCCCGTGGTGATCCGCACCACCGAAAACATGCTTCAGCTGATTCCTCCCGGCCTTCGCGAGGCCGCCTACGCCCTGGGCGCGCCGAAGTGGAAAGTCATTACCAGCATCACGCTGCGTGCCGCCAGGTCGGGCGTGGTGACCGGCATCCTGCTGGCCGTGGCGCGCATTGCCGGCGAGACCGCACCCTTGCTGTTCACCGCCTTGAGCAACCAGTTCTGGACGTCGAACCTGAGCCAGCCGATGGCGAGCTTGCCGGTCACAATTTTCAAGTTTGCGATGAGCCCCTATGAAAACTGGCAAAAACTGGCCTGGGCCGGCGTGTTCATCATCACGATGGCTGTGCTGGGGCTGAACATCCTGGCGCGCGTGCTGACGCGGAAAAAAGACTGACCTGCGGCTTGCGCCGCCCGCACCCTACAAGACAAGGTAAACCATGAACACGCAGACCGCCAAGCCTGAAAAAACCAAAATTTCAGTCAACAACCTGAATTTTTACTACGGCAAGTTTCATGCGCTCAAGAACATCAACCTTGAAATTCCCGAGAACAAGGTGACCGCCTTCATCGGTCCTTCGGGCTGTGGAAAGTCCACCCTGCTGCGCGTCCTGAACCGCATGTACGAGCTGTACCCCGAGCAGCGCGCGCAAGGCGAAGTGCTGCTGGACGGCACCAATTTGCTCACTTCCAAGGAAGACGTGGCCTTGCTGCGGGCCAAGGTTGGCATGGTGTTTCAGAAGCCCACGCCTTTCCCGATGTCGATTTACGACAACATTGCCTTTGGCGTCAAGCTGTTCGAACGGCTCAATTCGTCCGACATGGATGAGCGGGTCGAATGGGCCTTGCGCAAGGCGGCCCTGTGGGCCGAGGTCAAGGACAAGCTCAACCAGAGCGGCTCCAGCCTGTCGGGCGGCCAGCAGCAGCGGCTGTGCATTGCCCGCGGCATTGCGATCAAGCCCGAAGTGCTGCTGCTCGACGAACCCTGCTCGGCGCTCGACCCGATCTCGACCGCCAAAGTCGAAGAACTGATTGCCGAGCTGAAAAACGACTACACCGTCGTCATCGTGACGCACAACATGCAGCAGGCTGCCCGATGCAGCGACTACACCGCCTACATGTACCTGGGCGACCTGGTCGAGTTCGGCGCGACGGAAGAAATCTTCTTCAAGCCAAAGCGCCAGGAAACTGAAGACTACATCACCGGCCGTTTTGGCTGATCACCCCACAAAGAGCAACACCATGGCTGACAAACACCTCTCCACCCAGTTCGACAGCGAACTGAACGGCGTCTCTGCCCGCGTCATGGAACTGGGCGGCCTGGTCGAATCCCAGCTGCGCCTGGCGATCTACGCGCTGTCGCAGTTCAGCGCTGAAAGTGCCAACCAGGTCATGGACACCGAGCTTCGCGTCAACAGCATGGAACTCGACATCGACCGGGAACTGTCGTCCATCATTGCGCGGCGCCAGCCCACCGCGCGCGACTTGCGCCTGCTGATCGCCATTTCAAAGACCACCGCCAACCTGGAGCGTGCAGGGGACGAGGCCGCCAAGATCGCCCGCATGGTCAAGTCCATCATGCACAGCGGCGCATCGCGCACTTTGCCGTCGTCGGATTTGCGGGTGGCGGCGGACCTGGCCTCGGGCCTGCTGCGCAAGGCGCTCGACGCGTTTGCCCGCCTGGACATTACGGCGGCGGTGTCCATCCTGAAGGAAGACGACCAGATTGATGCGGAGTTCGACGGTTTTGTCCGCAAGCTGATCACCTACATGATGGAAGACCCGCGCACCATATCGGCCAGCCTGGACCTGTTGTTCATTGCCAAGGCCATCGAGCGCGTGGGCGACCATGCCAAGAACATCGCCGAATTCATCATCTACATCGTCAAGGGTGCCGATGTCAGGCACAGCCCGATGGACCAGATCGAATCGGCCATCAAATAACCGAACCATGAAACATTCGCCGCGTGTATTGATTGTCGAAGACGAGCCGGCCATTGCTGAATTGATCCTGATCAACCTCAAGCATGGCGGGTTCACGCCGGTGCTGGCCTACGACAGCGTGGCAGCCCAGCGCGAGCTGGATGCCGAATTGCCCGATGTGATCCTGCTCGACTGGATGCTGCCGGGCCAGAGCGGTTTGAGCCTGGCGCGTCACTGGCGCAAGCAGGAGCGCACCAAAGGCATTCCGATCCTGATGCTGACGGCGCGCGGCGATGAGAGCGACAAGGTCTCCGGCCTCGATGCCGGCGCCGACGACTACATCACCAAGCCCTTTTCCACCCAGGAACTGCTGGCCCGCATCCGGGCGGTGCTGCGCCGCCGCTCGCCGGAGTCGCTGAGCGACAGCGTGTCGGTGGGCGCGCTGGTGCTGGACGCGGCCACGCACCGGATTTCCTATGAGCGCCAGGAACTCAGGCTGGGCCCTACCGAGTTCAAGCTGCTGCACTACCTGATGAAGCATGCCGAGCGTGTGCACAGCCGCAGCAGCCTGCTCGACAAGGTCTGGGGCGACCATGTGTTTATCGAGGAACGCACGGTGGACGTGCATGTCAAGCGCCTGCGAGAAGCCCTGGGCCCAGCCGGCGCCATGGTCGAGACCGTTCGGGGCGCGGGCTACCGGCTCACCAGCATGATTGCCAAGGCGCCGGCCGCTGCTGCGGTGTCACCGGATACATGATCGACCGCTGGATGTTTTTTGCGGGCAGTGCCGCGCTTGGGGGCACTCTGGGTTGGTTGGCCGGTTCGCGCGAGGGCCTGGCCTGGGGCCTGCTGCTGGGACTGTTGTGCTGGCAACTGTTGGACGGGTTTTACTCGAAACGGCTGCTCGACTGGCTCCGGTCTGAACAAAGCAACGAAACGCCCGTCATGATGGCCGGCGCCCAGCCGCCCCTGGTCGGGGTATGGGAAGAAATCGCCGTGCGCGTGCGCCGCCTGATGAAAAATCGGCACGAGCAGTACAGCGAAAGCCAGGCGCGGCTGGACGAGTTTTTGCTGGCCTTGCAGGCTTCGCCCAATGGCGTGGTGCTGCTCGACGAAGAAGGCCGCATCGAATGGTGCAACCAGACGGCAGCGCAGCACTTCGGCTTTGATGCACGGCGCGACCTGCAGCAGCACATCGTCAACCTGGTGCGTGAGCCGGGCTTTAATGCCTACATGGCCAACGCCAATTTTTCGCATGATGTGGTCATACCGGGCAACTTCAACACGCCTGCGCGGCCTGTCAAGCTGTCGGTGCATATCCACCGCTACGGAAAAGACAAAAAACTCCTGCTGTCGCGCGACATCACGCCCCTGGAGCAGGCAGAGGCGATGCGCCGCGATTTCGTGGCCAACGTGTCGCATGAAATCCGCACGCCCCTGACGGTGGTGTCGGGTTTCATCGAAACGCTGCAGCACCTGCCCTTGAAAAAACCCGACCGCGACCGCTACCTGTCCCTGATGGCGCAGCAGTCCCAGCGCATGCAGACGCTGGTGGATGATTTGCTCACGCTGTCCCGCCTGGAAGGCAGTCCTTTGCCCGGGGCCCATGAGTGGACGCCTGTCGCTTCCCTGTTCGCCCACTGCGAACAGGAAGCCAGGGCACTGTCGGGCATGCTGTCGCCCCAGGGCCACCGACTGGAATTCGATGCCGGCACCGATTGCGGGATTGCCGGGTTCGGGCGCGAGCTGGGCAGCGCCTTGTCCAACCTGGTCATCAATGCGGTCCGCTACACCCCCGAAGGCGGCCTGATTCACGTCTGCTGGAAGCTGCTTTCCGACGGGCGGGGCATGGTTTCCGTCAAAGATTCAGGGCCCGGCATTGCGGCCGAGCACCTGCCCCGGCTGACGGAGCGGTTTTACCGGGTCGACCGAAGCCGTTCCCGCGAAACCGGAGGAACCGGTTTGGGCCTGGCCATCGTCAAGCATGTCGCGCAGCGTCACGGGGCGGAACTGAAGATTGAAAGCCAGCTGGGGCAGGGCTCGTGCTTCAGCATTGTTTTTCCTGCCGCCCGCGTACGCCGGCAGGCTCAGCCGGCCTGAAGACCCGCCATGCCCGCCTGCAGGCGCTGGCTGCGCCGCACAGTCAGCAGCAGCAAGCCCAGCAGACTGCAGGCCACCAGACCGATTGCCAGGGTGCTGGCCGCCCAGAAACTGCTGGCCGCCTGCGTTGCCGCATGCCCGGCAATTCCCCGGTAAGCCAGCAGGTAGCCGCCATACAGGCCCAGCCCCCAGAGCAGCACGCCGTACAGCGCCAAAGGCGCAATCGTGATGCGGTAGCAGCGCAGCAGGAATGCGCACACGGCCTGCATGGAATCGGCCACATGGTAGAGGGCCACCCAGCCCAGAAGCGCCGAGGCCCCTGCAACCACCTCCGGCGTGGCCGAATACCAGCCTGCCAGTGTGGAAGATGCTGTGACAAGAAGGGCTGACAGCGAAAGCGCCATGGAGGCAGCAAGCCTCAAACCCATGAAGGCAAGCCGTCTTGCCTGGTCGGGCCGGCCGGCGCCCAGCCAATAAGACACCCGGGCGCTGCAGGCCACTGCAATGGAAAGCGGCATCATGTAGAGCACGGCGGCCACGCTTGCCGCAATCTGGTGGCTGGCCGACGCGACAGTGCCCAGCCGGGCGATGAACAGCGCCATCAGCGTGAAGGAAGTGACTTCCACCAGGTAGGCCAGTCCGCCGGGAAGTCCCAGCCGCAAAAACATGCGCAGTTGCGGCCAGTCCGGGCGTTCCATGCGCCGCCAAACCCCAAATGGCTGGTAGAGGCTATGGCTGCGCAGCATGACCACGGCCAGTGCAAGCAAAGCATAGTTGACCACCAGCGTGGCCCAGGCACAGCCCACGGCGCCCATGGCCGGCACGCCAGCACCGCCTCCCACCCACCAGACCGACAATGGAATCTTGATGCCCAGCGCAGCAATCTGCAGCCAGGTCACCAGGCGCGGCTTGCCCAGGGACTGGTTGAACGTGGCGTAGAGCTTGAAGAGCAGGGACGGGACGACGGAAAACGCCAGAACGCCCAGGTAGCGCTGCACTTCGCCCTGCATGCCTTCGGGCACCTCTGCCCAGCGAAGCAGCGGCCCCGGAAACAGCAGCACGGCCATGCCGGCAAGGCTGACGAGGCTGCACAGGTACAGGCCTTGCCGCAGCGACTGTCCCACGGCTGCATGGCGGCGCGCACCGAGCATTTCAGACCAGATGGGAAGCAGGGCCTGCACAATTCCCATCAGGCCGATATACACGCTGATGTAAAGCGCCGAGCCTACCGACAGCGCGGCCAGTGCCGCATCGCTGAAGCGGCCGGCAATCACCGTGTCTGCCACCCCGAAAGCCATCACCGCGAGCTGGCCTGCCAGGATCGTGCCGGCGTGGCGGCTGATCAGCCGGAACTCGCTCATGGGCCAGGCGGTGGCGCCGATGGTAACGGTCTGGCCGGGCTGTTCAGGTTGACACGCTTGTAGACCAGCATGTTCTCGGACTTGTCCGTCGGCTTGCGCACCGTGGCCAGAAAAGCCCAGTCCGGCAGGTTGACCGCGCTTCCCAGCCGGGCCTGGGCCGAGACATCGACCACCAGGTAGGGACAGCTGGCCTGCGGCGTGGACTGGCGCAATTGAAGCTGGCCGTGGTATTGCAGGGCTGCTGCATGGGCGCTGCCGACGCCATAGATTTCCACGCAGCTCCTCGGGTCCACCAGGCTCGCCACCTGGCGCGACAGAGGCCCCAGGCTGCGGGCGTAATCCAGCAACGGCATCCAGAGGGTCATCAGGAGCAGCCAGCACAAGGTGGCGCCGCCGGCAGGCAGCACCAGCGACTTCCAGATGGCGGCCCGGTGCGCTCCCGTGCGCCAGCGCACCAGCCAGGCCCAGGCCAGGGTGGCGGCCACGGCAGCGACAAAGGCAATCAGTGAAAAACCGGGTTCAAACCCCGGAGCCAGCTTGGCGACATTGGCGGCGGGCTGGCGGGGAATGCCGGTCTGCATGGCAATCCAGATCACCCAGATGGCAAGGGCGCAGGTGGTGAAAAACAGCAGGGTGAACCAGTCGATCAGCGAGGCCACGCTGCGCTGCAGGGTGGGCAGCGCAAAGGCGGCCAGCGCTGCCAGCGGCGGCAGGCTCAGCAGCAGGCTTCGGTCGGAAGCGGCCGTGGTGAGGGTCGAGCACACGGCCATGCCTGCAAACAGCAGCGGCAGCGCGACGTGGCGGCTGCGCAGTTGCCTGCGCCAGCGCCACAAGGTCCACAAGGCCAGCGGCCAGGCCGGCCAGGTGAACCACAGCAGCAGCCGCCCCAGGCTTTTCCAGTCATTCCAGGCGTCCTGTACGGATTGGGCTTCGGCGCCCGGCAGTTCAATCCGCCAACGCCACAGATCGAGTACGGAGCTCAGCAGCGCGACAGTCAGCGTCATGCCGGCAAGCAGCATCAGCCAGTGACGGGAATGCCGCTTGCTTCCCCTGTCCGCGTCGCTGGGCGAATAGCGCGCATGCATCCATTCCACCGCTGTGCCGCCCAGGCCCAGCAGCAAAGCCAGTGTCGGCGCGCCACTCAGCGCAAGGCCTGCCAGGCCGATCACCAGGCCAACCGCGGGGCCTGCGATGCGCGTGGCCGGACGGTAGGGGCTGGCGGCCATGGCGTAGAACGCCAGCGAGGTAAACCCCAGCTGCGCCAGCGCGGGCGTGGTCTCGTGGGAGAACTGCGCCAGGCCCAGGCTGGCGATCAGCGCCAGCACGCCGCCGTCGGCAATCGCACGCGCGTAGTCCACCGGGTTGGCTTCGCCGCCAAAGGCAAACGCCACCGGCTGGGCCTGCGGGCTTCTGGCCAGGTAATACACCGCATACCAGGCTGTCAGCAGCGTCATGGTCAACAGCAGCATGTAGGGAAAGCGCACCGCTGCGGCGGAGTCCAGAAAGGGAAGCAGCTTGATCGCCAGGGCGCCGAGCCAGTACGGCAGCAGCGCATCGAAGCCGGTGAACTGGCCCAGCAATTGCGGCTGCAGCCAGTTGGCCCCGGACGAAGTCAGTTCGCGCATGACGCCAAAGGCGGCAATGTCCTCATTCTTCCAAGGGCCGCGCCCGACAAAACCCGGCACGATGTAAGCCACGCAGAACAGCAGCAGCGCCCAGCGCGGAAGGCGGCGCACGGCAGACTGGGCAATGATGGCGGGGGAAGGTTTGTTCAAAACGGCTGGTGATGAATGAATAGGGGTTAACGCACGGGAAACGGTAAATTTTGTCGAAAAAAAAGCAGCCTGGAACTCAGGCTGCTTTTTTTATCGACAAGCGAAAAGCTTTTGCAGCTTACTCGGCAGCGGCCGCCGCGGCTTCAGGCACCGGCTCGGCCGAAATTTCCTTGGCGGCGGTTTTGCCAAAACGGTTGCGGAAGCGCTCGACGCGGCCACCCATGTTGTCCACGGATTTTTGCGTACCCGTGTAGAACGGATGCGATTCGCTGGACGTATCAAGCTTGTACAACGGCAGATCGCGGCCGTCTTCCATTTTCACCATTTCTTTGGTGTTCACGCACGAGCGCGTCACAAATTTGAAGTTGTTGGACAAGTCCAAAAAACAAACTTCGCGGTAATTGGGGTGAATGCCTTCTTTCATGATCTTTCCTTTTCGATTCGTTTCGGTAGCCACCCAAACCATTTTTGAGCACTTTCCGTGAAGCCTCAGATTATGCCATGGAACACTCTGGTAAAAAGGCGCCTTTTCGCAAGCAAGGGCCGCGGGACTGGCTTCGCCGGACCGCAGGCGGAGCAGCCCCCTCGGGAGGGGCAGGGAGTCAAGCGAGGCGAACGACGATGGGGCCAGGTCAGCCGCCCCGGCGCATCATGTCGAAGAACTCATGGTTGTTCTTCGTCGCCTTCATGTTTTTCAACATCAGTTCCATCGACTCGATCTCGTCCATGTTGTACATGAACTGGCGCAAGATGCGCGACTTCTGCAGGATTTCAGGGGCCAGCAGCAGCTCTTCCTTGCGGGTGCCGCTGCGGTTCAGGTTCAGTGCCGGGAACACGCGCTTTTCATACAGGCGGCGGTCCAGGTGGATTTCGCAGTTGCCGGTGCCCTTGAATTCCTCGAAGATCACCTCGTCCATGCGGCTGCCGGTGTCGATCAGCGCGGTGCCGATGATGGTCAGGCTGCCGCCTTCCTCGATCTTGCGGGCCGCGCCGAAGAAGCGCTTGGGCCGCTGCAGCGCATTGGCGTCCACGCCGCCGCTCAGCACCTTGCCCGACGAGGGCAGCACGTTGTTGTAAGCCCTGGCCAGGCGGGTGATGGAGTCCAGCAAGATCACCACGTCCTTGCCCAGTTCGACCAGGCGCTTGGCGCGCTCGATCACCATTTCGGCCACGTGCACATGGCGGGCGGCGGGCTCGTCAAAGGTCGATGAAATCACTTCGGCGCGCACGCTGCGCTGCATTTCAGTCACTTCTTCAGGCCGCTCGTCAACCAGCAGCACCATCATGACCACCTCGGGGTAGTTGGCGACGATGGCATGCGCGATGTTCTGCATCATCACCGTCTTGCCGGACTTGGGCGGCGCTACCAGCAGGGCGCGCTGGCCCTTGCCGATGGGCGCGATGATGTCGATGATCCGGCTGGTCAGGTTTTCCTCGGCCTTGATGTCGCGTTCGAGCTTGAACTGCTCGCGCGGGAACAGCGGCGTCAGGTTCTCGAAC
>JAQGMZ010000137.1 GCA_028292045.1 Polaromonas sp. | reverse complement strand
TGGCACAATCGCAAGGTTCTGAAGGCCCTTCCTGCCACAGTCGCATCCGCTAATCGGTCCAGCCGTGTTGCGGAAGGTTAATCAACCCAGCCATATCCTGTTGTGGCCCGCTAATGTTTCCCAAAGGGAAACGGAGGTCAGCGATCATGAGTTCCAATCCATCGGCGCCCGCGTCGGCGGCGTCAATGTACGCAGCCTATCAAGGCAACACCTATCTCTTCGGCGGCAATGCGCCCTATGTCGAAGAGATGTATGAAAACTACCTGGCCAACCCCGGCAGCGTGACCGACAGCTGGCGTGATTATTTCGATGCGCTTCAAAACGTCCCCGCCACCGACGGCACGAATGCCAAAGACGTTCCGCATCTGCCCGTGGTCAATGCGTTCGCTGAACGCGCCAAGCAGGGTCAGACCAAGGTAGTGGTTGCCAGCGGCGCGGATTCCGAGATGGGCCGCAAACGCACTTCAGTGCAGCAGTTGATTGCCGCGTACCGCAATGTCGGCGCCCGCTGGGCTGATCTTGACCCGCTCAAGCGGACCGAGCGCGACGATATTCCTGAACTTGACCCGGCTTTCTACGGTTTCACCGACGCCGACCAGGAAATAGTGTTCAACACCAGCAACACTTTCTTTGGCAAGGAAACCATGAGTTTGCGCGAGTTGCTCAATGCACTGCGCGAAACCTACTGCGGCACCATCGGCGCCGAGTACATGTACGCCACTGACCAGAACCACAAGCGCTGGTGGCAGCAAAAGTTGGAAAGCATTCGCAGCAAACCCAATTTATCCAAGGAAAAGAAGCTTCATCTCCTGGACCGCCTCACGGCGGCTGAAGGCCTTGAGCGCTTTTTGCACACCAAGTATGTTGGGCAAAAACGGTTTTCCCTTGAAGGCGGCGAAAGCTTCATTGCCAGCATGGATGAGCTGATCCAGCGCGGCGGTGAAATCGGCGTACAGGAAATCGTCATCGGCATGGCGCACCGGGGCCGACTGAACGTGCTGGTCAATTCCCTGGGCAAAGTGCCGGCCAACCTGTTCGCCGAGTTCGACCACACCGCGCCCGAAGACCTGCCCAGCGGCGATGTGAAGTACCACCAGGGCTTCAGCTCTGACGTGACCACCCCGGGCGGACCGGTGCACCTGACGCTGGCGTTCAATCCCTCGCATCTTGAAATTGTCAATCCGGTGGTCGAAGGTTCGGTTCGTGCCCGCATGGACCGCCGCGCCGACCCCAAAGGCCTGCAGGTGCTGCCAGTGCTGGTACACGGCGATGCCGCATTTGCCGGGCAGGGCGTGGTCATGGAAACGCTGGCGTTGGCGGAAACCCGCGGTTATTCCACGGGCGGCACCGTTCACCTGGTGATCAACAACCAGATTGGCTTTACCACCAGCGACCCCCGCGACAGCCGTTCCACGCTGTATTGCACCGATGTCGTCAAGATGATCGAAGCCCCCGTGCTGCACGTCAACGGCGATGATCCGGAAGCCGTGGTGCTGGCCACCCAGCTGGCGCTGGAGTTCCGCATGGAATTCCAGAAAGACGTCGTGGTCGACATCATCTGCTTTCGCAAGCTGGGCCACAACGAGCAGGACACGCCGGCCCTGACCCAGCCGCTGATGTACAAGAAGATTGCACAGCATCCGGGCACCCGCCGCATCTATGCGGACAAGCTGACGGCGCAGGGCATGGGCGAGACCCTGGGCGACGACATGGTCAAGGCAACGCGCGCCGCACTGGATGCGGGCAAGAGCACGTTCGACCCGGTGTTGACCAACTTTAAAAGCAAATATGCGGTCGACTGGAGCCCCTACGTTGGCAAAAAGTGGACCGATGCGGGTGAAACCGCCATTCCCATGGCCGAGTGGAAGCGGCTGGCGACCAGGATCACCACCATTCCCGAGACGGTCACGCCGCACAACCTGGTCAAGAAAGTCTATGACGACCGTGCTGCCATGGGCCGCGGGGACATTCCGGTGGACTGGGGCATGGGCGAGCACATGGCTTTCGCCTCACTTGTGGCCAGCGGCTACCCGGTGCGTCTGTCCGGCGAGGACTGCGGCCGCGGCACCTTCACCCACCGCCATGCCGTGATTCATGACCAGAGCCGCGAGAAGTGGGACACCGGGACCTATGTGCCGCTGCAGAACGTGGCTGACAACCAGGCACCGTTTGTCGTCATCGACTCGATCCTGTCCGAAGAAGCCGTGCTGGCTTTCGAGTACGGATATGCATCCAACGACCCCAGCACGATGGTGATCTGGGAAGCCCAGTTCGGCGACTTCGCCAATGGCGCGCAGGTCGTGATCGACCAGTTCATCGCCTCTGGCGAAGTCAAGTGGGGCCGTGTCAACGGCATCACCCTGATGCTGCCGCATGGCTACGAAGGCCAGGGCCCCGAGCACAGTTCGGCGCGTCTCGAGCGTTTCATGCAGCTGTCGGCTGATGCCAACATGCAGGTGGTCCAGCCCACCACGGCCAGCCAGATTTTCCATGTGCTGCGCCGCCAGATGGTTCGCAACCTGCGCAAGCCACTGATCATCATGACGCCGAAATCCTTGCTGCGCAACAAGGACGCCACCTCGCCATTGTCGGAATTCACCAAGGGCGCTTTCCAGACGGTGATTCCTGAAAACAAGGAAGAAATCATCCGCCGGGGTGACAAGGTCCGGCGAATCATTGCCTGCTCGGGCAAGGTCTATTACGATCTGGTGAAGAAACGCGATGAAAAGGGCATTGACGATGCGGCCATCCTGCGCGTCGAGCAGCTTTACCCCTTTCCGCATAAAGCATTTGCAGCTGAACTGAAAAAGTACCCGAATGCCACCGACCTCGTGTGGTGCCAGGACGAGCCGCAAAACCAGGGCGCCTGGTTCTTTGTACAGCACTACATCCACGAGAACATGCTGGACGGACAGAAGCTGGGCTACTCCGGCCGGGCTGCGTCGGCTTCACCGGCGGTCGGTTATTCCCACCTTCACCAGGAACAGCAAAAAGCGCTGGTGGACGGCGCATTTTCCAAATTAAAAGGGTTTGTGCTGACCAAGTAAGCGTCTTGCCAGATCTGCAAATACAAGAATACCAACGAAAGAATGAACATGGCTATCGTAGAAGTTAAAGTTCCCCAACTGTCCGAATCCGTGGCCGAAGCCACCATGCTGCAGTGGAAAAAGAAAGTCGGCGACACCATTGCGATCGACGAAATTCTGATCGAAATCGAAACCGACAAGGTCGTTCTGGAAGTGCCTGCCCCGTCGGCTGGCGTCCTGATGGAACTGTCGGTGGCCGATGGCGGCACCGTGGTGTCCGATCAGGTCATCGCCAGAATCGATACCGAAGGCAAGGCGGGCGCGTCAGCGCCTGCATCGGCGGCTCCAGCGGCGCAGGCTGCTTCGGCGGCGCCCGCACCAGCGGCCACCAGCAGCAGTTTCATGGCGGGTGTCCCCATGCCTTCGGCTGCCAAGCTGATGGCTGACAACAGCCTGGCGGCGGGTTCAGTGCCGGGAACCGGCCGCGACGGACGCGTCAACAAAGGCGATGTGCTTGGCGCGCTAGCCTCCGGCGCTCCAAAACCAGCAGCCACCAGCCAGATTCCTACGGGCGCCCCCACCACTTCCTTGCCCAAGGTGGCCGCACCCATGAAGGTTGCCGATCTGGGCGACCGCCCGGAACAGCGCGTTCCCATGAGCCGCCTGCGCGCCCGCATTGCCGAACGCCTGCTGCAATCGCAATCGACCAATGCGATCCTGACGACCTTCAATGAAGTCAACATGGCGCCCGTCATGGAAATGCGCAAGAAGTTTCAGGACGCCTTCAGCAAGGAGCACGGTGTCAAGATTGGCTTCATGAGCTTTTTCGTCAAGGCTGCTGTGCATGCGCTCAAGAAATTCCCCATGATCAACGCCTCGGTCGATGGCAACGACATCGTGTATCACGGCTATTTCGACATCGGTATTGCGGTGGGCTCGCCGCGCGGCCTGGTCGTTCCGATTCTCCGGAACGCCGACCAGATGAGCTTTGCCGACATCGAGAAAAAAATCGCCGAGTACGGCCAGAAAGCCAAGGACGGCAAGCTGGGCATCGAAGAGATGACCGGCGGGACCTTCTCGATCTCCAACGGCGGCACTTTCGGCTCGATGCTGTCGACGCCCATCATCAATCCGCCGCAGTCTGCCATCCTGGGCGTTCATGCCACCAAGGACCGCGCTGTCGTCGAGAACGGGCAGATTGTGATTCGTCCCATGAACTACCTGGCCATGAGCTACGACCACCGCATCATTGACGGGCGTGAGGCTGTGCTGGGCCTGGTCGCCATGAAGGAAGCGCTGGAAGACCCGGCTCGCCTTCTTTTCGATATCTAAACCTTATTGAGGCTGCGAACCGGTTC
>JAQGMZ010000136.1 GCA_028292045.1 Polaromonas sp. | reverse complement strand
CGCTGACGAGCGAGCCCAACATGCAGATCTTCGCCACCTTCGGGCTGCTGATGTTCTTTCAGAACACCATGCTGGCCGTTTCGCGCGGCGAGGCCTACAGCGTCGGCAGCATGGCCGGCACCGGCGTACTCGAGCTCGGCGACCTCAAGCTCAGTTCGGTGCGGCTGGTGACGCTGGGCGCAGCGACGCTCATCACGATTGGCCTGCACCTGTTCCTCTCGCGCACGATGGCCGGACGGGCGATCCGCGCGGTGACGCAGGACAAGCGCGCGGCGCGGGCCATGGGCATCAACGTCGAGCGCACCTTTCTCATCACCTTAGGGATTGGTGCGGCGCTGGCCGGCATGGCTGGCGCGCTCCTGACGCCGATCTATTCGATCACGCCGGCGGTGGGCGGCAACTTCATCCTGGCCGCTTTCGCGGTCGTGGTGCTTGGCGGGCTCGGCAGCGTATGGGGCGCTTACATCGGCGGGCTGATCGTCGGCATCGTCGAAGCCTTTGCCGGGTTCTACATCGACCCGGTGCTGCGCAGCGCCGTGTGGTTCATCATTTTCCTGATCGTTTTGATCGTGCGGCCGGCCGGCCTTCTCGGCCAGGCCGGTGCCGAGGAAGTAGGTTTTCGTGAACAGCATTGACAAATCACTCAGCGGGGCCGCCAAGGCCGGAGCCCACGATGTAATCCCCTCGGCGCGCAGTGCCTGGGGCAAGTATGCCGCCGGCATGGCCCTGGCCCTGCTGCCCTTCGTGCTGTTGTTCGACGACCCGCACTGGGTCAACATCATCGCCGTCACCTACCTCATGGGCGGGCTGGCAGCGGCATGGAACATCATCGGTGGCTTTGGCGGACAGTTCTCGCTCGGCCACGGCGTGTTTTTCGGCATCGGCGCGTACACCACGGCTAGCCTCTTTATCCGGTTCGGCTGGTCGCCCTGGCTGACGATGGTGCCGATTGCCGCGCTGGCCGCCGGCGTGGCAATGCTGATTTCCTGGCCGACCTTTCGGCTGCGCGGCCCGTTTTTTGCCATTGCCACGCTGGCCTTCAACGAGGTTGCCTTCGTGCTGGCCAATCACATGGAGTCGCTGACCGGCGGCCCGCGCGGGCTGATGATCCCGTTCAAGGCCGGCATTGCCAACATGATCTTCAGCCAGCGCTGGCAATACGCGATCCTGATGTTCTGCTTCGTCGCGCTCGTTATCGGCGTCAGCGTGTGGCTGCGGCGCAGCCGGCTGGGCTACTACCTGCTGGCGGTGCGCGAGGACGAGGACGCAGCCCGCGCCGCCGGCATCGACGTGCTCGGCACCAAGCTGCGCGGCATGGCGCTGTCGGCTGCGCTGACTTCCATCGGGGGCACGCTGTTCGCGATGTACTTGCGCTACATCGACCCGCCCACAATTTTCACCCTTTCCGACATCGGTGTGAAGTTTGCACTGCTTTCGCTGATTGGCGGCATTGGCACCGTCGCCGGCCCGCTGCTCGGGGCGGCGCTGATCATTCCTTTCGAGAACTGGCTGCGCGCCGAATTCGCCAATTCGCTGCCCGGCGTGAGCCTGGCCATTCTCGGGCTGCTGATGGTGCTGGCCGCACTGTTCATGAAGCGCGGCATCGTCGGCGCCATCGAGTCGCTCTTCAAACGCCTGCAGGGCAGCAAGTCAAAGGACCGGCCATGAACGAAATCCTCGGTGTCCACAAGGTCAGCAAGCAGTTCGGGGGCCTGCGCGCGGTCGACAACGTCTCGCTGTCGGTGAAGCAGGGCGAGATCGTCAGCATCATTGGACCCAACGGCGCCGGCAAGACGACATTCTTCAACCTGCTGACGGGGCAGATTGCACCGACCGAGGGCGAAGTGCGGCTAAAGGGCCAACCGATCAACACATTGCCGCCGCACGCCCGCGCGCGCCTTGGCATGGGTCGAACCTTCCAGATCGCCAAGCCGCTGATCGCCCTTAACGCCTTGGAAAACGTGATGATCGGCGCCTTTTTGCACGACGCACCGCTGGCGGCCGCGCGCGACAAGGCGATGGCGGTGCTCGAGCGCGTGGGCATGGCGCACCTGGCCGCACGCCGCGCCGGCGACCTGACGCTGTCGGAGCGGCGCCGGCTCGAGGTGGCACGCGCACTGGCGATTCAGCCGCAGATCGTACTTCTCGATGAAGTGATGGCGGGGCTGAACCAGTCGGAAGTCGGGCACGAGATCGAGCTGCTGCGGTCGTTGCATGCCGAGGGCCTGACTTTTCTGATCATCGAGCACAACCTCAAGGTGGTGCGCGCCTTTTCGGATCGCGTGGTCGTGCTCGACCGCGGCGGACTGATCGCTGAAGGCACAGCCGACGAGATCCTTAGCTCACCGGTCGTGATCGAAGCCTACCTGGGTAGCGGCCACGCGGGCTCGGGCCGCGAATTTACCAAACATGCCATGCAAGGAGCCAGACAATGAAAGCGGGCATGATGCAATCCATCCTGCGCGTCGAATCGCTGTCCTCGGGTTACGGCCGCGTGCCCGCACTCGAAGGCGTTTCGCTAGACGTGAGCCCGGGTGAGATCGTCTCGGTCATTGGTGCCAACGGGGCTGGAAAAAGTACTCTGCTGCTGACCATCGCCGGGCATCTGCGCCCCTTTTCGGGCAAAGTTGTCTTCGATGGTCAGGACGTCACCTCGATGCCGGCACATGAAGCGGCTCCGCGCGGCATGGTGATGGTGCCCGAGGGCGGGCGCCTGTTCCCCTTCATGACAGTGCTCGAGAACCTTCAGCTTGGCGCCTACCACCGCGTGGCGCGCGAGCGCATGGCGCAGACGCTCGACGAGGTCATGGCGACCTTCCCCATCCTCGCAGAGCGGCGCGACCAACTGGCCGGGCGCCTGTCGGGCGGCGAACGCCAGATGTGCGCGGTGGCGCGCGCGGTGATGTCGCTGCCCAAGCTGCTGATGCTTGACGAGCCCTCGCTGGGCCTGGCGCCCATCATGGTCGACCGGCTCTTCGACAAGGTCGCAGGACTGGTCGAAAGCAAAGGCCTGTCGGTGCTGCTCGTCGAGCAGAACGTCGGCAACGCGCTGCGCCTGGCACAGCGCGGCTGCATCCTCGACCACGGCCAGCTCGTCAAGAGCGGTTCGGCCGAAGAACTGCTGCACGACGAAGATGTGCAGCGCACCTACATGGGACTGTGAGGAACGGGATGATTAACGAGATCATTTGCCGCATTGGCGCTGGCGCGGGATTCGCGGGCGACCGAATCGACCCTGCCGTGGCGCTGGCGGCTTCAGGGCAAGTCGACACTGTCGCCCTCGAATGCCTGGCCGAACGCACGCTGCTGCCGGCGCTCAAGGCGCGCGCGGCCGACCCGAACGCAGGGTTCGACACGCGCCTGAAGCGACGGCTGACGCCGCTGCTACCAGCCGCGCATGCCACAGGCTGCCGGATCGTCTCCAATCTTGGGCAGGCCAACCCCCGCGCTGCAGGCCGCGCCATCGCCAAGCTCGCCGCCGAACTCGGCTGCACGGGCCTGAAGGTCGCAGCCGTGCATGGCGACGACGTCATGGACCGCCGTGAGCACATCGCGTGGGACAAGCCGATCGAAGGGGGCCTTGTCGGCGCGCACGCCTATATCGGCGCTGCGGTGCTCTCGCAGGCCCTGGAAGAAGGCGCCAGCGTTGTGGTTGCGGGCCGTGTGGCCGACTCTGCGCTGTTCGCCGCGCCTGCGCTGCGCCGCCTAGACGGCAGTGCGCACGCGCTGGCTGGCGCGGTGGCGGTCGGGCACCTGCTCGAGTGTTCGGGCCAGCTGAGCGGCGGTAACTTCGCACCGGCCGGCGGCGCCATGCTCAGCGCCCAAGACTATGCGGGGCTGGGCTTTCCACTGGCCGACGTGCGCGCCGACGGCACGGCCGAGATCCGCCTGCTCGACGGCGCACCCGGCATCCTCACGCCCGAAACGGCGACGCTGCAATTGCTGTACGAAGTGCACAACCCTGCGCGTTACATCACGCCCGATGTGATACTTGACTTCAGCGGCGTCCGCTTCGAGCTAACCGGCCACAACCGCATCCGCATGAGCGGCGTGCGCGGCCACGGCGCGCCAAAGACGTTGAAGGTGGCTGGTTTTATGGAACTGCCCGGCTGGATCGCCGACTGCGAAATAGGCTTTGCGGGCACCGGGGCGCTGGACCGCGCCCGCCGAGCGGCCGAGACGCTGCGCCTGCGCCTTGCGGACTGGACCGACGACGACGTTGCGATTGACCTGGTCGGCGTGGACTCGATTCTTCGCGCCGGCTCGCCCGCCATGACGGCAGCGCCGCCCGAAGTGCGTGTGCACGTGTCGGCGCGCTGCGCCGACGCCGAGGCCGCCCAGGTGGTCGAGGACGAGATTTACGCGATGACGCTGTCGGGCCCGGCCGGTGGCTGCAGCGTGCGCAGCGAGCGCCGCCCGCGCATCGAGGTGGTCGATGGCTACATTTTGGCCAGTCTCGTGCAACCCCGGATTGAATGGAGCCAGGCGCCATGAGCAACCCGTTGACTCAAACGACATCCACTAAAAACATGAAATACACCAGGGTGGGAGACATCGCCAGCGGCCGCGCTGGCGACAAGGGCGACGTGCTCGACCTTACCCTGGTCGCCCGTGACGACGCCGCCTATGAATGGCTGGCGCGCACGCTTACTGCCGACGCCGTGCGCCGCGAACTCAACCGTGTGGTGTCGGGGCCGGTTCAGCGTTTCGAGATCGCCGGCCTGCGCGCACTCAAGTACGTGCTGCCCCAAGCGCTCGGCGGCGGCGTCTACGCCTCGCTGCGGCCCGGGCTGCACTGGCAGAAAGCAGCGATTTGGCTTCTGCTCGATCTGATGATCGAAGAAGGGAGCGGGCATGTGGCCTGGCAACAAAACCTCTGACATCGCCTGCGAGCTTGACGCGGACGGCATCCTCATAGTCACGCTCAGCCGCGTGGACAGGCTCAACGCATTCACCGTGCGCATGGCCAAAGAATTGGTCGAGGCTTTCGGCCGCGCCAGTGCCGACGATGCGGTCAAGGCCATCGTTGTGACTGGTGCGGGGCGGGCATTTTGCGCCGGCATGGAGCTCGACGCAGATGCCGGCGGCCATGCCAATGTGTTCGGACTCGACGAATCGCTGCAACCGACGATGGACGACCTCGACCACCGGCTGGACGACCCCGCCATCCTGAACGGCCTGCGCGACACCGGCGGCCGCGTGGCCTTGGCAATTTTTGACTGCACCAAGCCGGTGGTCGCAGCCATCAACGGCGCAGCCGTGGGCGTGGGCGCGACACTGACGCTGCCGATGGACATGCGCATTGCGGCCGACACCGCCCGCATCGGTTTCGTGTTCGCCAACCTCGGCATCGTACCGGACGCCTGCTCGAGCTGGTTCCTGCCGCGCATCGTCGGCCTGCCACGCGCGCTTCAATGGAGCCTGTCGGGCGAGATTATTCCTGCCGCAGATGCGTTGCAGGCTGGCCTCGTCGACCGGGTGGTTCCCGTCAGCGAGGTGCTAACTGAAGCGCGCCGTCAGGCATTGCGCTTTGGACACGCCCGATCACCGGTCTCGGCTGCGCTGACGCGCCAGATGATGTGGCGCTGCAGTGCCGCCCCGCATCCGATAGAGGCGCACAAAGTTGAGTCGCTGGCGATCTGGCACACCAGTCAGGGCGACGGCAAGGAAGGCGTGCGCGCATTTCTCGACAAGCGCGCGCCCCGCTTCGAATCAAGGGCATCGCAAATGCCGGATTTCTATCCATGGTGGAACTGATGAACGAAGTAGACACAGCCAAGCTGGATGCCTTCCTGCGCCAGCATGTTCCCGGATTGCAGGGCCCGATGCGGTTGGAGCGCATTGGCGGGGGGCAGTCGAACCCAACCTGGTTTGTCAGCTTCGACAATCGTGAACTCGTGCTGCGCATGCAGCCGCCGGGCGTTCTGCTACCGGGCGCGCATGCGGTCGACCGCGAGGCCCGGGTGATGCGGGCGCTGGCCGGCACGGAATTGCCGGTGCCCGAAGTACTGGTGTTTCAGGGCGCAAGCGACGTGGTGGGTACGCCCTTCTACATCATGAAGCGCGTGCCGGGCCGGGTATTTGCGAAATGCGCGTTACCGGGCATCACTGCTCAAGAACGGCGCGTTATCTACCTCTCCATGGGCGACGCCATGTCGCGCCTGCACCGCATCGACTGGAAGGCCGCCGGGCTATCGGACTACGGTCGCCAGGGCGGCTACTTCTCAAGGCAGATCGCGCGCTGGTCGACGCAACGCAACAGCAAGGCCAATAGCGGGGCTGACGACGACATACGCTGCCTGTGCCAATGGCTGCCAGCCCATCTCCCCGACGAAAGTGAAACCACGATCTGCCACGGCGATTTCCGGCTTGGCAACCTGATGTTCCACCCTAACCAGTCTCGCGTTGTGGCGGTACTCGACTGGGAACTCTCGACGCTTGGCCATCCGCTCGCCGACGTAGCCTTCAACTGCATGGCCTGGCGCACGCTGCCGTCCGAATACGGCGGCATTCTAGGGCTTGACCTGCAGGCGCTTGGCATCCCGACGGAAGACGAGTACTTGCGCCATTACTATCGGCTTAGCGGTCGGCGTGACGGTGTCACCGCTTTCCATTTCGCCTTTGCGCTGTTCCGCATGGCCGTCATCTTTGAAGGTATCGCCGCGCGCGCCGCAGCCGGCAACGCGGTGGCTGACGACGCCAGCGAGGTCGGCACGCTGGCCGCTGCCTTTGCACGGCGTGCCATGGAATTCGTGCGTGGCGAGGCACACGTCACACCATTTGAGGAGCTGATATGACAAAACCTGCGCTATCGAGGGAAACGGCTCATCCTGACTGGGGCCGCGTTTGGCCTCCGCGCCAGCTCGAAGCACACTACGGCGACCGCGTCGTCTCGTGTTTTGCGGACAGGCCGCGCAGCCTGCACGCCCTGCTCGACGAGGCCGTAGCACGCAACGCCGAAGCTGACGCGCTCGTCTGTGGCGACGTGCGCCTGCCCTACCGTGAGGTGCTTGCACAGTCGTCGCGCATTGCGGCAGGGCTGGCTACGCGCGGCGTCAAGGCCGGCGACTGCGTTGCCATGCTGCTAGGCAACCGCGTCGAGTTCGTGACCACGCTGTTCGCAATTGCTCGCCTGGGCGCTATCGCCGTACCGCTGAGCACGCGCGAGCAGATGCCGGGTCTAGCCTACATGCTGGCCCACTGCGCGGCTGTTGCACTGGTGCATGAGGCCGAGCTCGCAGCGGTGTTGCCGGCGCCAAGCGACACACCGGCGCTGCGGCTACGAGCCTCGGTTGGCGGCGAATCGGCCGGCTCCGAATCATTCGACAGCATGCTGCAGCACGGGGAGGCGCCCGCACCAGCCGCGGTGCATGAAGAAGACACGGCCGCCATCCTCTACACCTCGGGCACCACTGGGCGACCCAAGGGCGCAATGCTCACACACCTGAGCATCGTGCATTCCTCGATGCACTATCAAATTGCAATGGGCCTGGGCTCCAGCGACAGCGCCATCGCCGCCGTTCCGCTGAGCCACGTCACCGGTTTGGTGGCGTTGATCACCACCATGGTTCGTGCGGCAGGCAAGCTCACCATCATGCCGGCCTTCAAGGCGGCCAACTTCATACAGCTGGCCGCGCGCGAGCGCATGACATACACCCTGATGGTGCCGGCCATGTACAACCTGTGCATGCTGCAACCGTCGCTCGATGCACGCGCCATCTCGACCTGGCGCATCGGCGCCTATGGCGGCGCCCCCATGCCGCTATCCACCATCACCTTGCTGGCGCAAAAGCTGCCCGCACTCACACTGATGAATTGCTACGGCTCGACTGAAACGACCTCACCATCGACCCTGATGCCGCCGGGCCAGACTGCGGCGCACCTGGACACCGTGGGCGCGCCGCTGGGTTGCGTCGACATGCGCGTGATGGACGACGATGGCCGCGAGGTCGCCCCAAGTGCCATCGGTGAGATCTGGATCCGCGGGCCCATGTTGGTGCGCGGTTACTGGAACGACCCCATCGCCACCGCCGCGAACTTCACCGGAGGCTACTGGCAGTCGGGCGACATTGGCTCCATCGATGTGCAAGGCTATGTGCGGATAGTGGACCGCAAGAAGGACATGATCAACCGGGGCGGCTACAAGATCTACACCATCGAGGTCGAAAACGCGCTCTATGCGCATCCAGCGGTGCAGGAATGCGCCGTGGTCGCCAAGCCCTGCCCCGTCCTTGGCGAACGCGTCCATGCTTTCGTGGCGCTCAAGGACGGGGCGGTCACCACCAGTAATCTGGTGGCTTACGTGAAACCGCTTCTGTCCGATTACAAGGTGCCCGAGAGCTTCACGCTCTCCACCACGCCGCTGCCGCGCAACGCCAATGGCAAACTCATGAAACGCGAGATGCGCGACCGATTGGTCGCCACACCGGAGAACCTGACATGATCCGACGCATTGCCATCGTTACCGGCGCGAGTAGCGGCGTGGGGGCAGCCACCGCGCTGCTGCTGGCGCAGCGCGGGTACGACGTGCTGCTCAACTACAACCGCAGCGCCCACCTCGTCGGCGAGGCCGTCAAAGCCTGCCTCGCCGCTGGCGCCGATGCCTTTGCAGTGCAGGGCGACGTGAGCAACGACGACGCCTGCCGCGTCATTGCCCGCGAGGCCGTGCAACGCTGGGGGCGCATCGACGCGCTCGTACATTCGGCGGGCGCAACGCGCTTCGTGCCCCTCTCCAACCTTGAGGGTGTGAACGCGCAGGACTTCCAAGACATCTTCGGCACCAATACCATTGGGCCCTTTCAAATGGCACGCGCCTGTTCGCCGCACATGGCGCCGGGCAGCGCCATCGTCAGCGTCTCATCAATCGCGGCAC
This sequence comes from Polaromonas sp., assembly GCA_028292045.1. Classification (GTDB taxonomy): domain Bacteria; phylum Pseudomonadota; class Gammaproteobacteria; order Burkholderiales; family Burkholderiaceae_C; genus Polaromonas. The sequence goes on along the minus strand of JAQGMZ010000136.1, from coordinate 11,419 downwards.
AGTCGGGCAACGGAAGCTCTTTGCCGTACGTGGTATCGAAGGGGGCTCTCAATGCACTGACGCTGGGCCTGGCACGGGCGCTGGCACCCAAGGTGCGAGTCAACGCTGTGTTGCCAGGCCTCATCGAAGGCCGCTGGATGCGCGACGGCCTGGGCGATGAAGCCTACGAGCAGGTAAAGGATTCGTACACCGCCACCGCGCTGCTCGAACGCGTGGCCACGCCCGATGACATTGCCCATGCCATCGGCTGGCTGCTCGACCCGACCTGCCTGATGACTGGCCAGCTCATGGTGGTTGATGGCGGCTTCAGCCTCGGCAAGCCACCGGCTGCGGCGGGCTCTCGCTGAAACACGGAATTGCCATGATCGATGCCATCCAGCTCAAACGAAGCGGCCCAGTCGCGGTGCTTACCCTCAACCGGCCCGAGTCGCTGAACAGCCTTAGCCTAGACGCCATCAAGGCCTTGCTGGCGCAACTGCGGGGCGTAGCGGCCGACACCTCCGTTCGCGCGCTTGTGATTACTGGCGCCGGGCGCGGCTTCTGCGCAGGCTGGCAGCTCGACGACAACGGTGTGCCGGGTCTGCCCGACGAATCCTTCGGCGTGCGGCAATCGCACCTCATGGAAGAATATTTCAACCCAGTCATCCAGGCGCTGCACGACCTGCCGATCCCGTCGCTGGCAGCCGTCAACGGCGTGTGTGCCGGCGCAGGCGTGAGCATTGCGCTCGCTGCCGACATTGTGATTGCTTCGGACACGGCAAGCTTCGTGCTGACTTTCGCGCCGAAGCTTGGGCTGGTGCCCGACCTCGGCGCCAGCTGGAAGCTGCCGCGCCTGATCGGCTGGGCGCGCGCGCAGGCCATCACGATGCTGGGCGAGCGCGTGAGCGCCGAGACCGCTGAGCGCTGGGGGATGATCTGGCGGCAGGTGGCGTCAGGCGCGCTGATGGACGAGGCCATGGCCATTGCATCGCGCCTGGCACAGATGCCGCCCGGCGTGGGTCGCGAGGTTCGCCACGCTTTCGACGCCGCCCAGTTCAATTCCCTCGCCACACAGATGGACCACGAACGCCTACGCCAGCGCGAACTGCTTGACCGCCCTTCTTTCCCGGAAGGCCTTCGCGCGTTTCAGGAAAAACGCAACCCCAACTTCCATACATGACACTATGAACTTCCAATACAGCGACGCCACCCAGGCCCTGCAGCGCCGCCTGCAGGTCTTCATCAACCAGCACGTGCTCCCGCAGCACCGTGAGTGGTTGGACGAGACTGAACACGGGCGGTTTCCGGTAGCGCTCATCGACGGCCTCAAATCACTTGCACGCGAACAGGGGCTGTGGAACCTTTTCCTGCCGGCCTTGCGTGAGAATGAGCCGGGCACGCGCCTCACGAACCTCGAATACGCACCGCTGGCTGAAATCATGGGCCGTCTTCCGTGGTCTTCCGAGGTGTTCAACTGCAACGCGCCAGACACCGGCAACATGGAACTGCTGCACCTTTTCGCCACACCGCAGCAGCGCGAGCAGTGGCTAAATCCACTGCTCGACGGACGCATCCGCTCGTCGTTCGCGATGACCGAACCCGACGTCGCCTCATCAGACGCAACCAACATCGAGACAACTATCCATGCCACACCCGAAGGCGGCTTTATCGTCAACGGCCGCAAGTGGTTCACGACTGGAGCGATCCACCCAAACTGCAGGTTTTCCATTGTCATGGGCCTGCGCGCCGATGCGAGCGGCTACGAGGCACACGACCGGCACTCAATGGTCATTGTGCCTCTGGACACCCCTGGCGTGCACATCGTGCGCAACCTGCCGGTGATGAACCACCTGGCCATCGAAGGCCACTGCGAGATTCTTTTCAAGGATGTGCATGTAGGGCCCGAGGCGCTGCTGGGCAAGGAAGGTGAAGGCTTCGCCCTGGCTCAGGCTCGGCTCGGGCCCGGCCGCATCCACCATTGCATGCGCACCATCGGCCAGTGCGAACTGGCGATGGACCTGATGGTCGAGCGGGCGCTGTCGCGTCGCGCCTTCGGCAAGCGGCTGGCCGACCAGGCCAACGTGCGCGACTGGATCGCAGAGTCACGCATCGAGATCGACCAGGCGCGGCTGCTGGTGCTGCAAGCAGCAGACCGCATCGACCGCGAAGGCAACCGTGCCGCGCGGGTGGACGTCTCGGCCATCAAGGTGCTCGCCGGCCGGCTGCAGACCCGCGTGATGGACCGCGCCATGCAGGTCTTTGGCGCCATGGGCCTGACCAACGACACGCCACTAGCCCAGCTCTGGAGTTGGGGCCGTGCGCTGCGTTTCATCGACGGGCCGGACGAGGTGCATTTGGGCGTGGTAGCCAAGGCGGAATTCGCAAGGCTCAAGGGCGCTGCCGGGGCAAATGCGGCCTACTACACGCAGCCATCCCGCACGAATTGACCCACTGGTGCTATGAACACAGGGCTGATTTTCTTGAATCATCCCCAGTTGCGGGCGATGACCGCAAAGCCTTAACCCAGCGATGTGAGCGATGAAGAGTGGAACGTCGTGGCGTCCTACCTGGCCTTGATTGACGAGCAAGCGCCCCAGCGGCGTTACAGCCTGCGCGAGGCGTTCAATGCGCTTCGCTGCTCTAGCCCGGGCCGGCGCCGCGTGGCGCATGCTGCCCAATGACATGCGTTCAATCATCCGCATTGCCGAAGGGAATGAACGATGAACCCTACAGCCGCTGAAAAACTGGGCATTCAACCCTTCGACGCCCCGATTACGGGCGCTCGGTGAAGACTGCGAGGGTTTCCTTCAGGCCTGCATCGAGCAGGTGCCTGACGATGTTTGCCTGTTCGACAAAGCGCTGGGCGACATCGCCTGCGACACGGACATCACCTGCGGAGGGCGCTACAAGGCCATGTGCTAGCAAGGAAACCCGACCTTGTTCACTGCCTTGAAAGTGCTGCAAGCGCTGGGCATGCGCCTGCACATCGACGCGCGGGCCTGGCATGTCTGAAAACTTTCAAGCTGGGTGTTACGCACACAGTTGCTATCACAGGCGGTAGCCGCATCCAACATTGCGCAACAAGGCAAGGCGTTAAAAAAGCAATTCGCTCAAATAGGACTGACCACGCCTTTTCCAGAAAAATGGCCATCGGCATTGTTCAAAAAGCGCTCAAAGGACGCTTGAGTCGCTTCGGGCGACCAGCCCGCCAGATGAGGCGTGAGCATCAGGTTGTCCAGCCCGATGAGCGCTTCGGGGCGCTTCGGTTCGCTTTCGTAGACGTCCAGGCCAGCGCCGCCAATACGGCCTTCACGCAGGGCTGCAGCCAGCGCATCGGTATCGACCACGCTGCCGCGGCCGATGTTCACCAGAAAGCCTTGCGGGCCCAGCGCATCGAGCACTTGGGCATTGACGATATGGCGTGTGGCGGGCCCGCCCGGGGCGGCGCAGACCAGCACATCGCACCACTGGGCCAATGCCTCCAGGGTGCTGAAGTACCGGTACGCCTTGCCTTCTTTGGGGCTGCGGTTGTGGTAACCGATGGGCATGTCGAACGCTGCCGCACGCCTGGCTATTTTCTGTCCGATGGTGCCCAGACCCAGGATGCCCATGCGCTTGCCCGAGACGTTGGGAGGCTGGGGTATCGCCAGGCGCCACACGCCTTCACGGCACAGGCGGTCGAGTTGGCGAAAGTTGCGCATGGCCGCGATGACGAGTCCAAAGGCGTGGTCGGCAACGCAGTCGTCGTTGGTGCCTTGCCCATTGGCCAGTGCAATGCCGCGCGCCCGTGCGGCCTCGACATCGACCAGCTCGTAGCCGGCACCCATGCAGCAGATGAGCTCGAGCTCGGGCATGGCGGCGATCTCGCCGGCGGTCAAACCCAGCACGCCGATGGTCAGCACGGCCCGGAACTTCTCGCCGTGCGCAGCAATGGCCGCCGCGCGCTCGTCCGCTGTTGGCGCGTAGGTGAGGTCGTAAAGATCGGACAATATTGCTTGGTGCTCGCTTGAATGTGTATTGAGCACCAGCAATGCAATCTTGTCGGACATGGGCATGAAGCTTTCAAAAAATATTCACCGTGAATCAGCCGGGCATGGCTTGTACGCGAATGCTGGTGGTTGCAGATCTGTTCGGCATCAGCGCAACAAAGCGCGCGCGTCGTGCGCGCATGGTATCCGATGGTGTGGCTTTTCGAAATGAGGCGATCGACACGTTGACAGCGCTAAACAAATCGTCAACTGCCAGCCGCCATCCTTGACGTGCTTTTGACCCAAGCACTGACTTGGCGGTGCGCCAGGCCAGTATGTTGCGCTCCCAATGCGAGCAACGAAGCCTCACCCATTCGATAGGCAACTCCCAGTGCCAAGTCCCTCGGGCACAGGGACAATCTAGCCAATTGACAAACAGGCCCGGCAGTGAAAACAGGAGATGGTCATCAACTTACGTCAGCTTCAATACTTTGCCCGCATCGTCGAAACCGGCAACATCACACGCGCGGCGGAGCAACTGTATGTGGCCCAGCCCGCGCTGGGCATGCAGATTCGCCAGTTGGAGGAACAACTGGGCGTGCGCCTGCTCAGCCGGCATTCGCGCGGCGTCTCGCCCACGCGCGCCGGGCAAGTGCTCTACGAAAGGGCCTGCGAAATCTTGCGGCTGGTGGGCGAAACCGAGCGCGAGGTGACGGCGGCCGGACGGCTGGAGCGCGAAGGCATCGTGCTGGGACTGACCAACGGCTTCATGAACATGGTCGGGCGCGACCTGATCCTGCGCTCGCGCAAGGACCTGCCCGCTGTCAATCTCAGCTTGGTCGAGGAACGCAGCGTGGTGCTTGTCGACGCGCTCGAGCGCCATGAGATCGACATTGCGCTGGCCTACGAAGTGCATGAGCGGCCCGGCCTGCTACGCGTGCCGCTGGTGGAAGAGGAAATGCTGTTCGTCTCGGCAGCAGGCAAGGTGCCGGCCGAAGCGCTGCAGCAGCCCATCGAATTTTCAGCGCTGGCCGGCCATGACCTGGTGCTGCCGGGCAAGCGCGACGGCGTGCGCCAGCAGGTGCTGGCCACTGCCAAGCGGCTGGCGCTTGAGCTGAACGTCATGCTCGACGTGTCGTCGATTTCCATGATGAAGAGCATGGTGGCCCATGGCGATGCAGCGGCGGTCATGCCCTATGGCAATGCGATTGACGACATCGAAAGCGGCCGGCTGGCTGGCCGGCGCATCGTGAATCCGAGCCTTAAGCGAACGCTTTACCTGGTGCGCTCGTTGCGGCGCGCACCGTTCAAGTACGAGGACGAGCTGCTCGAACTGCTGAGCGCCATGAGTGTCCTGTTTGCCAAAAAACTCGGCCCGTTGGCCCGCCGCCTGGAGGCGCTGGACCAGCCGCTGGCTGCCAGCTTGAGCGCCTTGCAGCAACGCGCTCAGCACAAACCCTGAGTTTTCGGCCCCAGCCACAACAAAAAGCTTGGGGCAGGCAGACATCGATCGTTTTGGACTTCAAAGGCTGAATTCGTTGTAATTCTTCCAGGCCCTAGCGGCATGTGAAGTTCAACAAATGGCTGCTCCAAGCAGCCTTGCCACAGGAGACAAGACCATGACGATGCACCCTATCGACCGGCGGGGTTTTCTGCGCGATGCCGCACTGGCCGGCGCCGCGCTGGCATTGCCCGCGTTGGGCCGGGCTCAGGATTACCCCAATAAACCAGTCAAGCTCAACGTCGGCTTCTCGGCCGGTGGCCTGACCGACGTGCTGGCGCGCCTGACGGCCACCAGCCTGGGCGACAAGCTGGGCCAGCCGGTCATCATTGAAAACAAGACCGGCGCGGCCGGCAACCTGGCGACTGAATTTGTTGCCAAGGCGCCGGCCGACGGCTACAACTTGCTTTTCTCCTCGGTTGGCCAAATCGTCGTGTCGCCGCATACCTATACCGGCATGCGCGTCAATCCGCAGGCCGACGTGTCGCACATTTCGATGATTGGCGAGGGCGACCTGATCCTGACGGTGAACGCCCTGGTGCCGGCGCAGACCATCCAGGAGTTCATCGCGCTGGTCAAGAAGAACCCTGAAAAGATGTTTTATGCCGATTCGGGCGCCGGCGGCAACCTGCACCTGTACATGGAGTATTTCACTATGCTGGCCGGCCTGAATATGACCGGCGTGCACTACCGGGGAACGGCCCAGCTGATGCCGGACTTCATCGGCAATCAGGTGCAGATGAGCCTGAACGCCTACCCGGCGATCGAACCTTATATCCAGCAGGGCAAGCTGCGCGCGCTGATGGTGGTGGGCCGGCAGCGCGAGGCCAAGCTGCCCAATGTGCCAACCTGCGCCGAAGTTGGGCTCAAGCCGCTGGAAGTGTGCACCAACTGGTTTGGACTGCACGGCCCCAAGGGCCTGCCCGAGCCGCTCAGGCAAAAGCTGCGCGATGCGGTGGTCGAGGCGCTGAAGACGGATGCGATGAAATCCGGCCTGGCAATGCAGTCCATCCGGCCGGTTGGCGACACCTCGGCAGCATTCACCATGCGCATTGCGTCCGATTTCGAAGCCTTCGCGAAAGTGGCCAAGGCCGCCAATATCCAGGTCAGCTGAGCGGCCCGGCCTGATTTCCAACCCCTTACGAAGGAACTGCTTTGACTATAGAAAACACCGAAGGCCGGTGCCGCCTGGCCGTTGTGATTGGCGGCGGCAACGGCATTGGCGCGGCGACCTGCACGCTGCTGCACCAGCGCGGCTGGCGTGTCGTCGTGGCTGACATCGACCTGGCGGCGGCCGACGCCATGGCGCGCCAGTGCGAAGGCCACAGCATGAGAATCGACGTGCTCGATGCGCTGTCGATAGCCGATGCCGCCGCCCACATCGAGGCCCAGCACGGCCCCATCCATGCCATGGTCAACTCGGCCGCGATCTTTGCGCCGCAGGTGGCGCCCGAACTGATGCCGATCGACACCTGGGACCGGATCGTGCAGTCGGGCTACCGGGGCACCTACATCAGCAATGTCGAATTCGGCAAGCGCATGGCGATGAACGGCGCGGGCGCCATCGTCAACATCTCGTCCATGGTCGGCCAGCGGCCCAACCACGGCCATGCCTACTACTCGGCCAAGGCCGCCGTCAACATGCTGACCGAAGGCATGGCGGCGGAATGGGGCCGCAGCGGCGTTCGCGTCAACGCGGTCAGCCCCGGCTTTGTCGCGGTGCCGCGCATGGTCGCCAACATCAAGGAAGGCAAGCGCTACGCGGTGTCGCCGGTCGAGGTCAGCGCGCTGGGCCGGCTGGTCGAGCCGTCGGAAGTCGCCGAGTCGATTGCCTTTTTGCTGTCCGACAAAGCCTCGGCCATCACCGGCGCCAACCTGACTATCGACGCCGGCGTGCTGGCCAGCAATGGCTGGGTGGTGCATGGCGGCGTGCCGCCGGCGCGGCCGCGCGCCTGAGTTTCGAGAGACTCATCCATTCATTTTTTCTGCAAACCAGACCGCTTACACGGCAATCCAGAGACAAGGAACCATCATGAAACCAACTTCGCATTCCCGCCGCAGCCTGATCCAGGCCAGTGCCGGCATCGCCGCCGGCATGGCGCTGCCCGTGGCCGGCTGGGCGCAGGCCTATCCCCACAAGGTCATCAAGCTGGTCGTCGGCTTTGCCGCCGGGGGCCTGACCGACGCCCTGCCGCGCCTGCTCAGCGGGCCGATGAGCGAGCGGCTGGGCCAGTCGGTGATCGTCGAGAACAAGGCCGGCGCCGCGGGCAACATCGCCACCGCTTTCGTGGCGGGCTCAGCGCCCGACGGCTACACCCTGCTGGCGTCGGGGGTCGGCCAGATCGTGGTGCTGCCGCACACCTCGAACCTGAGCGTCAACCCCCTGACCGACCTGGTCCATATCTCCATGATGGGCGAAGGCGACCAGATTTTGAACATCAACGCTGAAGTGCCGGCGAAGAACATTGCCGAATTCATCGCGCTGGCCAAGAAAAATCCGAAGTCGATGTTCTATGGCGACGCTGGCGCCGGCGGCAACCAGCATCTGTACCTGGAGTATTTCAGGATGCTGGCCGGCATCGAGATGGAGGGCGTGCATTACCGGGGCGGCGGCCCCTTGATGCCCGACCTGCTGGCCAACCGGGTGCAGGTGAGCCTGAATGCGCCGTCGGTGGTCGAGCCCTACATTGCCCAGGGCAAGCTGCGCCCCATCCTGATCGTCGGCAAAAAACGCAATCCCAAGATGCTTGAGGTGCCCACCGCCGCCGAGGCCGGCTTCAAGCCCCTCGAAGCATGCAGCAACTGGTTTGGCCTGCACGCGCCCAAGGGGACGCCGGACGCCATCGTGCAGAAAATCCATGCGGCGCTGGTGGACAGCTTGAAGTCCGAAGCGGTGAAAGCCGGGCTGGTGGCGCTGGCGGTGCAGGCGATTGGCGACTCACCCCAGGCCTTCGGTGCGCGCATTGCGCGCGACTACGCGCTGTTCGGCAAGGTGGCGAAAGACGCCAACATCCGGGCTGAAGGATCGTGAACCCGCCAGCGAAACCCCTAGCTAGCCCTGACCACAGCGTAACTACCCAGCCCATGAACCATTCATTCAGCCGACAGGTGCCTGTGGCCGAAATGCAGGCTTATGTGGTCTCGGTTTTTGTGGCCTCCGGGCTGTCAGAAATTGACGGCCGCACCATGGCCGCCAGCCTGGTAGAGGCCGACCTGCGCGGCACCCATTCGCATGGCGTGATCCGCCTGCCCTTCCTGGTGAACCGCCTGCTCGACGGCGGCGCCAAGCGCCAGCCGGACATCCGGGTGGTCAACGAAGCCCCCGGTACCGCCCTGCTCGACGGCGACCGGGCGCTGGGCGCCATCACGGCGACGCGGGCGATGGACCTGGCGATCGAGAAAGCCCGGGCGCAGGGCATCGGCTTCGTCACCGCACGCAACAGCGACTTCATCGGCACCTGCGCCCACTACGCCATGAAGGCCCTGCCGCACGACATGATCGGCATCGCCTGGACCAACGGCTTTCCGGGCATGGCACCGTGGGGCGGGCGCAGCAACACCATCGGCAACAACCCGATCGCGTTTGCCGCGCCCAGCCTGTCGCACGGCCCCATCGTGCTCGACATGGCGCTGAGCGTGGCGGCCGGTGGCCGCATCCGGCTCGCGGCCAAGAACGGCGAGAAGATTCCGCACGACTGGCTGGTGGACAGCGACGGCCAGCCGACCGACGACCCGCAAGCGCTGGCCGCCGGCGGCGCGCTGCTGCCACTGGGCTACAAGGGCTACGGCCTGGCGGTCTTTGGCGAGATTTTGTGCGGCGTGCTGACCGGCTCGCGCATTCTGGGCGAAATCCCGGCCTGGTTCAAGGACACGGGCAGCGCCATCGGCAACGGGCACCTGCACATCGCCATCGACATTGCGCGCTTCGTGGAACCCGAAGCCTTCAAGCTGCGTATGGACGGGCTGGTATCGCTGCTCAAGGCGACGCCGCTGATGCCCGAGGTGCGCGAAATCCTGCTGCCGGGCGAACGCGCCTGGCGCACCCAGCAGCAGCAGGAAAAGGACGGCATTGCGGTGCCTGCGCCGGTGGCGGCCGACCTGCTGGCGCTGGCGCTGCGCCTGGGCGTGACGGCGCCAGCTTCCTTTCATTCTTCTTCATTTGATTGCACGCCATGAAAACCATGACCCTTGCCCACCTGAGCCTGAGCGCCACGCCAGCGGAAACCATCGACGCCGCCGCCCGCGCAGGCTTTGGCGCCGTCGGGCTGCGCATCTGCGGACGCCGGCCCGGCGACGCGTTCGCCACGCCGCTGATCGGCAACCCTTCGGCCCTGAAGGCTCTGCGCCAGCGCGCCAGTGACCAGGGCATTCGCCTGTCCAATGTGTCGGCCTACCAGTTCTATCCCGACGTGACCTGGGAACAGGTGGCGCCCGCCATCGAGGCGACCCGCGCGCTGGGCATCCCGATCATTGTGGCCAACGGCTTCGATGCGGACGAGGAACGGTTCACCGCGCTGTTTGCCCGCTACTGCGAGGGCGCGGCCGCAGCGGGCATTCGCGTGGCGCTGGAATTTCTGCCCTACAGCGGCGTGCGCAACCTGGGCGCAGCCCTGCGCATCGTCGAGCGCAGCGGCGCCGGCAATGCCGGCGTGCTGCTTGACGCGCTGCACCTGGACCGCTCGGGAAGCCTGCCGTCGGACATTGCCGCAATCGACCCGGCCCGGATCGTTTTTGCGCAGCTGTGCGATGCGAACAAGCTGGTTGGCCGCCGCACCGACGAAGAACTGCTTCAGGAAGCCCGAGGTGCCCGGCTGCCGGCCGGCGAAGGCGAGTTGCCGCTGTTCGACTTCCTGGATGCGCTGCCACCCGGACTGGAGATTGAATACGAGGTGGCGCGAATGGACATGGCCGACCGCTCGCCGCTGGAAAAAGCGCTGGCAGCGCATGACGACGCCGGGCGCTTCATGACGGCCTATGCCGCCCATGCTGCTTCCCGCCAGGCCCTGAACGCCGCTGCGGTGGATTGACGCCATGCTTGAAAAAACCACATTGCGCGTTGGCGTGCTGGGCTGCGGCATGATCAGCGCCGACCATTTCACCGCCTGGGCCCATTGCCAGGGCGCCCAGGTCGTCGCCGTCTGCGACCCGATGCTGGAGCGCGCCAGGTCGCGCGCCCAACAGTTCGGCATCCCGGCGTTCTACGACTCAGCCGACGCCATGATGGCGGCCGAGTCGCTGGACCTCGTCGACATCATCACGCCGCGCGAAACGCATGCCGCCATGGTCCGGCTGGCCGCGCGCCACGGCATTCACGCGCTCAGCGAAAAGCCGCTATGCCCGACCCTTGCCGAAGCCGAGGCGCTGGTGGCTGAAGTGGGCGGCACCATCCGCGTGATGGTCAACGAGAACTGGCGCTACCGGGCGTACTTTCGCAAGATTGCCGAGTGGTTGCAGGCCGGCCGGTTGGGCACCATCACGCTGGCGCGCATGGCCTTGTGGCGCTCGAGCATGCTGCCGCGCGCCGAGGACGGAAAAATCCATGCGCTGACGCGCCAGGCCTTTCTGGCCAAGGAAGAGCGGGTGCTGATTGCCGAATCGCTGATCCATGAGATCGACGTGATGCGCGCCCTGTTCGGCGAACTCGATGTGCTGGCCTGCAGCACCGGCCGGGCCTGCGCCGGCATCGTCGGCGAGGACAGCGCCACCATCTTGCTGCGCACCGGCTACGGCCTGACGGTGACGATTGACGGCGTGATGACGGCGGCCGGCCACGACACCCGCGCGCCCGACCGGCTGGAGATTGCCGGCACGCGCTGCAGCGTGGTGCTCGAAGGCGCGGTGCTCAGGCTCATCGGCGCCGAGCAGGAAACCCATGTGTACGACGAAGCGGTGGTTCGGCAAAACTGTTTTAACGCCTCGATCCAGCATTTTGTCGATCAGGTCAAAAGCGGTGGCCCGTTCTGGACCTCGG